>JAZRRL010000018.1:0-37914 GCA_045650665.1 Faecousia sp. | reverse complement strand
CGATCTCTGCAGCCTTGACGGCCAAGCTGATAGCCGGTGCGCAGGAAAGAATCAGCGCAAAGGCCAAAAGCATGGAGATCAGTCGTTTGCTTGTTTTCATATGTTCGCCTCCTAAAAAAATTTGCTAGGGTACAGAGTAATCATAGCAAGGAAATTTTATTATTTAAATATAAGAATTTTGCATGACATCTTCATTTTTTTGCACGATTGTGCAGATTAACAAAAAACAAAAGCGCCAATATGGGCAATATCACGAATGCCTTGCAAATATGCAAAAAGCTCATACAAATAAGGGGAAATGCGAAAATGAAACTGCTTGACCAAAATGTGTTTTTTGATTTCTGCCCTGCAACATAGGCTGCTATTATAATAATGTAAGCGTTATGCAAAAAATTGATGATGCGAAAGGTTGACAAAAGTAGTATGATATAAGAAAAACAACGGAGGTACGATATGGGTAACATCTTTCGATGGGATTCGCCTTTCGCTCAAAAAATTGCCATGGTCGGCAATCTGGTGATATTAAATATTTTGTGGATCATTTGCAGCCTGCCAATCATTACAATGGGTGCAGCAACTACTGCAATGTATTACACAGTTTTTCAGTATCAGACCAATGACGAAGATGAGGTGTTTCGTCCCTTCTTCCGGGCGTTCGGTAAGAATTTTTTACAGTCTACACTTCTGTGGTTGCCCATTCTGGCTGTTGGAGCATTGATGACCTTCAATGTGCGTTATCTGTTTGCTTATGGCGGCAGCAACTTGTTGTGGATCGTGATTTTTATAGTCAGCATCATTTACCTGATGCTGCAACCCCAACTATTGCCGCAAATTGCCAGATTTGAAACGAAGCTTGGCACAGTAATCCAAAATGCTGCATTACTTACGATTCTGCATATGCCGTCTGCATTTCTCATGGCTACGCTGAATGTCTTGCCCATCGTGCTCTTTTTTGCAAAGCCGGTCATGTTTATGCGTTGTCTGCCGCTATGGGTGTGCATTTGGTTCTCTCTGGTTGCGTTTATGAACGGAAGAATGTTACTGAAAATCTGGAATAAACATATGCCTGCGGAAGAAGAGACGCAAATTCAGGAAGAAATCCAAGAACAGAAAGAAGAATAAAGAAAAGAGGAGGCATCTGCCTCCTCTTTTTATGTACCGGTGGGGTGTTCCTTCCCCACCTTTTTCGCATCACACTGCTGCGCTTGCAGCGACACACTTGACGAAAATGTACCGTTTATCTGTCGTCACAGCATTCATAGCGGTTGTCTTCGTCCATAATCAGTATGTCCGAAAGAAATGCTTTTATACAATTATTTATCCAAATGAACGTTCAGATGGGGATAGGTCATTTCAATGTTCTTTTGATGGAAGGTGTCAAAAATACTGCGATTGATTTTGTTGTAAACATCCCAGTAATCTTCTGTTTTGACCCAAACACGGACAGTGTAGCTGATAGCACTTTCGCCATAGCCGGTCAATCCGGCGTAGGGGGCAGGGTCAGCCAGAACACGATCATCCTCGGCAGCTTCCAGCAGTGCAGTCACTACTGTATCAGGATCGGCAGAATAGGCAGCGGTGATATCTACCTGCACGCGGCGAGTGCCGGTGACGGTATAGTTGACGATCTCAGCAGAAACCACAGCACTGTTGGGAATGGAAACCAGCTTGTTGTCCGGTGTGGTCAGGCGAGTGTAAGCAATGCCCACTTCCTTTACTGTGCCGGACTGGCCTGCGATCTCCACATAATCACCGGAACTGAAAGGGTGCGTATACAGCAGGGTAAAACCACCGATAACATTGGCTAGCATATTTTGCAGTGCCAGAGAAATTGCCAGAGATGCCACGCTGGCTAAAGCAACGATGCCGGTAACATCAATGCCAATTGAAGAAGCCAAAATAAGACCCAGCAAGATGTAAAGAATCGTTTTTACCAGGGTGCGGATTAAGCTGTGGGCGGCTTTTTCCAGTTTGGAATTTTCCAGAATTTTTTGAAGGGTACGGTTAATGATGCGGATCAGCAGTGTACCGATGACCACAATGATGATGACCTTGAATAGCGCAACCAGCAAGGGTGTATTCAGGATCGCGAGGATTTTTTCCATTGTTATTACCTCCAAATTACACAATGGCTTCATTATATCATCTTTTTTTACGAAATCAAGGCAAGAATGTTTCACTGTTTCAAAATTTCTCCCCGGCCAAGGCGGTTTTGCGCCCTTGACAGAGGATTTTTCCCATGGTAGAATATATACGTTGCGTAGAACGGAAAGAGTAACACAGAAAAGTTTCTCAGAGAGCCGGGGCCATCGGCTGGAAGCCCGGGTGAAACGGAAGTGTGAAAGTGCATCCGGGAGCACGAATTGCATACAAAGCGATAAATGAGAGTGGAACCGCGAGTTTTGAAGACCCGCCTCTTGTACAATAATTGTACAAGAGGCGTTTTTATTTTGAATATGCAAAAATGGAGGAGACCATTATGTATTTATACAATTCTACAAGCCATAAGAAGGAACTGTTCGTTCCCAACAATCCCGATCTGGTGAAGATGTACACCTGCGGCCCGACGGTGTATCACTATGCCCATATCGGCAATCTGCGTACCTATATTATGGAAGATGTGCTGGAAAAGGCTCTGCGCTACACCGGCTATAATGTCAAGCGCGTCATGAACATCACCGACGTGGGTCATCTGGCATCCGATGCAGATACCGGTGAAGATAAGATGCTCAAGGGCGCAAAGCGGGAGAACAAGACCGTTATGGAGATCGCCCAGTACTATACCGACGCTTTCTTCGCTGATTGCAAGAAGTTGAATATCAAAAAGCCTGATGTGGTAGAGCCTGCTACCAACTGTATCGACGAGTATATCGATATGGTTTCCCGTTTGCTGGATACCGGCAAGGCTTACTTTGTTGGTGGCAACGTGTATTTTGATACCTCCACATTGGATAAGTATCATGTTTTCGGCGACCACGATGAGGAAGATCTTGCAGTGGGCGTTCGTGAAGGTGTTGAGGAAGATACCAACAAGAAAAATAAGAACGACTTTGTTCTGTGGTTTACCAAGAGCAAATTTGAGGATCAGGCTCTGAAATGGGATTCTCCCTGGGGTGTAGGTTATCCTGGTTGGCACATTGAATGCTCCTGCATTTCCATGAAGCATCTGGGCGAGGATCTGGACATCCATGCCGGCGGTATCGACAATGCTTTCCCGCACCATACCAATGAAATTGCCCAGTCCGAGAGCTATCTGGGTCACAAGTGGTGCAACTATTGGTTCCATGTCCACCATCTGAACACCGAAGGTGGCAAAATGAGCAAGTCCAAGGGCGAATTTCTGACGGTTTCTTTGTTGGAAAGCAAGGGCTATGATCCTATGGCCTACCGACTGTTCTGCCTGCAGAGCCATTACCGCCGGAATCTGGTGTTCTCTTGGGAAAATCTGGACAATGCGGTGGTTGCATACGACAAACTGATTGCCAAGATTGCAACCCTCAAGGGCGAGGGTGAAGTGGAGCAGGAGGCGTTTGATAGTCTGAAGGAGCGCTTTGTTAATGCCCTCAATGGCGACCTGAATACCTCTTTGGCTGTGACCGCAGTGTACGATGTGCTGAAGGCAAAGTGCAATGATGCCACCAAGCTGGCGCTGATTGCTGATTTTGATCAGGTTTTGAGCCTGAATCTGATTGCTGCCGCAGAAAAACTGGCTGCCAAGCAGGCTGCTGAAGAAGCTGCATCTGCAGATCCTGAGATCGACGCCATGGTTGCTGCCCGTACAGAAGCCAAAAAGGCCAAGAATTGGGCAGAGGCAGACCGTATTCGTGACGAACTGAAAGAGCGTGGTATCGAGATTATCGATACACCCCAGGGCGCAAAGTGGAGAAAAGTATGAAGCTGCTGATTTTAGACGGCAACTCGGTTATTAACCGTGCATATTTTGGTGTAAAGCCTCTGACCAATCGGGAGGGGCTTTATACCCATGCTATTTATGGTTTTTTGAACATCCTGGAAAAGTTGGAGAAAGAGGAACAGCCGGATGCGGTTTGTGTCGCATTTGATCTGCATGGCCCTACCTTCCGTCATTTGAAATATGACGGCTACAAGGCTACCCGTCACGGCATGCCCGAGGAACTGCGGATCCAGATGCCGGTAATGAAGGATGTTCTTCGTGCCATGAATGTGCCTATCTATGAATGCCAGGGCTGGGAAGCAGACGATGTGATCGGTACAGTGGGGCGTATTTGCTCCAACAACGGCTGGGAATGTGTCATTGCTACCGGTGACCGGGATTCTCTGCAGCTAATTGATGAAAATGTCCATGTGAAGCTGGTGATTTCCAAGCCAGGTCAAACCACAGCCACCCTCTATACGGAAGAAAAATTCCGGGAAGAGTATGGCTTTGAACCCCAAAAGATGGTGGATCTGAAGGCGCTCATGGGCGACTCTTCCGATAACATCCCCGGTGTTGCCGGTGTTGGTCCCAAGACGGCCACAGAACTGTTGCTGAAATTCGGTAGTCTGGATGGGGTGTATGAGAATTTGAGCGACGATTCCATCCGTCCCAAGCTTCGTGAAAAACTGGAAACGGGCAAGGAAAATGCCTATCTTTCCTACGATCTGGCAACCATCCGTCCGGAAGCCCCCATTGATTTTGAACCAAAGGATGCCATTGTGCAGCCTTATAATAAGCCGGAGCTTTATGCGCTGTTCCAGCGGCTGGAGTTTGTAAAACTCATTGACAAATATGGTCTGCGCAGTGCAGCAGCAGAAGCACCGAAAAACACGGTTTCAGAGGTCAAAAAATTGCCCCGTTGTGAAGAACTCCCCGCAGAAAAACTGCCCTGCGCAGTGTATCTGGCAGAGGACGGAACCTTGGGCATTGCATGGGAAAAGGGCGTGTACACCATGACCCCCATGGAGGTACAGATGGCCTGCGATTGCTTGCTGGGGCGTCTGGATTGCATTTGCCATGATATGAAGGCTACTATGCACCGCCTGGACGAGCTGGGACTGTGCTATGGAGCGTTTTCCTTTGATACAGCCTTGGCTGCATATGACTTGAATCCGACATCTTCGGAGTATCCCGTATCCAAGCTGGCCACCAATTTCCTTGGTACCAGTGTGGATGATGGAGATGCTGCCGGCTGCGCAGAGGCCTTGTGGCAGCTGAAGCCGGTATTGCAGGCAGAACTGGAAAAGCAGGGCATGAAGGCGCTGTATGAGGATATTGAGCTGCCTCTTTGTCCGGTTTTGTATCGCATGGAGTGTGCCGGTGTTGCCATTGACCGTCAACAGCTGGAGCAATTCTCCAAGATGCTTGCACAGCGGATCGATGATTGTGAAAAAGTCATTTACGGTTATTCTGAGGAAATATTCAATATCAATTCCACCAAGCAGTTGGGAGAATTGCTGTTTGAGAAACTGGGTCTGCCCCCGGTGAAAAAGACAAAAACCGGCTATTCCACCAATGCGGAAGTGTTGGAAAAACTGAAGGATAAGCATCCCATTATTCCGGCAATTATGGATTACCGGATGCTGACAAAACTGAAATCCACCTACGCCGACGGCTTGATGAAAGTCATCAGCGAGGACGGTCGTATTCATACTACTTTTCAAAATCTGGTGACGGCTACCGGTCGACTTTCCTCCACAGAACCCAATCTGCAGAATATTCCCGTGCGTACCGATCTGGGCGCAGAGATCCGCAAGATGTTCGTGCCGAAGGAAGGCTGTGTGCTGGTGGATGCTGACTATAGCCAGATCGAACTGCGTGTGCTTGCCCACATTGCCGATGACAGTGTGATGCAGCAGGCATTTATTGACCGTCAGGATATTCACACAGTTACGGCATCTCAGGTATTTGGTGTTGCACCGGAGAATGTGACAGCTTTGCAGCGCCGTCATGCCAAAGCAGTCAATTTTGGCATTGTTTATGGCATTTCGGAGTTCTCCTTGTCCGAGGATATCGGTGTTTCCCGTTGGGAAGCCCGGGATTATATTGACAGCTACCTTGCTAACTACAGCGGTGTGCGCCAGTATATGAAGCAGGTGGTGGCAGATGCTCGGGAATGTGGCTTTACCCAGACTTTGTTTGGTCGTAAGCGCACCATCCCGGAACTGACCAGCAGTAATTTTATGGTTCGCCAGGGCGCAGAGCGCATGGCACTGAATACGCCCATTCAAGGCACTGCTGCAGACCTGATCAAAATGGCCATGATCCGGGTAGATAAGGCATTGCGGGAGAATTTTCCTGAAGCCAAGCTGCTGTTGCAGGTCCACGATGAACTGATCGTGGAATGTCCAGAAGAAATCGCTCAGGACGTGGCAAAATTGGTCAGCCGGGAGATGGAAGGCATTGCTGCCCTGAAAGTTCCGCTGACAGCGGAAGCAAAAATCGGAAAGAGCTGGTTTGACGCCAAATGATTCGATTAGAACAAATGACAGATGCGCATGTTGCACAAGTTGCTCAGTTGGAAAAACTGTGTTTTTCTGATCCGTGGAGCGAAAAAAGTGTAGCATCGGAATTAAAGAATCCCTTGTCTTTATGGCTGGTTGCAGTGGATGGCACAACCGTTGCCGGATATATCGGTTCTCAGAGTGTATGTGATGAGGCGGATATGATGAATGTGGCAGTGCATCCCGACTATCGCCGGCAAGGAATTGCCCGGGAATTGGTCAAGGGATTGGTGACGGCCTTGGTGTCCAAAGGCGTCAAAAGCCTTGCACTGGAGGTGCGCCAATCCAATGTACCTGCCATTGCCCTCTATGAACAGTTGGGTTTCCAGCAGGTGGGGCTGCGCCCTAATTACTACCGAAATCCCAAGGAAAATGCCTTGATCCTACGAAAGGAGTGGTCTGTTTGAATATTCTGGCAGTGGAATCTTCCTGCGATGAAACCGCCGTTGCTATTGTCCGTGACGGCAGGGAAGTACTGTGTGATTGTATTGCATCTCAGGTAGAGCTGCACCGCATTTATGGCGGCGTTGTGCCGGAGATTGCCTCCCGTAAGCATATCGAGGCTATTTATGGGCTTGCTGATCAGGCCTTGGCGCAGACTGGTTTGATCCGAAAGGATATCGACGCAGTGGCAGTGACCTATGCTCCCGGATTGATTGGGGCAGTCCTTGTAGGCGTAAATTTTGCAAAAGCGGCATCCCTGGCACTGAATAAGCCATTGATCCCGGTGCATCACATTCGTGGACATATTGCGGCCAATTATATTGCCTATCCGGATTTGAAACCGCCTTTTTTGTGTCTGGTGGTTTCCGGCGGCCATACCATGATCGCCGAAGTCATGGACTATACAAAAATGCGTATTCTTGGCACAACTTTGGACGATGCGGCAGGAGAATGCTTTGATAAGGTTGCCCGTGTATTGGGTATGCCCTATCCTGGCGGTGCAGCCTTGGATAAGGCAGCAAAAGAGGGACTTGATACCAAGTACGATCTGCCTCGGAGCAAGCCAGGCGCAAATCCTTACGATATGAGCTTCTCGGGTTTGAAAACAGCAGCGCTGAACCTCATTCACCATGCCGAGCAGGTGGGGGAGGAGCTGGATATTCCCAGCTTGTGCGCATCTTTCTCTGCAGCTGTTTCGGATACCTTGGTGCCTCGTGTGGTGCGTGCCATTGAAGAAACGGGGCTGAAAAAGATCGCAATTGCCGGTGGTGTGGCTGCAAATTCCCGAATCCGTGCAGATCTTTTGGCCGCTGCGCAAAAGCTGGATGCAACGGTTTATATGCCGCCGTTAAGCTTGTGCGGTGATAATGCGGCAATGATCGGTGCGCAGGCTTATTATGAGTTTTTGGCGGGCAATGTGGCGGATATGAACCTCAATGCCTATGCCACAAAATCCATTCTTGGAGAAACGATCTAAAAAAGTGCAGGAGACCCGCCGGCCTCCTGCATTTTTAAAGGGTTGGATAATTGTATACTCATTCTGTATAATTATTATGTGCAACCTAAAAAATATTGCAAAAAGGTTAGAAAATACCGGATTCGACCCTTTTCGACACCACAAAATTAGGATTTTACCTTGTGGAAAACGCTGTGGAAACTGTGAATAATTATTGGATGCGCACAAAAATGATTGGTGTTATGGAAACCGTATACAAAAAATGTATTCATAAAAACTACAATTTTTGATGCAAAAATCAGGAAGGAGGAAAAGAAGATGCTATATCTTGCGACAAAACTGCAGGAACTGAATTTCTCACAGCTAATGGCAGTTTATGAAGAAGGAAATCGTGAAAATGGCGCTTTATTTTATCCTGAGCTTCCGGAAGGCCAACAAATTCTTCGGGCAGAACAGAGCTTCTATCAGTACTTGCGTGAAGGTTTCTTTCCAACAGAAGGCGCGGTGTATGCATTATGGGTTGAAAACGGAAAATATGTCAGTGCTTTGCGCTTGGAACCCTATGAAGATGGCCTGCTGTTGGAAGCGTTGGAAACAGCACCGATAGCGCGTAGAAAGGGATATGCAGAGAAACTGATTCGTACAGTGTTGGATAGGTTTCCACAAAAGATTTATTCCCATGTGAGCAATAAAAATACCGCCTCTTTGAGCGTACACCAAAAATGTGGTTTTCGGCAGGTTTTGGACTATGCTAAATATATTGACGGGTCTGTCGTCAGAACAGCAGTGACATTGCAATACAGATAAAAATTCCCCTTCCAAGCGGAAAGGGGAATTTTTTAGCATTTTTTCTCTTGTTTGCGCTGGGGACGCAGAGGTGTGATGAAATGCACAATGGTCATGGCAATCAGCATACCTGCAGACATGGCGATCATCAGCAGGAAGGTGTGCAGAATACGGTCAACAAATAGTGCCATATCGCTTTGCACCAAAGCGCTGATGCTGTAGTACAGCGAGCCGCCAGGAATCAGAGGTATCCAGCCGGTGACCAACAAAATAGTGGAAGGACACCGCAAAATACGGGCAAATGCTTCAGAATAGAGTGTGAGTATAATGGTGGCGATCAGGTATTGCAGCGCTTCATGGTTGACAAAACTGCCTGCGATGCAATAGGTTCCCCAACTAAGCAGACCGCCAAGAAAAGCAAAAATCAGCAGTTTCCCGCGTACACGGAAGATAAGGGCGAATCCGAGGGAACCCAATGCGCCCATAAGCGTTTGTAAAATAGGATTGATCATAGCTGCACCTCCTTACAAACACATTCCGGCCACGGTGAAGCCAAAGGTAACAATAAATGCAATAACCAGTGACCGGAAAAATCGGCTGACACCGGATAGCATATCGTCTACAAACATATCATGTACGGCGTTGGTCATGGCAATGCCTGGGATCAGCAGCATGATGTTGCCAATGGAAATGGCATCAAAGCGTTGCCCCAATCCCATCTTAACCAACACAACATTACAAAGACCTATGAGCAGGGAAACCAGAAATACGGTAAATACATGATCCAGGTTGATCTTCTTCATCCAGTATTCCAGCAGGCACAGAATTACACCGGTACCTGCAGCACACAGACCATCCGGCCAGCATGCACCAAAGAAAATACTCAACGAACCGGAGATCAGTGCATACACCAAAGTCATTACCCAAATAGGACGGTGGGTTTCCGCGTTGATTTTATCCAGACGGCCAGGGATTTCCGCGTCTGTGACCCGGAAAGCGCAAATATCTCGGGAAAGTTGATTCAGTTTTTCCAGCCGTGTCATATCCAGTGATCCGGAACGGATCCGACGCAGTTGGGTTGCGCTGTTGCCCTTTTCGTCGAAAGCTGTAACAATGATGCCCGAGGTTACAGAAAATACATGTGTTTCTACGGCTCCCAAAGCTTTGCAAATACGGCCGATAGAGTCCTCTACACGGCTGATTTGCGCACCACATACCAGCATTTGCATACCGATATCCAGCGCCAAAGAAATATGGGAATCCAAGCTCTTTCCGTCTTCCATAATGCGCCTCTTTCTATGTAATATGTTACTTATACCACCCGTGAAATGGAAAGTCAATACAAAGACGAAAAATCATGGAAAGTCGCTGTTTCGTGTTGAAATCCCCTTGCGGGTATGATAAAATATGGGCAAAAATAAAATCTGGAGGAGGTATCCTTATGAGATATTATGAAAATCCTCAAAAGACCAGCGAAAACCGGTGCAAACCCAGAAGTTATTATATTCCGTCCAATCCGGATTGCTATACACTTTTGAACGGTACTTGGCGGTTTAAGTACTATGCCCGGGATATTGATGTGCAGGAAAATATCACCGATTGGGATACCATTGATGTGCCTTCTTGCTGGCAGGTAAGAGGGTATGAAAACCCCAATTATACCAACATTGATTATCCCTATCCCGTAGATCCTCCCTATGTACCTACGGACAACCCCTGCGGTGTGTATGAACGGGAATTTGAAATCACCAATACAGATAACCGTACTTATTTTGTGTTAGAGGGCGTCGCCTCCTCTGGTCGGGTGCTTGTGAATGGCAAGTATGTGGGCTTTACCACAGGCAACCACATGCAGGCGGAATTTGATATTACAGATTTCGTTATTAAGGGTGAAAATACTGTCCGTGTTGAGGTTTTGAAATGGACCTGCGGCAGTTATCTGGAGGATCAGGATTTCTTCCGTTTTAATGGTATTTTCCGGGATGTATATCTGCTTTCCCGCCCCCAGGGACATATTGTGGATATTGATATCCGTACAAAGGAAAATAATATCTGCGTTCGTTTTGACGGCAGTGCCAAGATTACCTTGCTGGATCAGGGAAAAGAACTGGCCACGAAAGAGGCAGAGGGAGAAGCGGTCTTTACTGTGGAAAATCCAGTTCTTTGGAATGCAGAAAAGCCGTATTTGTACGAACTACGTTTTGAATCCAAGGGCGAAGTGATTACGCAGAAGGTGGGTTTCAGGACCATCACCATTTCTGATAAATATGAGCTGCTGATCAACGGCGTACCCGTAAAACTGCAAGGTGTCAACCACCACGATACCCATCCGATCAATGGCTGGGTGATGTCAGAAGAGGATATCTTGCTGGATCTTCGCCAGATGAAAAAACTGAATATCAATTGTATTCGTACCTCTCATTATCCACCGTCACCCCGATTTATCGAATTGTGTGATGAAATGGGTTTCTATGTGATTCTGGAAGCAGATCTGGAAATGCATGGCTTCTGCCACCGTTATGGCAATGAAACGGATAAAACATCCTATGATGTGAATTCTATGGATTGGCTGTGCCAACAGCAGATCTGGCAAAAAGAGTTTGTGGAGCGCATGGAACGTGCCGTGGAACGGGATAAGAACCATGCATCCATCATTATCTGGTCTACGGGTAATGAAAGCGGCTATGGCGTGAACCACAAGGCAATGATCGATTGGGTACACCAAAGAGATGATTCCCGCCCGGTGCATTGCGAGGACTGTTCCCGGAAAAATGACCCGGACTGGTGGGAATCCTGGGGCGGATATACTTTTACTAAGGAAGAAAAAAAGCAGATGTATGCAGAGCGTATGGATGCGGATATTTTCTCCCGTATGTATATTGATCCGCCGTCCTGCGAATATGATGCTACCTGCGAGCACTTGCCCCAACCGGTATTTCTGTGTGAGTATTCCCACGCTATGGGCAATGGCCCCGGTGACCTGATGGATTACTGGCGCATCATTGACGCATATCCCAAGCTTGTCGGTGGCTGTATTTGGGAATGGGCAGATCATACAGTGATCGAGAATGGCACAAGCAAATACGGCGGCGACTGGGATACGGAATTGGTGGATTTCAGTAATTTCTGCTGTGATGGATTGGTGTTCCCGGATCGCAGCTTCAAGGCAGGTTCCTATGAAGCGAAATATGCCTATCAGCCTATGCGCGCTACTTTTGAAAATGGCAAAATTGTCATTCGCAATCGCAATTCCTTTAAAAATCTGTCGGAATACACCTTCTGCTGTCAGTTGGTGTGCGATGAGGAGGTCCTCTGGACATCTGAAACAGTATTGGATGTAGCACCGGGTGCGACTGTTTCCTTGGATGCACCTGCCGAAACACCGGTAGAATGCGTCTACGGCTGTTATGTAAATATGCAGCTTAAGGACGAAAACGGCTATGAAGTTGCCACGGAACAAATCGATCTGCAGATTCCGGTGAAAAAGGTTGCAGATGTGTGCGCTACAGCAAAGCTGGAAGAAACAGAGCTGGAAATCATTGCGGCAGGCGACAATTTCCGCTATACCTTCTCCAAGCATTATGGCGTGTTCACCGATTTGGAAGTGAACGGCAAACATCTCATTGACAGCCCAATTCACCTGAGCGCATTCCGTGCGCCTACAGACAATGAACGTCAGGTAAAGCAAAAGTGGATTCGCAATATTGTCAACTATGGCGAAAATCTGGATGCGACATTTGATAAGATCTATTCCGTCAAGGTTGAAAATAATGCAATTTTGGTAGAAGGTTCTTTGGCCGGTGTGGCAAGAGCGCCTTACCTTCGTTACAGCCAGCGCATTGTGGTCAGTGCAGACGGCCAAATTCAATTCCGGGTGGATGTAAAACGCAGACCGGGCAGCGTGTGGATTCAGCGGTTTGGTTTTGAATTTACAGTTCCTGATTCAGATGCCGGTTTCCGCTACTTTGGCTATGGCCCGGGGGAAACCTATATGGATATGCACCACTATCAGGGCAAGGGAATGTGGGAATCCACCGCTTCTAAGGAATATGTGCCCTATATCATGCCTCAGGAGCATGGCAATCACTACGGTGTGCGCTACCTGCAGCTAAAGAACGGTTTGACCTTTGTGGCAGATAAAGCATTTGAGATCAATGTTTCCCAGTATTCCACAGAAGATCTGTTCCGGACACAGCACGAGGCAGAGCTTGTCAAGGATGGCAAGACCCACGTCCGGGTGGATTACAAGGACAGCGGCATTGGCTCCGGTTCCTGCGGTCCGCAGCTGATGGATCAGTATAAGCTGAGTGAAGAAGAATTCCGCTTTGAATTTGTACTGAAGCTCTAACATAAAAAAACACGGCAGAATTTCTGCCGTGTTTTTATTTGTATTATCCTTATTCGCCGCCCAGGGTCAGGTTGCCAAAATACTTGGGAGCGTGGAAGGTACGACCTTCGGGACCGATGGTGTTCCAGGACAGGTAGTGGGGCTTTTCAGTCTTGTCACCGCACTTGTAGCAGTTGGCGTAGAACTTCAGACCCTCGTATGCCTTGAAATCCGGGAAGAACAGCTGGATAAAGGTGAAGGGGATGTGATAAGTGACACCCCAACCATCTTCGGTTTTGTAGGATTTGGGCTGGAAGGTGGCTTTCTGATCCTGCATGATCAGACGGGTCAGGTCGTGAATACCGGTGCCGTAGCCCAGATATACATTACATGCGTAATTGTATTCAAAGTTAAAGTAGTTCAGAGCTTCAGTGGGACGGATGAAGAACTCCAGACAGCTGTCCTCACAAATGGGATCCAGAGGCTCCAACTCTTCGCAGCGGATGTTTTCTTCTTTGGCACGAAGATTCACATAGATGCCGGTTTCGTCCCAGCACAGCTTTGCCCATGCCTTAACATCAGTTTCCAGGCGATGAACAATGTCGATATCCAGTGCGGGAATGGCATCCCAATCAGGCGCACCGTTGATTTTTTTCAGAGTATAGCTTTTCATTCAAACAGCCTCTTTCAAAGATTAGTAGAAAGCGGGCTGCCCGTTTTGTTCCGGGCAGCCCAGGTTCGGTAAATTAGTAACCAACCTTTTCCCAGCAAGCAAAGGGAGCTGCCAGCTCTTCGCTGATGTAGACCTGAGTTTTCTTGGTCTGCAGCATGGTGCTGGGCAGGTAGGGAGTGATCGGTCCGTGAGTGCACAGACGGGAGATCATTCTCTGCCAGGAAGAGAAAGTACCGCAGGTAGCCAGTGCGTGAACCTCGATACGCTCCTTAGCACGCATTACGTCCAGAGGTCCGATGGTTGCAGCGCAGGGAGGAACATTTGCAATGTCACCAGACTGACCAAAGGTGCCGTTCAGGGAGTTCTGCATAATGGTCATGGGGTGCAGCTTGACAATCTGAGCAGGCTGGTTCAGCCATTCTTCAATGTCACCGGAGCCGATGAACTCGGGGATGGGATCCACGAATGCCATGTGGCCGGCCCAACCGGGAGAGGTGGAAGCGATATCAGCACCGCCCTCGGAAATGTCGTTGATGATCTTGGAGTAGTCCTTGATGTTCTCGTTGGTGGGGAAGTGGACGTTCTCCATGGGCATACGCAGCTTGGGATCGATCTGCTGCTGCAGATACTTGATCATGGAGTGGGCAAAGCCTGCCTCATAGGTAATGGGGGCAATGTTGCCGTCCTGGTCAGCCCATTCGTCCTCGGCGAACAGGTGAACCTTGGAGCAGTCGATCTGGAAGTAGTTGATCAACTGTGCCAGGGGGATGTAAGTGTCGGGCTCGGGGTTGCCCAGAATCATGGTGAAGGTCTTGCCAGCCTCGGATGCGGCACGCAGACGCTCAAACAGAGTAGCGATCAGGACGGGATGAGGATTCATCATTACCTTGACCTGGAACTCAGGGTGCCACCACTCTTCACGCTGCTCCAACTCCTTGCCGCTCATGTTGCGCACGCGCTCCAGAACAGCCTTGTCCTTGAAGGGGACAAACTCATGAGGTTGGAAATCAAATTTGGTTGCGGGATCGACAATAAAATCTGCCATTATTGAATTTCTCCTTTCAAAATTACATTTTTAATGTTCATTTTGTAGTCAGTTACCACCAGATCAGCGCGCTTGCCAACGGCAATCTCGCCACGGTCTAAAAGACCGACAGCTCTGGAGGGGTTGTAGGATGCAAAATTAAACACATCCACAATGGAAGCACCGGTGTGCTTCATCATATTCCGGCATGCAACATTCAAAGTCAGCTTGGAACCGGCAATTTCGCCTTCCCAGTCGAAGTTGATGTCGGTAACACCATCATAGCCCTCAGGAACAGGACCGTCGCAGGCGTAGGTGTCGGAAATGAGAATAATGCGGTCATCGCCCTTGATGCGGCGTACAAGACGAAGCATATAGGGATCTACATGGATACCACGGCTGTCACAGATCAGTTCGGCGTAAATCTCCCGGTTGTAGTTCACGGTTTCATCTACACATACGCCACGACACTCAGGATACTTGGGCAGATCGCCGGTAGCGTTGGTATGATGTGTACCGATCTTCAAGCCGTAGGGCATCAGTGCTTCGATCTGGTCGGGGGCAGCTTTGCTGTGTGCAACCGCAAAGGCTGCGGCAGGATTTTTAGCCTTTACATCCAGAACGAAATCCAAAATACCTTCCCGCTCCGGGGCTAAGCACCAAACTCTTGCCAGATCCCATGCGGCATCGATTACCGGCTGATAGGATTCCTTTTTGACACCATCTGCCCAAGGATTGGAAGTGCGGTCACAGCCAAAACCGGGATTCAGGTACGGACCCTCCATGTAAAGACCGGCGATATTGCCACATTCGGGTTTCTTCATGGCATCACGGATGATTTTGACGGAATCGATGTACTGCTGTGTGTTCATGCTGGTGTACAGCGCAGGCAGCAGACTTGTGGTGCCGTTTTTCAAATGGTGAAGGCTGCATCGTACGGGATCTTCGTGGAAAAATACGCTGCCATCGGAATGGGTGTGGATATCCACAAAGCCGGGGCCAACATAGGCACCCTGAACATCCAGAATCTCGCAATCCTCCGGAATGGGGGTGTTACGCATTTCTCCAAAGCCACGAATGATGCCGTCTTCGATGAACAGAACTGCATCGGGGATGGTATGATTACGCATCACCAGTTCTGCGTTAATAATAGCTGTCATCAGTATCCCTCCTTAGTGCAGGGTATCCAGCAGAGCTTTGCCTTCTTGAATGATCAGCTCAGCAGTGCCTGCTTTGTAGCGAGAGGATCTTGCCTCATATCCGCCTTCGTCATAGGAGTCCTGCATGGGGAAGTACCCCTCTGAACCGTTGGTCAGACAGCAGGGCAAAACCACATCCCAGCCTTCGGCTTCTTTAAGACCCAAGCCAATGCCATTGAAGGGCTCGCCGGGAATACCCAGCATTGCTACCGGACCGATGGCGAAAGCACTCAAGCACAGAGGGAAGGTTTCAGGACCGTTCTCCAAACGAACCATACGACCGGCTTCGGCAACAACGGTGGTCAGCTCCATACCGGTGAAGGGGATCTGGTCGTCTTTGCCTGCGTTGTGCAGGTCGTTGTACTTATGTGCCAAAGGCATATCCTCAGGCGCGGGCATATTGGAAGGCAGATCGGAGACCTTTTGCGCAAAGCGCAATGTGTTTACATCCCGATAATTGACTTTGTCGTAAACCTGCATAACCGCTGCGGCTACCACATTACCCATGTGGCGGGCATGACCGTAGCCACGATCCACATCATCAAAGTCGTGGAATGTATCATTGAAATCGCCATCCTTGGCGTTCACGTTCACATGGTTTACATCGCCCTGAGCACCGTTGAAAAACAGTGTTTTTACATTGTCCAAGGACTTTTCCAACCGACGGCGGTAGAATGCGGGCCAGTCGGCGGAGATCAGATTGCCGCCTACCACGTCCGGATGGCAGCCAAAGTTGCTCAGCACGATGGTTTCTGCACCTTCCCGATCAAAACGAAGGACATTTACACGCTCATCCACATCACCGATGGGATGCAGAATATCGGGATTGCCAACACCGGGATTCGTGCGAACCTTGCCGTCCTTCATCCGAAAACGACGGACAAAGGCAATGTTGGGAGCTTTGCCGATGTTCCAGCCCATCTTGGCGGGCTTCATGTCAGCAAGGGCAAAGGTTGCTGCATCCACAAAACGCTTCTGCAGAAATTGCGTGTACTCACGAATCAAAGGATTCTCTGATTCAAAACCCATGGAACCGGCAGTGTGGCTGTGAGTGCCGTGGAGGGCAATTGCCTCAACCGGGACACCGGTAGCCTCAGAAATACTTTGTGCAAAGATCTTGGCTACGGGGGTGTCAATGGCACAGCAGTCCAGTGTCATCAGCAGGATTTTTGTGTCACCGCAGGCAAGTGCCAATGCGTTGATCTCCAAATCATCCAGCACGCCTTCCGCATAACGATCTATAAAATATCCGCGCATGGGAATGCCCATCATGGGCGTGACATTTACTCTGCTGAAGCCAGCTTGTAAAGAATTCATAATTACCTCCCGATACGGTTCTGGGTAATTATCTCTTCTTCCACTCGTCGTACTGCTCCATGTAAGCCTTCTCCTCGGCGGGGAACTTACGCAGAGTGTTTACAACTTCGCCGTTGTTGTACTTACGGTCGGGCATATCTTCCTTGGTGCCGAACAGAGTCAGGTTGACCTGACGGGGACGTGCACGGACATGGTCCCAGTCGATGAAGTAGATGTGTGCAAATTCGCCCAGATCCAGCTTGCCGTCCTTGATGGTCAGGGTCTCGCTGCGGCCAAAGAAGACGCTGCGCAGGTGACCATCGGTGTTCATGGAAGTGAAGTTGCCGGGCTCGTCAACATAGCGGCCGAACTGTGCGTGTACGGGGCCGGGGTGACGGTAATCGCCTTCGTTAACAAAATCGGGGATCATCTTGCGCATGATGTCCAGCAGGTCATGCTGCAGGTACTCCAGATCGAAGGTGTCGAAGTCGTGAGAGCACTCCTGAATCATAACAGAGCAGGTGGTGTGGTGAGAAACCACAGAAACAGTACCGTTCTTGATGCCGGACTCCTCAACGATCTTGTGAACATCGATAGAGATGTCGTGGAAAGTGGGGATCCAACCGCGGGACTGCAGCTGAATTTCTTTCTGAATCATTGTAAATTCCATTTTTGTTACCTCCAAAAAATTATTGATACATTAAGCGTTGCGCTCGTCCCATGCTTTGCGGACGGCAGCAATCATTTCATCCACCATGGCAGCACGGTCGGGTGCCTTGGCAATGCCGGAGGAAGAACCGGTGGCATCTGCGCCGGCAATGATGGTGTTGTATACATCCTGACCGTTGGCAATACCGGCAGCGGTCAGAACCAAAATATCAGCGTTAACGTCTTTAACACACTTAGTGGCGGCCTCTACATACTCAGGGCCGACGCTGACACCGGTGCCGATAAGCTCAGAAGGCTCAGCGACGATGATATCAGGATTCAATGTAGCGATCTTGCTTGCATCTGCCATGGAGTCTGCACACACGATGGTAGTCAGACCTACTTCCTCGGCACGCTTGATGGTTTTCTCCAATGTTTCAAAATCCACGGGCTTTTCCACGTGATTCAGCATGACGCCTTCAGCGCCTGCAGCAACCAGAGATTCCGGCAGAATATCTGCCAGACCACGGCCGGGAACAATGGGGTCCATGTGAGGGGCAAAGACGTGAATGCGCTTGGTGGCAGCCTTTACCCGTGCGATCTCCACGATGGGAGTGGTAAAAATGATGTCCACACCATATTTTTCAGAAGCCTTGTCCGCTGCAATAGCCAGATCAATTACATCCTGACCGTACAGATAAGACTTGGGGCCAATTTCAAAAAACGGTGCTTTAATTTTGCAGTTGGGGATCATTGGGGTTCACCTCATTTCATATTAAACAGCGCTATTGCGCAGTTCATTCAACAGTGCAGTGCCTTCTTCGATGATCTTCTCCGCAACGCCGGCGCGATAGCTGGAGGAGCGGGCTTCATAGCCGCCTTCATCGTAGGCGTCCTTCATGGGGAAGTAGCCGTCATCGCCATTGGTCAGGCACATGGGCAGAACCAAAGTCCAGCCTTCAGCCTCTTTCAGACCGCGTCCAATACCGGTGAAGGGCTCGCCGGGAATGGCAAACATCGCAACATTGCCTAACTTGATGCCGTTTAGTTCCATATTGAAGAATTCAGGACCGTTCTCCAGCTGAACCATTCGGGCAGCTTCGGCTACCACAGTGGTCAGCTCCATGCCCTGGAAGGGAATATCGGCATCCCGGCCAGCGTTGTGAAGGTCATTATACTTATGCGCCAGAGGCAGTTCCTCGGGGGAAGGCATGTTGGAAGGCAGCTGAGCAGTCTTGCGCAAAAAGGACAAACTGTCCACGTCTGTGTAGTTGACTTTGTCGTAAACCTGCAACACAGCACCGGCAACCACGTTGCCCATATGCCGTGCGTGACCGTAGCCACGGGCGACATCATCAAAATCATTGAACATATCATTAAAGTCGCCGCCGGTGGCTTTGACATTTACGTGGTTTACGTCGCCCTGCGCGCCGTTGAAGAAAATGCACTTGACATTATCCAGACTCTTTTCCAGACGATGACGCAGAAGGGTGGGCCAGTCGCCGGAAATCAAGCTGCCGCCAACTGTGTCGGGGTGACAACCAAAGTTGACCAGTACCAGAGAATCCTCTGCCCGGTCAAAACGCAGGACATTTACGCGCTCGTCCACATCACCGATGGGGTGCAGAATATCGGGGTTGCCAACACCGGGATTGGTACGCACCTTACCGTCCTTCATGCGGAAACGACGGACAAAGGAAATGTTGGGGGCTTCGCCCACTGCCCAACCCATTTTTGCCTCCTTGCAGTCGGAAATTGCCAATGCAGCCGCATCAATGAGTCTACGACGGAAGAAATGCAGATATTCTTCCAGCAAATCCGCCTGCTCCGGGAACTCCAAAGCGCCTATGGAGAAAGTGTTGGCAATTTGCGGAGCGGTGTGGGTGTGCGTTGTATGTAGCCACACAGCATCTACGGGAAGACCAATGCTTTCAGCGATGCTTTCCCGCAAAGAAAGTGCAAGCTTTGTGCCCAGTATACAGATGTCGACACTCAGCATTACAATGGTGGTGTTTTCTACCTTCAGTGCCAGCGCACAAACCTCTATGTCATCCAGAAAACCTTCTACATGACGGGGGATAAAGTAACCATTGATAGGTGTACCTATCGGGGGATTGATATTCAGTTTAGAAAAACCTGCTTGCAGTTTATTCATAGCATATTCCTCCTAAAAATGGGCCCTATTTCCTGACCCTACTACATTATAAAAAAATCAAGGGGATAAGTCAATTAAAATTACGTATTTTTTGCGTTTTAGACAAAAAATATTGGATATTTCTTGCTGATTTGACGGAAGATTTTAAAAAATTTTCTTGAAAGAAAATATAATTTGTGTTATGATAAATAAAAACTTTCGGGAGGAAAAATTATGAAGCAAGAAAGTCTACAGGCAATTTATAATGCCTACGAAATTGAAGAGGCCTGCATCCGGGAGATGAAGGCGTACATCAACGACGAAGCCTTTGGCAAAGCAGTAGAACTGCTGAGTAAGGCACCCCGTATCGGCACTGCCGGCTGCGGCCACAGCGGTATCATCTGCCAGCATATGGCACATCTGATGTGCTGCATCGAACGTCCTGCACGGTTTATTTCTCCTGCTGAGGCAGTTCACGGTGCGACCGGCTTTTTGCAGGCAGGAGATGTGATGATCTTTGCTTCCCGTGGCGGCAAGACCAAGGAGCTGCTGCCCATCGTGGATATTTGCAAGGCAAAAGGTGTGTCCATCATTACGGTCACGGAAAATCTGGAATCTCCTTTGGCGCAGGCTGCAGATGTGGTGCTGAAGCAGTATGTCAATCGGGAAACTGACAAGTGGAATGCCCAGGGCACGACCTCTACCACCTCTTTGTGTATGATCTTCCATGCATTGCAGGCAGCGGTCATTGAAGAAACCGGTTATCAGGCAGAGCAATTTGCCCTGATTCATCCCGGTGGAGCTGTGGGCGAACGGCTGAACAATAAGGCACTATAATTATGGGAAAATTGAAAATCGATATTCGCCGGCGGGCTATCCTGGAACAGTTGAACCGGGAGGGGATTGTGCAGGTAGCGCAGCTCAGCGAAAGACTGGGAGCAACGCAGGCTACCATTCGCAATGACCTGGATTCGTTGGCGGCTGAGGGACAGCTGGATCGTATTCAGGGCGGCGCAGTGCGCAAGGTAAAAGCAACAGAAGGCTGGTCAGGCGTATCTATGCCGGTTGGGCAGGGGAAACGCGCCATTGCCGAAGCGGTGCTGTCTTATATCAATGATGGGGATACTTTGTTCATAAACTCCGGCATGACCACCATGGCTGTGGCGGAGGTGCTGAGCCTGCGGAAAAACCTGAATATTGTCACCAATTCTCTGGCGGCAGCCAATTATCTTGCTCATCAGGCGGATATGCGACTCATTCTGCTGGGCGGTGAATTGAATGCCAATTATGGTTTTACCTATGGCGGTGATGCGCTGGAACAGCTAAACCGATATCAGCCGCAATGGAGCATTCTGTCAGTGGATGGTGTGCATCCGGAACATGGCATTACCACTTATCACGCAGACGAAGCAATGATTGACCGTACTATGATCGCTCGGGCGCAGAAGACAATCATTGTTGCAGACCATCGGAAGATTGGCAGAGTGGGTTTTTCCCATATCTGCGGCGTGGATGCCGGGCAGATTTTGATTACTGACAGCGGTTGCGAAGATGTGGTGCTGGAACGGATCAAAAATGCCGGAGCAACGGTTGATGTGGCGCAGTTTTGATATTTTGCCAAAAAATACAACTTGCCTCTTGTAAAATCTGCTAAACTAGCGTATACTTAACTATATTTTTTAGCAAGCGAGGAATGTGTTATGGATTTGATCACAATTCGTGAACTCTATAAGAACACTGAAAAGTATGCCGGCAAGGAAATCGAGGTTGGTGGTTGGGTGCGTAATCGCCGCCCCAGCAAGCAGTTCGGCTTTATCATGCTGTCTGACGGCACATACTTTAACCCCATTCAGGTGGTTTATAATGATACTATCGAGAATTTCCAGGAGATTCCCAAGATCAACATCGGTGCTGCGCTGATTATCAAGGGTACTGTGGTGCTGACTCCTGAGAGCAAGCAGCCTTTTGAACTGCAGGCAACCACTGTTACTGTGGAAGGCGCTTCCACCGGTGATTTCCCCCTGCAGCCCAAGCGGCACAGTATGGAATTTTTGCGTACCATTACGCATCTGCGTCCCCGGACCAACACCTTCCAGGCCGTGTTCCGTGTTCGCTCTTTGGCAGCTATGGCCATCCACCAGTTCTTCCAGGATCGAGATTTCGTGTATGTGCATACTCCCTTGATTACCGGTTCTGACTGTGAGGGTGCAGGCGAAATGTTCCAGGTCACAACTTTGGATCTGAACAATGTGCCCAAAAATGAGGATGGCACCATCGATTTCTCTCAGGATTTCTACGGCAAGCCTACCAATTTGACTGTTTCCGGTCAGCTCAACGGTGAGACTTTTGCCATGGCTTTCCGTAACATCTACACCTTTGGTCCTACTTTCCGTGCAGAGAACTCCAACACCACTCGCCATGCGGCTGAGTTCTGGATGATTGAGCCGGAAATCGCTTTTGCAGACCTGCAGGACGATATGGCTTTGGCTGAGGATATGATTAAGTACATCATTTCCTACGTGCTGGAGCATGCGCCTGAGGAAATGGAGTTCTTCAACAACTTTGTTGATAAGGGCCTGCTGGAGCGACTGAACCACGTCATGAATTCCGACTTTGGCCGTGTGACCTACACCGAGGCCATCGAGATTCTTGAAAAGCATAACGATGAATTTGATTATCCCGTTCACTGGGGCAGCGACCTGCAGACTGAGCATGAGCGTTATCTGACTGAGCAGGTGTTCAAGCGTCCGGTATTCGTTACCGACTATCCCAAGGAAATCAAGGCTTTCTATATGAAGCTGAATCCCGATGGAAAGACCGTTGCAGCTATGGACTGCCTGGTGCCTGGTATCGGCGAGATTATCGGCGGCAGCCAGCGTGAAGACGATTATGAGATTCTGAAGAACCGTATTGAAGAACTGGGCATGAACCCCGAGGATTACGGATTCTATATGGATCTGCGTAAGTACGGTTCTGCCCGTCATGCAGGCTTCGGTCTGGGCTTCGAGCGCTGTGTCATGTACCTGACCGGCATGGGCAATATCCGTGATGTTCTGCCCTTCCCCAGAACTGTAGGCAACTGCGAACTGTAATAAATGAGAAAACAGCCCGACCTTGTGTCGGGCTGTTTTATTTTGCACTTTCGCGGCGTCACAGCATAAACTGTCCTGTAAGCATTTTGCTTCTTCCTATCTTTTATCGGGAGGTATCCATATGTCTGAACAATGTCAGGACACCCTGCGCTGTGACCCCAATGATCTGCAGCAGGCCATGTCCATTCACACCCGAAAGATCACCGACAGCTGCCGGGATAAAGACTGCATTGAAGACCTGCGGGTCTATTTAACAAAAGGCTCTCAATGTTTACTGGATACGGCCACCTGCGCCCGGGTACGGTGTGCAGAGCTGCTGTATACCTATATTGATGTAGAACCGGTGGCATTTGATACAAAGCATTACTGCATTGATGTGACCTTCTACTACCGTATTTTGGCGGATGCCACCATCGGTGCTGCCCGTCCGGCGGCATTGTATGGTTTGGCGGTATTTACCAAGCGGGCGGTACTCTGCGGCGAGGATAGCCGGGCGCATATTTATCGCTCTGACACCCGTATGTGCGAACCGGATGGGCTTAGTCGCTATTCTGCCAATCGGCCTACTGCTGTGGTAGAGGTGCTGGATCCCATGGTCCTCAGTTCCAAGGTTCGGGATGTTTGCGAGTGCAAGTGTAAAGAGGAGTGCACCCAGCTGCCTGGTGCGATCTGCGGTATGTTTGACGATGAATTGGTGCTGTCCGGAGAACGCAAGCGGCTGTATGTAACCTTGGGACAGTTCTCCATTATCCGTCTGGAACGGGATGCGCAGCTGATTGTGCCGGTGCTGGATTATGCCATTCCCACTAAGGAATGCTGTGATGCGCCCGGATGCACGGAAGATCCCTGCGAAATGTTCTCCCGGATTCCGTTCCCGTCAGCCCAGTTTGCACCAAACGGCTGTGACCGGCAATCCGACGACGGCCAGTGCTGCAACTATAAGACCACCTAAAGCAAAAGCCCCCTCGGATGAGGGGGCTTTCGTTATGAAATCCGACTTGCATTTTCTGGAAATGAGTTTATAATAAAGGATAGAATGAGAAAGGAGGCCGGGGCTTATGAAACACTATCAGAAAAGCATGCTCCAGGGGCCACTTTTTTTGAATATTGTTACCTACACCATCCCCATTATCCTGACCAGCCTTTTGCAGCTTTTGTTTAATGCCGCAGACCTGGTGATCGTGGGGCGTTTTTGCGGTAGTATTTCTGTGGCGGCGGTGGGTGCAACCGGTCATATCACCAACCTGGTGGTAAACCTGTTTATCGGTCTGTCCGTGGGCGCAGGTGTTTGCATGGCTCATGCCATCGGCGGCCGGGACGAGCAGGCGATGCACCGCACTGTGCATACGGCACTGCCCCTGGCATTGATTTGCGGCGGCGTGCTGACAGTAGTGGGTGTGGCTTTTTCGGAGACATTCCTGGTATGGATGGGCACGCCTTCGGAGGTTCTGTCCCTGTCCACTTTGTACATGCGGCTGTACTTCTGCGGCATGACCTTTAATATGGTATATAACTTCTGCGCCGCCATTTTGCGCGCAGCGGGGGATACCAAAGGACCGCTGATCTACTTGACCATCGCCGGTGTGATCAATGTGGTGCTGAATGTGTTTTTTGTGACAGTATTCCACATGAATGTGGCCGGTGTTGCATTGGCAACTGCCATTTCCCAGGGCGTTTCCGCAGTGTTGGTGGTGATTGCGCTCATGCGCCGCACCGATGGCTGCCGTCTGCAACTGAAAAAAATCCGTTTTTACAAGGCGCAGCTGACGAAGATGATCGGCAAGGGTCTGCCAGCCGGCATTCAGGGTTCTATGTTCTCTATTTCCAATGTGGTGATCCAGTCGGCCATCAATTCCTTTGGAGATGTCTTCATGTCCGGCATGGCCGCGGCCAGCAATCTGGAGGGCTTTGCCTATGTGTGCATGAACGCATTTTTGCAGACCGGCCTGAATTTCACCGGCCAGAATGTGGGCGCGGGGCAATATAAGCGCGTGAGCAAAATTGCCGGAATCTGCCTGGGCTGTGTGACGGTGGTAGGTGTGATCGTGGGTTGCACCATGTACTTCTTCGCTCCGCAGCTGCTGTCTATTTATATTACGGATTCCCCGAAGGCCATTGCTTACGGTGTCCGCCGGATGGCATATGTGCTGATTCCGTACTGCTTGCTGGGACTGCAGGATGTGACCACGGGCTTACTTCGTGGCCTGGGCTTTTCGCTGGCTCCCATGCTGGTGTCTGTGTTGGGCGTGTGTGGATTGCGAATCTGCTGGGTGAACACGGTATTTCAGATCTCCGAATTTCATACATTGGATTGGCTGTTCGTATCCTATCCCATCTCCTGGGGGGTGACGTTCGCTGCGGAGCTTGTGCTGTACATCATCGTCTACCGAAGATATGTCCGGATGCAGGAGGATTGCCATGGAGTGGAATGATGTTTACGACAAAGACAGAAACCTGACGGGGCGCATCCATCGCCGGGGCAGTAAATGGGCACCGGGAGAATACGGCTTGGTGGTTTGTGTCTGGGTACATGACGGAAAAGGGAATTTACTGATGACCCGCCGTGCCCCGCAAAAGAGCTTTGCCCACACCTGGGAGAACTCCGGTGGTGCGGCCAGGGCAGGGGAGACCAGCCGGCAGGCCATCAAGCGGGAGCTGTTTGAGGAAACGGGTATTCAGGCGGAAGAAAATGAGTTTGAATATTTGAGCACGACCCGGGATAATCACTTCTTCTATGACCACTATTGCCTGAAAGCAGAGGTGCCCGTGGAACAGATCGTACTTCAGCCCGGAGAAACGGATGCAGTCAAATGGGTGAGCTTTGCACAAGTGCATGATATGATTGCAAAAAATAAAATTTGCAAGATCATTGCAGACCAGTTCCTTGCGGAAGAAGCAAAGCTTCTGCAAAGGCAATCTGCACAAGACTGATGCGCAAATTTTAGAGAGTTTAACGGACAGTTTTCTCTTGCAATAGAATATACTTTCGGGGTATAATGAAAAAAAGCGTTTTCGTTTACCCGGCAAAACGCTGTTAGCCGGGGAAGAAAACGCTTTTCTTTTTATCAACAAGTAGGAGGAAATGAAAATGATTCAATTATCCCATCTCCCTATCCGGTATGGAAAGGTACCCCTTCGGGTAACCCCGGGCCATTTTGCCACGAATCACAGCCATATCAATTACTATATTGATATTACATACAATAAGACTCGTTTGAGTGAGGCGAAGGAAACCGCCCGGGAATTGGTGAGCCATTTCATTAACAATACCCCGGTGGATACCATCATCTGTCTGGACGGTACGGCTGTGATTGGTGCATGGGTTGCTGATGAGCTGACAAAGACGGGCTTCCACACCATCAATGCCCACCAGACCATTTATGTGATGGAGCCTGAATTCAATAATAACTCCATGATCATCCTTCGGGATAATGTGCAGCACATGGTCAAGGGTAAACACGTTTTGGTGCTGATGGCATCCTGCACCACCGGTGTTACCGCAAAAAGAGCCATTGAGGCAATTACGTATTACGGCGGTTTTGTGGCCGGTATTGCGGCAGTATACCGCGCTGTGGATGAGGTAGAGGGTTACCCTGTGCGTTCTGTTTACAGCGTCAACGATATTCCAGATTACCAGAGCTATGATTCCCGGGATTGCCCCTTCTGTAAGCAGGGCGTCAAGTTGGATGCACTGGTCAACAGTTACGGCTATTCTGCACTCTGACGCATGTTAATGTGGAGACTAACATATATAGCACCAACCCCCGCGCTCATTGGAGTGCGGGGGTTGTTATATGCAAAAAAACAGTTGCTTTTTGAAAGTAAAGGAGTATAATGAAGCATCATGCTCGTGAGGTGACAAAATGCTGAACAAACTGATAAATAATAAAGTGTTCACAGTAGTATCGGCACTTTTTTGCTGTGCACTGTGGGGGATATCTACACCGATTGTAAAAATGGGTTATGCATATATCAACCCAAATCATGTCCCGTCGCTTCTTCTATGGGTAGGATTGCAGTTTGCAGTTGCAGGTTTTCTGACGGTGGGCATATACAGCATCATCCGCAGAAAATTGGTTTTACCCAAAAAGAAGAGCATAAAAAGCGTGGCGGTTGTTTCTTTCCTGCAGACGGTAGGTCAATATGTCTTGGTATACATTGGGTTGCTGCATACTACCTCTGTCAAGGGTGCGATTCTGAAAAGCACAGACGTATTCTTTGTTGCGTTGCTGGCAGGTTTGGTATTTCGACTGGAAAAACTGACGGCAAAGAAATTGATTGCCTGCATCATTGGCTTTTTAGGTATTATTGTAATGAACCTAAATGGCCTGAGCCTGAATTTCAGCCTCCATGGAGACGGATTGGTATTGCTTGGCATCCTTTCATATTCCATTGGAGTCATTATGGTCAAGCGTTTTGCCCAGGATGAGGACCCCATTGTTTTGAGTGGCTATCAAATGGTAATGGGCGGTACGGTTTTGCTGTTGGCAGGCCTGGGATTCGGCGGGAAGATGGACTTTGCAGGAATGCTTCCTGTTGTGGTAAGCTTGTCTGCAATTTACGCGCTCACCTATGCGCTATGGACCTTGTTGCTGAAATACAATTCCCCGTCCAGCATCACTATTTACAGTTTTATGACACCGGTATTCGGCGTGCTGTTTTCTGCGCTTCTTTTGGAAGAAGAAGGCGGCGTGGAGCCGATGAATTTGCTGGTGGCTTTGGCGCTGGTGTGCGCCGGAATCCTGATTTGGGGATATGAGAAAAAGACCCGTTTGTGACGGAATAGATAACCCCCGCGCTCATTGGAGCGCGGGGGTGCTATATTCATTTAAATAATATATAAATAAAAAACCTGACTTTCGTCAGGAAAATCGTAAAATATGTGTTGACAACAGGAAAGAAATGTTATACAATGGTTTTCCATAGTGTGTTAGTGTGCCCAAGTAGGCCATCCTGCCCAGCATGAGCATTGTAGCACACAATGGCGAGGCTGTCAAGTAGCAAACACAATAAAACTTGCAACTGCCCCGAGCGTATCAAAATGTGAAAAACACATCATTCCGGCGAAAGCCGAAAGAAAGGCTGTGATGATCCATATGGCAATGGTCAAGGACGCAATGTTCGGCAAGACCATGCGTAAGTCCTACGCAAAGTATCAGGAGATCCTCGAGATCCCCAACATGCTGAAGATCCAGAAGGATTCTTACCAATGGTTCCTGGAAGAGGGCCTGCGGGAAGTTTTCAAGGATGTCGGCACAATCATTGACTACTCCGGTAAGCTGGAGCTGACTTTCCTGGATTATTCCATGGACGAGAAGCCCAAGTATACCATTGAGGAGTGCAAGGAGCGCGATGCTACCTATGCAAAGCCCATCAAGGTGCGGGTACGTCTGCGCAACACGGAAACGGACGAAATCAAGGAGCAGGATATCTTCCTGGGCGATTTCCCCATTATGACCAACGGCGGCACTTTTGTGATCAACGGTGCTGAGCGTGTCATCGTTTCTCAGATCGTTCGTAGCCCCGGCATGTACTATACCCATGATGTGGACAAGGCTGACCAGCATACCTATACTGCTACAGTCATTCCTTATCGTGGCGCATGGCTGGAGTACGAAACCGACAACTCTGATGTTTTCTGGGTTCGTATCGACAAGAACCGCAAGCTGCCTATCACCAGCCTGATTCGTGCGCTGGGTGTTAGCACAGATGCAGAGATCAAGGCTATGTTCGGCGAGGATGCGCGGATCATGGCTACCCTGGAGAAGGATACCTGCAAGACCAAGGAAGAAGCTCTGCTGGAAATCTATCGTCGGATGCGTCCCGGTGGGCCTCCCACGGTGGAGACTGCCATTGAGCACCTGGAAGGTCTGCTCTTTGATGCACACCGCTACGATGTCAGCAAGGTAGGCCGCTATAAGTTCAATAAGAAGATGGACATCTGGAATCGTCTGTCCGGTCAGGAAGCTGCAGAGCCCATCGTTGATCCCATGACCGGCGAGATCCTGGTCATGCCCGGTGAGTTCATCACCCGCGACCTGGCACATGAGCTGTCCAAGCGCGGTGTCAATGAGGCGTCCGTCAAGGTTGGCGACAGCGTTGTTAAGGTGCTGTCCAATAACATGGTGGACATGGCTCAGTTTGTGGACTTTGATCCTGCTGAGTATGGCATTCGTGAGAAGGTTCGTTTCACTGTTCTGAAGGAAATGCTGGAGAACAAGGAGATTGACTGGGCAGAAGCAATTGCTGAGCGCATGGATGACCTGATTCCCAAGCATATCATTACTGATGATATCATGGCCTCCATCAACTACCTGAACTGTGTCGCTATGGGCATCGGCACCCCCGATGATATCGACCATCTGGGCAACCGTCGTCTGCGCTGCGTGGGCGAGCTGCTGCAGAACCAGTTCCGTATCGGCTTCAGCCGTCTGGAGCGTGTAATTAAGGAGCGCATGACCGTTCAGGATATGGATGCTGTCACTCCCCAGAGCCTGATCAACATCCGCCCCGTGACTGCAGTTATTAAGGAGTTCTTTGGCTCCAGCCCGCTGTCTCAGTTCATGGATCAGAACAACCCCCTGGCTGAGCTGACACACAAGCGTCGTCTGTCTGCACTGGGTCCCGGCGGTTTGAGCCGTGAGCGTGCATCTTTCGATGTTCGTGATATTCACTACACCCACTATGGCCGTATGTGCCCCATTGAGACCCCTGAAGGTCCTAACATCGGTCTGATCAACTATCTGGCTACCTTTGCAAAGATCAACGAGTATGGTTTTGTAGAGGCTCCCTACCGCAAGGTGGACAAGGCTACCGGCAAGGTGACCGAGCAGATCGACTATATGACTGCAGATGTGGAAGACGATTTCTACATCGGCCAGGCCAACGAGCCTTTGGACGAGAATGGCTGTCTGGCAAATGAGCGTATCACTTGCCGTCATCGTAATGAAATCATCGCCGTGGATCGTGAACTGATCGATTATATCGACGTTTCTCCCAGAATGATGATCTCCATTGCGACTTCCTTCATTCCCTTCCTGCAGAATGACGACGCAAACCGTGCTTTGATGGGTGCGAACATGCAGCGTCAGGCTGTTCCTCTGCTGACCACTGAGCCTCCCGTCGTTGCTACCGGTATCGAGCATAAGGCTGCTGTGGACTCCGAAGTCTGTCTGAAGGCAGAGGGTAACGGTACTGTTACCGCTGTTTCTGCTACCAATATCACCATTGCTTATGACGATGGTGAGTTGAAGACCTATGCTCTGACTAAGTTTGCCCGTAGCAATGCAGGTACCTGCATTAACCAGCGCCCCATCGTGGTGGTTGGTGACCGGGTTGAAAATGAGCAGATCATTGCTGATGGTCCCTCTTGCTCCGGCGGTGAGGTTGCACTGGGCAAGAACGTGCTCATTGGCTTCGTCAACTGGGAAGGTTACAACTACGAAGACGCCATTCTGCTGAACGAGCGTCTGGTGAAGGAAGACGTCTTTACTTCCATTCACATTGAGGAGCATGAGACCGAAGCCCGTGACACCAAGCTGGGACCGGAAGAGATCACTCGTGACATTCCCAATGTCGGCGAGGATACCCTGAAGGATCTGGACGAGGATGGTATCATCCGTATCGGTGCCGAGGTTCGTTCCGGTGACTACCTGGTTGGTAAGGTCACTCCCAAGGGCGAAACCGAGCTGACTCCTGAAGAACGCCTGCTGCGCGCCATCTTTGGTGAGAAGGCAAGAGAAGTCCGTGATACCTCCTTGAAGGTACCTCATGGCGAAAGCGGCATCGTTGTGGATGTCAAGGTATTCACCAAGGAAAATTCCGATGAACTGGCTCCCGGCGTTACCAAGTCTGTCCGTGTTTACATTGCCCAGAAGCGTAAGATCTCCGTGGGCGATAAGATGGCCGGTCGTCACGGTAACAAGGGTGTTGTTTCCCGTGTTCTGCCGGAAGAAGATATGCCCTTCCTGCCCGACGGCACTCCGTTGGATGTGGTTCTGAACCCCCTGGGCGTTCCTTCCCGTATGAACATTGGTCAGGTTTTGGAAGTCCACCTGGGTTATGCCGCAAAGGCACTGGGTTGGAAGGTCGCTACCCCCGTATTTGACGGTGCTAACGAGAAGGATATCCGTGATACCCTTAAGCTGGCTGGTCTGCGCGAGGATGGCAAGACTGTTCTGTACGATGGCCGTACCGGTGAACCCTTCGATAACCTGGTTACCGTTGGTTATCCCTACTACCTGAAGCTGCACCACCTGGTTGACGACAAGATCCATGCCCGTTCCACCGGCCCTTACGCACTGGTTACTCAGCAGCCTCTGGGCGGTAAGGCTCAGTTCGGCGGTCAGCGTTTCGGTGAAATGGAAGTTTGGGCACTGGAGGCTTACGGCGCTGCCTATACCCTGCAGGAGATCCTGACTGTCAAGTCCGACGACGTCACCGGTCGTGTCAAGACCTACGAAGCAATCGTTAAGGGTGCAAACATTCCCAAGCCCGGTGTTCCCGAATCCTTCAAGGTTCTGGTTAAGGAACTGCAGGCTCTGTGTCTGGATGTTCGCGTTCTGGACGAGAAGGGTAATGAGATCGAGCTGAAGGACGAGGACGAGGATGAAGAGATCGGTTACACCGGCCAGCATGACAGCGAGCTGGTGGTTGGCACTACAGAAGAAGTGCTGGATGCCGGCTTCGTCATCGACGAGGACAGCCCGGAAGATATTATGGATGTGTTCGGTGATGATGCCGACGCAGACATTTACGAAGATTAAGGAGGCGACGTTATGGCAGATGTCACCTTTGATGCGATTAGAATTGGTATTGCATCTCCGGAAATGATCCGGAAATGGTCCTCCGGCGAGGTCAAGAAGCCGGAAACCATCAACTACCGTACACTGAAGCCCGAACGGGACGGCTTGTACTGTGAAAAGATCTTTGGACCTACCAAGGACTGGGAATGTCACTGTGGTAAGTACAAAAAGATCAAGTACAAGGGCAAGATCTGTGACCGTTGCGGTGTAGAAGTGACCAAAGCAAAGGTTCGCCGGGAGCGTATGGGCCACATTCAGCTGGCAGCCCCCTGCAGCCATATCTGGTACTTTAAGGGTATTCCCTCCCGTATGGGTCTGATCCTGGATATTTCTCCCAAGATTCTGGAGAAGGTTCTGTACTTTGCAGCATATATTGTCACCGATCCCGGCGATGCACCTTTGGCAAGAAACCAGGTGCTGACCGAAAAGGAATACCGTGACATGCGTGAAAAGTACGAGGACGATTTCCAGGCAGGCATGGGTGCAGAAGCTGTCAAGGCTCTGCTGGAACAGATCGACCTGGAAGAGCTGTCTGCACAGCTGCGTGAGGAACTGAAGACCGCTTCTTCTCAGAAGAAACTGCGTCTGGTTAAGCGCCTGGAGGTCGTAGAGGCTTTCCGTGAGTCCGGCAATAACCCTGCCTGGATGATCATGGATGTCCTGCCTGTTATCCCCCCGGATATCCGTCCTATGATCCAGTTGGATGGCGGCCGTTTCGCTACCTCCGCCCTGGACGATCTGTATCGCCGTGTTATCAACCGTAACAACCGTCTGAAGAGACTGATCCAGCTGAATGCACCTGACATCATCGTGCGAAACGAAAAGCGCATGCTGCAGGAAGCTGTTGACGCTCTGATTGACAATGGCCGTCGTGGCCGTGCTGTTACCGGCGCTAACAATCGTGCACTGAAGTCCTTGAGTGATATGCTCAAGGGTAAGCAGGGCCGTTTCCGTCAGAACCTGCTGGGTAAGCGTGTTGACTACTCCGGCCGTTCTGTTATCGTGGTTGGCCCCGAACTGAAACTGTATCAGTGCGGCGTGCCCAAGGAAATGGCTATCGAGCTGTTCCGTCCCTTCGTTATGAAGAAGCTGGTTTCCGACGGCTTGGCAAATAACATTAAGTCCGCTAAGAAGATGATCGACAAGGGCAAGGCTGAGGTTTGGGATGCTCTGGACGAGATTATTAAGGATCGTCCTGTCATGCTGAACCGTGCACCTACTCTGCACCGTCTGGGTATTCAGGCATTTGAGCCCGTTCTGGTTGAGGGTCGTGCACTGAAGCTGCATCCTCTGTGCTGTACTGCATTTAACGCTGACTTTGACGGTGACCAGATGGCTATTCACGTACCTCTGTCCGCTGAAGCGCAAGCTGAAGCCAGAATGCTGATGCTGTCTGCAAACAACCTGCTGCGTCCTCAGGACGGCAAACCCGTTACCGTTCCTTCTCAGGATATGATCTTGGGTGCCTACTATCTGACATATACCCGTTTGGGCAAGGCAGAGAAGGGTGCAGAAGAAGTGGTAATTGCCGAGCCCGGTGATACCGCATGGGAAGCCGGTCAGGTTGTGGATGCCGATGAGTTCCTGACAGCCAACAAGGCACTGAAGGCAGAGGGCAAGAAGGAAGCCACCTTCCGTCCCAAGTATGCATTCTCCAGCGTGGATGAGGCCATTGCCTCCTACGCAGATGGCAATATCGGTCTGCACGCTCCCATCCTGGTCCGTATGGGCAGGGAAGTGGAAGGTCAGATGGAATACCGTCTGGTAAAGGCAACCGTGGGTCGCCTGATCTACAATGAGCCTATTCCTCAGGACCTGGGCTTTGTAAACCGTAAGGATCCTGCGCATGCTTTCGATCTGGAAGTTGACTTCCTGGTTGGCAAGAAGCAGCTGGGTAAGATCATTGACAAGTGTATCCGCCGTCATGGCTTCACCATTGCTACTGAGATGTTGGACCGCATCAAGGCACTGGGTTACAAGTATGCAACCAAGGGCGCTATCTCCATCTCTATTGCAGATATGGTCGTTCCCGAGAAGAAGTATCAGCTGATCAAGGCATCTGAAGCTAAGGTGCTGGAGATTGAGCAGTTCTTCCGTCAGGGTCTGATCACCAATGATGAGCGTTACCGTCTGGTTGTTCAGCAGTGGGAAAAGACCACCGCTGATGTGACCAATGCATTGCAGGGCACCATGGATGAGTTCAACCCCATCTACATGATGTCTGACTCCGGTGCTCGTGGTAGCATGGCTCAGATTCGTCAGTTGGCCGGTATGCGTGGCTTGATGGCCGATACCGCAGGCCGTACCATCGAAATCCCCGTTAAGGCAAACTTCCGTGAAGGCCTGAGTGTTCTGGAGTATTTCATTTCCTCCAGAGGTGCCCGTAAGGGTATGCCCGATACCGCTCTGCGTACCGCTGACTCTGGTTACCTGACCCGTCGTATGGTCGACGTTTCTCAGGATGTGATCATCCGTGAACACAACTGTGGCACTACCAACGGTATTTGGGTCGGCGCTGTGTACGACAAGAACGGTGATATTGTTGATTCCTTCGGTAACCGTATCCGCGGTCGTTTCCCGGTTGAGGATGTCCTGCATCCCGTGACCGGTGAGCTGCTGCACTCCAAGGACGAAATGATGATGCCCGAGGATGCTGAGAAGTTCGAAAATGCTGGTATTGAGAAGATCTATATCCGCACCATTCTGGGCTGCCGCGCAAGAAGCGGTGTCTGTGCAAAGTGCTACGGCATGAACCTGGCAACCTCCAAGCAGGTTGACTTGGGTGAAGCTGTTGGTATCATCGCTGCACAGTCCATCGGTGAGCCTGGTACTCAGCTGACCATGCGTACCTTCCACTCCGGCGGTGTTGCTGGTGACGATATCACTCAGGGTCTGCCCAGAGTTGAAGAATTGTTCGAATCCCGCCGTCCCAAGAAGATGGCTACCATTTCCGAGATCACCGGTACCGTGCACATTGACGATACCCACCGCACCGCTCTGCGTAACATCACCGTTACTGCAGAAGATGGCGAGGTCAAGGAATATCATGTGCCTTACTCCGTGGGTCTGAAGGTTGTCCACGGCAAGACTGTCCAGAAGGGCGAACCCATTACCGATGGCGCACTGTATCCTCAGGATGTTCTGCGTATTTCCGGTGTGGAAGCTGTCCAGGATTATCTGGTTCAGTCCGTCCAGGCTGTGTACCGTCAGCAGGGCGTTGAAATCAACGACAAGCATATCGAAGTTATCATCCGCCAGATGATGCGTAAGGTCCGTGTGGAAGAGCCCGGCGATACCGCTCTGCTCACCGGTACTGTGATCGATACCTTTGAGTTTGAGGATGCCAATGCTGCAATTCAGGCACGGATCGATGCCGGTGAGGAAGACCTGAAGCTGGCAACTGCTCAGGCAGTTCTGCTGGGTATTACCAAGGCTTCCTTGGCTACCGATTCCTTCTTGTCCGCTGCTTCCTTCCAGGAAACCACCAAGGTTCTGACTGATGCTGCTATTAAGGGCAAGGTTGACCACCTGGTTGGTCTGAAGGAGAACGTCATTATCGGTAAACTGATTCCTGCCGGTTCCGGCCTGATGGCCTACCGGGATTATCAGCCCGGTCTGACTCCTGGCAGCAGATACGATCTGGAAATCGCCGAAGATGAAGAATAATCTATAACCCAAAGGGGCGTGCCGAACGGCACGCCCCTTATTTTTTATGAATATATAAAAGGTCACCAGCTTTGTGCTTGGTGACCTTTTTCGTCTCTCGCAATTATTCTCTGAAATCAAACAACTTGGTGGGGGGGATATGCAAAGCGTCGCATATATCGAAAATGACATCCAATGAAACAGCACAGTCCGCTGTTTCAATGCGGCTCATATGTGTACGACTGATATTGATTAGTTCTGCAAGTTGAATTTGTGAAAGGTCTCTTTGCTTGCGATAATATGCAATATTAAGACCTAACTGTTTGTACTTGTTGTATTGGTGCATTTGCATAATATCACCTCCTGCTTGTATATAGTATAACCTTGAAATAATCTGCAAGCGACAACGCAAAAGGTTAAAAATATAACTTGACAAGTTACAAAATATATGAGATACTTAACGCAAGTTACATGCGCTGAATAAAATAGTTCAGGAGATTTGCGTGAAACATTTGTGGAATTTGTTTATAGGAATGGCGTGTACCAAACATTTACCGGGCAGGATTTTGTTACTTACAGGGATCGTTTTCCTATATACATATGGATGTCCAATATACCAAATATTTAAAATCTCATGCCCCTGCTGTGGAGTGACGCGGGCGTGGCTTGCGTTTTTACAAGGCGATATTGGTCTGGCATTCCGATATCATGCTTTCTTTCCGGTTATACCAATGCTTGTACTGCTTTACATGTTTTATGACATGTTTCCTACCTGCTGGAAGCAATACATCAACATAGTCTACTATATGTCGGCTGTAATGATCTTTCTGTATGCACTAATGCGGTGGCTGGGAGTTGTTGTTATGCCCTGAGAAGGGGATACCATATATTTATTTAAGGAGAGACAAAAAAATGGATGCAACAAAACTGGATATGTTTATTATGACAAACCAAAAGTACCTACCTGCGGAGAAGATCGTCTTTATTAAGGAAAAAATGAAAAACATGGATGAGGAACGCTTTGCATTAGTTTCCTCCGTTGAACTTAAGGACCCCACTACCGTTCTGCTGGTATCGTTGTTTCTCGGAGGTCTGGGCATTGATAGATTTATGCTGGGCGAGACCGGTATGGGTGTTTTAAAATTGCTGACTGGTGGCCTGTGTGGCATTTTGACAATCGTTGACTGGTTCTCTGTTCAGAAAAAAGCAAAAGAGAACAATTTTAATAAGTTGATGACTATTCTTTAATTTAGCTAAACCGCCAACTTTTGGGTTGGCGGTTTTTTATATTCATTTATAATATATGTTCAGAATTTCTAAGAATTTTCTGGCGTGGAAACATGTGTATTTAGCGGACGGATAGTGGAATATGCTGAAAAAATATCATAATTTTTGTTGACTTTTCCAAAATAATGCGTATAATAGGTATCTGTATGGACACTAAAAAAGATAGTAGAATCCCCCAATGCGGGATTTTGCCGAAAATCGACAAAAATAAGGTCGTTGTAGGGGCAAAACAATTGCGAAAAGCCATGGAAAAAGGCACAGTAGAATGTGTCTGCCTGGCGAAAAATGCAGACCCTGCAATCACTGAACCATTGGAACAGCAATGCAAAGCACGCAATATTTCTTACATCTGGGTTACCAGCATGCGGGAATTGGGCGATGCTTGTGGCATTGATGTGGGCGCGGCTGCCGCTGCAGTCGTAAATTGATCCGCTTCTATCGGCATAAGCCGTAGAATATAGTCCACCGCAAGGTGAGAATTTAAGAAAGGAGAATATTGATGCCTACTTTTAACCAGCTCGTTAAGAATGGCCGTCAGCAGGTCACCTACAAGTCTACCGCTCCTGCTCTGCAGAGAGGTCTGAACACTTTGGAGAACAAGGCTACTACTCTGCCTTCCCCCCAGAAGCGTGGTGTTTGCACTGCTGTTCGTACCACCACCCCCAAGAAGCCGAACTCCGCTCTGCGTAAGATCGCCCGTGTGCGTCTGACCAATGGTATGGAAGTTTCTGCTTACATTCCCGGTGTTGGCCATAACCTGCAGGAGCACTCCGTGGTGCTGATCCGTGGCGGTCGTGTTAAGGACCTTCCCGGTGTTCGTTACCACATCATTCGTGGCACTCTGGATACCCAGGGCGTTAACGGCCGTATGCAGTCTCGCTCCAAGTATGGTGCAAAGCGTCCCAAGGCCGGCAAGAAGTAATAGCTTCTTACAATCAATTTGAATTTTCCCCACGCCCGTTCGCAAGGCAAATGGCCTTGCCATAGCGTTTTATATATATTGTATAAAACCTCTGGCCAGGCACAACGAAAGTACTACTTTCGAGTACCGATGAAATCATTATATTATGAAGGAGGGAAGCAAAGTGCCCAGAAGAGGTAATGTTCCCAAGAGAGAGGTCCTTCCGGATCCTCAGTATAA
>JAZRRL010000017.1:0-3541 GCA_045650665.1 Faecousia sp. | reverse complement strand
TCATCATTTATTCTCCAATCACAAGTCTGCCGTTTTTAACTTTTAGGGTATCCGTGGTCATAGCGAGACTTTGGGTTTCGTCGGATGCAGCAAACACCGCATCTTCCACAATCAAATCAAGAACATCACCGGGACGAACGCTGCCTCGCAAACGGAATTTCAAGCGAAGCACCACATTGTAGTCTTCGGCTAAAAGTTCCCTGGTAAATGCGTTTTTACCGCCGGTCATATCCAGATACATAATGTTGATCCGGCCGGTATCGTTACTGTTTTGCACATTGTAGCTCCATTCGGGGAGTTTTTGACCTGTGCTGTTTTCGTCACTGAGGATGAAGATATTGCCTTCTTCTACACCCAAGAATTCCAAGCGGGAGGAATCAAAGGCGATACTCATACTCATTGCTGGATAACGGGCATCTCCAAGAGAGGAAATGGTTACATCCAATGTAAATTCCTCTGTTTGGGATGCAGAAAGCTTTTGGGGTGTTTCCACAGTTAAGGTAGGCTCACCGGGAATGGTGGGTTCGTCATTGCTGTCACACTGCACCAGCAGTAGCACAACTGCCGCTATCAACACACAGACTCCGATAATCCACGGCCATCTCTTTTTTAGAAACTTTTTCATAGAAACACTCCTTAAAGTGGGCGGGGATAAACCCCGCCCATAAATTTTTACGGATTGGTAGTCAAGGTAGCGGCTTTGGTAACAACAATATACTCGCTCTTATTTACAAATGCTTCCACGATGCCCAGAGCATCAAAGGTGTTGATGCGGCTATCGCCGTTTACGTTCATGGTGAGGATCTTATCATCGGTAGGAGCATTGCCCTTGCGCAGCCAGGCATCCACGGTGTTCAATGCATCCTGTGCGTTAACAACACCGTCGCCGTTGGTATCACCAAAGGTGATCTGAGCTGCAGCATCTTCTGACAAGGTGAAATTCAGTTTGTTTGCGAACTGCGCCATATCGATGGAAGCATCCACCAATGCCACATAGGTAGCAATGCCGGTCTTCTTGGAGATCTCCTCACTGTACTTCAAGACATACTGATTGGTGCCATCGTTATAGGTCAGCTTTGTAGCACTTTCAATACCAACTACAGACACAGCAACCGCTTTCTTCGTTTTGGGAATCAGGTCAATATCATCACCGATGTACAGACAGATTGCACTGTAGGAAATGCCCTTTACCACATTGACGGTGCCTGCAGCAGTAGCGGTATCTACGACTACCATTGCGCTTTCGTCGTTAGAATCGGAAGTGAGTTTAATGGACATACCGGAAATAGCGATAGCTTTCTGATCACCTGCGGCAGCAGCATCCACCTGGAAAGTAATTGTGAAGAACTGTGCGGGGAATGCATTGCCTTCTGCGTTGCCTACAACAGTGATGTCGCTATGATTATTGGCGTCAAAGTATACGACACGCAGCTTGCCTTCTTCATCCAAATGATAGCTGACTTCGCCACCGTTCAAGCGGCTGCCGGCAGTAACACCGGTAACACTCAGTCCTTCAGGAACATTCAGAATAAAGTCAATGAGTTTGTAACCTGCCTCGTTGTCCCACTGATCTAAGGTGATAACAGCATTGAAAGTCTTGCCAACATCATCAGTGATTTGTGCAGGCAGACCCAGGGTTGCAGTGGGTTTGCCCAGAATAACGGTATCTTCCTCAAAGGTTACATCGGAATAATCATACAGGGCTTTCTTGCCGCCCACCAAGCGGTCATAAGCAACCAAAGCATAGGTAGCCTGGTCAGTAGCCATGGCATTGGCTCCTGCGCCTCTGCCATGCTCAAATTTGGCTTCATCTTCCAGGTAATAGGTCAGAAGATTGTCGATAGCGGAATTGCCGTTTTTGATGAAACGGGGGTCGGTATCCGGGTTGATGCCCCATGTGGTAGCTGCAACGATGGCCCATACGCAGCTTTCAGAGGTTTCTCCTCTGCCATAGGGGAAACCACCGTTGTCCAACTGACTTTCAGACAGCCAGTTAAAAGCAGTTTCACAAGCTGTTGCTACCGCAGGGTGATCCCGGTAGGGATACAGAGCAGTCAGGGTCATACCGGTAATGTCCACGTTGGAAGGCTGGGTCTTGGCAGTGACCAAGGACCAGCCACCATCGTTGTGCTGGGCAGACAAAATAGCATCCACACACTGTTGACGGATGGTGGGGTCACTGGTTTCGTAACCACCGCAATCCAGAGCGATCAGCGTCCAAATAGTGCCGTTCATACCCTGTTTCCGGATCCAGTTGATACCGTTTGCACTGTAGGCCTCCACAAGATCCCAGTTGCCCACAGAGGTGGCATCCTTACCGATGGCAGCCAATGCCATGATCAGACGGGAGTTGTCGGTAGACTTGTTTTTGTCCAAAGCACCGCTCATAGCAACCTTTGCTGCTGTGGTATTGACATATTCCACGATGCGGTCGTAGTAGTCTGCAAAATACTGGTTGTCTTTGGCATAGTAATTACCACGGGCAAGACCAAATACGGTCCACTCACCGAAATTGGTGCCAAAGGCAGGTTCTTTCACGGTAGCTGCCTGCATAGCCAAAGTAGCATTCAGAACAGCAGAAATATCCTGCGGCTGGCGGGGTGCTTCCGGAGTGGCTGCACCGGAAACCTCTACCTTTGCAAAAGCAGGAGAAGATACAATGCAAGGTTCACCGGTTTCCAAGTAATGGTCGCAAGTGATATGGGTAAAGCCGTCGTCTATGCCAATACCACCTTCACACCAAACATAATAAGTACCGGCATTGGGGAAAGTGATTTCCGTGCACCCGCTTTCATCGGTGGTGACACTACCCTCTGCTTCCCCAAAGACAGAACCGTAGAAAACCTCATAGTCGGTGGCATCCTTGACCCAGGACTCACCGAACATCAGATCGCAGAAGGAGTGTTTCAGCTTCACAGACAGAGCTTCACCGGCATTTGCGGTGTAATCGTGGGTGTAGCTATCATTTTCGTCGGCAAACAGATGGAAACCGCCGGCCTGATCCCATAGGAAATTGTAGCAGCCGAAGCTGGCAACATCCAGGAAATCTCCTGCTTCCAGTACAATCCGGTCAGATGTCGCACCGACGGTCATAAAGTCACTTTGTTGGGTCTCATCCACGGGAAAATCACCATTTTGGAAGTAAACCAGGTTCTCAGTAAAACCGAAGATGCCACCACGGAAGTAGGAAGCGCCGGGCAATGCATCAAAATTGACATCGCTCCACTTGCCACCGTAGAGTTCCTCGTGGGCATAAATCAGCAGTTGCAGTGCAGTGGTTTCATAATCGCCATCACCATCTGCATCAAAAAGCATATTGTCTAAACCGTATTGCGCCAGGTCAATGGCAGCAACGGCATCCAGGGGGACGGGAACATAGGCAATGGGGTTGCCGTTTTTATCGTCGATATAGTTGCTATCAAAGCTGATGGACAGATATACAACATCTTCTGCTTCCGCAGCAGTAGCAGTGGCAGGTAGCAGACCCAGCACCATCACCAGTGCAAGGATCATGCTAAGTACTTTTTTCGTGATTTTCATT
>JAZRRL010000016.1:0-17705 GCA_045650665.1 Faecousia sp. | reverse complement strand
ATCAACAAGAACGACAAGATCGAGATCGTCGGTCTGCGTGAAGAGAAGAAGGAAACCGTCTGCACCGACATCGAAATGTTCCACAAGCTGCTGGACTACGCAGAAGCTGGTGATAACATCGGCGCTCTGCTGCGTGGTGTTGACAAGAAGGAGATTGAGAGAGGCCAGGTTCTGTGTAAGCCCGGCTCCATCAAGCCTCTGACCAAGTTCGCTGGCCAGGTTTACGTCCTGTCCAAGGAAGAAGGCGGCCGTCACACTCCCTTCTTCAACAACTACCGTCCTCAGTTCTACTTCCGTACCACTGACGTTACCGGCATCATCAACCTGCCCGAGGGCACCGAGATGTGCATGCCCGGCGATAACGTTGTTATGAACGTTGAGCTGATCACCCCCATCGCTATCGAGAAGGGCCTGCGTTTCGCTATCCGTGAAGGCGGCCGTACCGTCGGTTCCGGTGTTGTTACCGAGATCTACGAGTAATTCTTGTAGCTGAAAAGCAAATCAATCCCCCGAGCTTAGGCTCGGGGGATTTTTTTCTTCATTTCTTTTAAATTTTATCCCCCTAGGGGGCTTCATAAAGGGATTTTTTTGTTTTATAATGTGTCCAACATATAAAAGAGGTGACGATTATGAAACTGAATCCTATTAGGAAATTGGTTTTTACTTCAGTATGCGCAGCATTATGCCTGGTTTTGCCCATGGCATTCCATGGCATCCCGAATGCCGGCTCAATTTTCCTGCCTATGCATATCCCGGTGCTGCTGTGCGGTCTGATCTGTGGTTGGCCCTATGGCGGTGTCTGCGGCCTCATTGGCCCGCTGATCTCTTCTCTGGTTACAGGCATGCCCCCGGTGGCAATGCTGCCGTCCATGATGGTGGAATGCTGTGCTTACGGCTTTGTGACCGGTATGCTTATGCGCTACGTGTATACCAAGAATGCAACAGCGGATCTGTACATTAGTTTGCTTTCGGCTATGGCGGCAGGACGTGTATTGGCCGGTTTTGCCAAGGCATGGATCTTTTCCCCCGGCATCTCGCCCTTTGCGTGGGTAACTACATCTTTGGTAACGGGAATCCCCGGCATAGTCATACAGTTGATTTTGATGCCTACGATCGTTTATACATTGACCCGCGCAAAGCTGATTCCTGCTCGCTATTAAGGAGAATGTTTGTGAATAAGCAAGATATTATTTCGTTTTTTGACAGCCTTGCGCCCCAATGGGATGCAGATATGATCCGTGATGATAGGATCATTAACCTTATTCTTGATGCCGGGAATGTGACAGCGGGCGCGGATGTGCTGGATGTTGCATGCGGAACGGGCGTTCTGTTTCCGGATTATCTTAAAAGAAATGTTGGCAGCCTGACAGGTATTGATATTTCGCCGGAGATGGTGAAAATTGCGCAAGAGAAATTCCCTCAAGTGCAGGTTTACTGTGCGGATGTGGAAGAAACGGATTTTGATAAAAAATTCGATTGCATTATGGTCTATAATGCATTTCCGCATTTTCCGGCCCCCGAACACTTGATTGCTGTGTTGTCAAATCTGCTGAAACCCGGTGGTACACTGACGGTTGCTCATGGCATGAGCCGTGCGCAGATCGATCACCACCACGAGGGAAAAGCAAGTAGGGTATCTGTGGGCTTGATGCATGAAGATGACTTGGCAGCAATCTTTGCAAAGCACCTGAATGTGACCACGAAAATATCCAATGATCACATGTATGCGGTCTGTGGTATAAAATAACAAACAAGAGGGCACTGTCCCTCTTGTTTTTATATAGTTTTCATACTTGCGTTTGTCCACGTGTCGTGGTAAAATGTCTTCAGTAGTTAAATTTTGTATTCTAGGAGGAATAACAAATGGCTTACATTGATGAAGTATATGAGAAAGTTGTGGCTCAAAACCCTGCACAGCCGGAATTTCACCAGGCAGTGAAAGAGGTTCTGGATTCTTTGCGCCCTGCAATTGAGTGCAATGAGGAAAAATACCGTCGTGATGCACTGTTGGAGCGCCTGACAACACCCGATCGTCTGATTCAGTTCCGTGTGGCTTGGGTGGATGACCAGGGGCAGGTTCAGGTGAATAACGCATATCGTGTGCAGTACAATAATGCAATCGGTCCTTACAAGGGTGGCATTCGCTTCCATCCCTCTGTGAATGCAAGTGTTATCAAGTTCCTGGTCTTTGAGCAGATTTTCAAGAACTCTCTGACTGGTCTGCCCATCGGTGGAGGTAAGGGCGGCTCTGACTTTGACCCCAAGGGCAAGTCTGACCGTGAGATTATGGCCTTCTGCCAGAGCTTCATTACAGAGCTTTATAAGTACATTGGTGCAGATGTGGACGTTCCCGCCGGTGATATCGGTGTTGGCGCCCGTGAGATTGGCTATATGTACGGTCAGTACAAGCGTATTCGTGGCGTATATGAAGGCGTGCTCACTGGTAAGGGCCTTTCCTACGGCGGCAGCCTTGCTCGTAAGGAAGCAACCGGCTATGGTCTGCTGTACTTTACCGAGGAAATGCTGAAATCCAATGGCACACAGCTGGCTGGCAAGACAATTGCCGTTTCCGGCGCCGGTAACGTGGCGGTCTATGCCATTCAGAAGGCATGGCAGCTGGGGGCAAAGCCTGTGACCTGCTCTGATTCCACCGGTTGGATCTATGATCCCGAGGGCATTGATGTGGATCTACTGAAGGATGTGAAGGAAGTTCGTCGTGCTCGTCTGACCGAGTATGCTGCCGCCCGCCCCAGTGCGGTTTACACCCCTGGCAAGGGTGTGTGGAGCGTCAAGTGCGATGTGGCACTGCCTTGTGCAACCCAGAATGAGCTGCACCTGGAAGATGCTAAGATGCTGGTCGCTAATGGCTGTATGGCTGTTTGTGAAGGCGCAAATATGCCCACCACCGCAGAAGCAACCGAGTATCTACAGAATAACGGTGTTTTCTTCTGCCCCGGTAAGGCTGCAAACGCAGGTGGCGTTGCTACCTCTGCTCTGGAAATGAGCCAGAACTCTGAGCGTCTGCACTGGAGCTTTGAGGAAGTGGACAGCAAGCTGAAGGGCATTATGGTCAACATCTTCCGCAATGTGGATGCTGCTGCTAAGGAGTACGGCATGGCTGGTAACTATGTTGCCGGTGCAAATATTGCCGGTTTCCTGAAGGTTGCCGATGCTATGACCGCTCAAGGTATCATATAAATTAAAAAGCACCGCTCGTATGAGCGTTGCTTTTTGTTACAACACAGGTCTATAAGCCGGGTTCTGTCTTGACAGCCATCTATCTAGTCCTGCAATTACTTGCAGGATCAAGCCACCTCCTCGGAACGGCCGGGCAAGCCTTATGTTCCTCCACGGTGTTGCTTCGGGATAGAGTTTACATCGTAAAACCCATGTTTCCATGGGCCGGGTGGGCTCTTACCCCACCTTTTCACCCTTGCCTTACGGCGGTATATCTCTGTTGCACTTGTCCTGGGGTCACCCCCGGCGGGCATTACCCGTTATCCTTGCCCTATGAAGCCCGGACTTTCCTCACGCCCTGCCTTTCGGCATAGGCCCGCGGCTGTCCAACCTGGTTGCTGAAATATTGTACCGCAAAGCTACGAAATTGTCAAATGTCTTGCAAATTCTTTAGGGAGAGGCTATACTATAAATAAGTAATAGGAACGGAGAATGGTTATGACGATCCAGTTTGAAACTTATTTTGAAAATTTAAGAGGAAAGCGTGTGGCTGTGCTGGGACTCGGTGTCAGTAACCGCCCCTTGGTGCGCCTGCTGTTGGAGTTTGGCTGCATCGTTTCTGGTGGTGACCGTACGGAGCGGGATAAGCTGGATGCTGAAGTTTTGGAACTGGAAAAGCTGGGGTGTCAACTGTACCTGGGTGAGAATTTCTACGAGGATATGACTGCGGATGTGGCTTTCCGCACCCCGGGTATGCATCCGGATAGCCCTGCAGTTTGTGCTCTGCGTAATTCCGGTGCGGTGATCACATCGGAAATGGAAGCCTTTTTCCAGGTTTGCCCTTGCGATATCATTGCTGTTACCGGTTCTGATGGAAAAACTACTACGACCACACTGATTTCTGAAATGCTGAAAGCAGAAGGAAAAACAGTTTGGCTGGGAGGCAACATCGGCACTCCACTGTTGCCGCTGACCCGGCAGATGCAGAAAACAGATGTTGCGGTAGTAGAACTGAGTTCCTTCCAGTTGATGGATATGAAGTATAGCCCTGCGATTGCGGTGATTACCAATCTTGCGCCCAACCATCTGGATGTCCATAAGGATATGGAAGAATATGTGGAAGCCAAGAAGAATATTTACCGCTTCCAGAATGCCAATGGCGTGCTGGTGGTCAATGCGGACAATGCTATTACAGCACCCCTGCAGGGAAATGGCTCTACCAAAACCTTTGCTCGGGTAGGGCAGGGGGATGTGTGTCTGCGTGATGGTGTCATCTACCGCAAGGGAACACCGGTTCTGGAAACGAAGGATATTTTGCTTCCCGGTGTCCATAATATTGAAAATTACATGGCAGCGATTGCTGCTGTAGAGGGTTTGGTCAGTGATGCAACCATCTGCAATGTAGCAAAAACCTTTGGTGGTGTTGAGCATCGTATTGAGTTGGTGCGCATCAAAGATGGTGTGCGTTTTTACAATGATTCCATTGCATCTTCTCCCAGCCGTACCATTGCCGGCCTGCGCAGCTTTGATCAAAAGGTGATTTTGATTGCAGGCGGTTATGATAAGCACATTCCTTATGATGTGCTTGGACCGGAAATTTGTACGCATGTGAAAAAGCTGTTTTTGGGTGGCGCTACCGGCCCGTTAATTCGGGAAGCGGTAGAGAAATGCGCCGGTGATAAACCGGAAATTGTGGATTGCGGAGATTTTACATCGGCGGTTTATGCTGCTGCTAAAGCAGCACAATCCGGAGATGTGGTGCTGATGAGCCCGGCATCTGCCGCTTTCGATCAGTTTAAAAACTTTATGGTTCGTGGACAGTATTTCAAAAAACTTGTTATGGAGCTGTAACTATGGATGTTTCCAAAATTACAAAAGCAATGCGCAAAGTATTGCCACTGAAGGCCTGCGGTGCGGTGATTGTGGCTGCCGGTACGGCTTCTCGTATGGCTGGTATTGATAAGGTGATGGCACCTATTGGCGGAGAACCTATGATCGTACGTACAGTTCGTGCGTTTCAGAATTGCGACGCCATTAAGCAGATTGTCATTGTGACCCGGCAGGATCTGATCGTGCCTATTTCGGACTTGTGCCATGAATTTGATAAGGTGCGTTCTGTGATGGTGGGCGGCAAAAGCCGCCAGGAGTCCGTGGAAATTGGTTTGGGTGCATTGTCGGATAAAATGAAATTGGTAGCGGTGCAGGATGGCGCCCGCCCCTTGATTACCTGGGAGGTTATCGACCGGACGGTTCGTGCAGCCCATACCTATGGTGCAGCTGCACCTGCAGTTCCCGTAAAAGATACGGTGAAAGTCGTGCAGGGCGGCGTTGTGACATCCACCCCCAACAGAAGCACCCTACGTGCAGTGCAAACTCCCCAGGTATTTGATTTGGATCTGCTGAAAGGTGCGCTGAAAAAGGCAAAAGAGGATGGCGCAGAGGTTACCGATGATTGCTCCGCAGTAGAACGGATAGGAATGTCCATCAAAATCGTGGAGGGTGACGAGCGAAACATCAAGGTGACTACCCCCATGGACTTGAAAATTGCGGAAGCTTTTCTGGAGGAAATGCAATGAGAATCGGACATGGTTATGATGTGCATAAGCTGGTTGCGGACAGGGAACTGATCCTTGGGGGTATAAAGATTCCCTTTGAAAAAGGCTTACTGGGGCATAGTGATGCGGATGTGCTGCTGCATGCGGTTTCTGATGCCCTGCTGGGCGCGGCAGGAATGCGGGATATTGGCTATCATTTCCCAGATACAGATCCTGCCTATAAGGGCGCAGATTCTCTGGAATTGTTGCGTCAGGTATCGCAGAAGGTAGCTGAAAAAGGTTATCGGCTCAGCAATGTGGATGTAACCCTGATCGCACAGCGGCCGAAAGTGGGAAAATACATTCCGCAAATGATGCAGAATATTGCTCAGGTGCTGGGCGTTGCAGTAGATCGGATCAATGTGAAAGCCACCACTGAAGAAGGTTTGGGCTTTACTGGCAGCATGGAGGGGATTTCCTGCCATGCGGTGTGTCTGCTGGAAGAATAACAAAAGGACGTGCTTCGGCACGTCCTTTTATGCATAATAGAGTGAATATATACAGAACAATATGCATAAGAAAACGAAGGATTGATTGGTATATGCAGTGCAATTACGCATATATACACTAAAATGATACATAATTGTGCAATATAGCTATTTATATACAAAGAAAATGTATATTATTTAGATTTTTAGATACTTGACTCTGAATAATATTCATGTTATTATTCATTCATCCAAATCAACCAAGAAAAGGAGATTTTATTATGAAAAAGATTATAGCATTGATGATGGCCGTTCTGATGGTAGCAGGTATGTTTGCAGGCTGCAAGGGGCCGGAAGAAGATGGCGGTTACACCATTGAGAAGGGCAAGCTGATCATGTCCACCAATGCAGAATTCCCTCCTTATGAAATGAAGGACGATAGCGGCAAGTTCATTGGTATCGACGTTGAGATTGCAGAGGCCATTGCTGCCAAGCTGGGCCTGGAACTGGTGATCGACGATATGAGCTTCGATGCCGCTTTGCTGGCTGTTCAGCAGGGAAAGAGCGATATGGTTATGTCCGGTGTTTCCGTCACCGACAAGCGGAAGATGGTTATGGATTTCTCTGACAGCTATGCTACCTCTGTTCTGGTGGTCATTGTCAAGGAAGGTTCTGATGTGACACTGGATAACATGGGCGAGAAGATGATCGGTGCACAGCGTGGTACCACTGGCTACATCTACGCTTCCGATACCCCCGAGAATGGCGGTTACGGAGAAGATCATGTGATTGCTTTCGAGACCGATGCTGCCGCTATTGAGGCACTGAAGAACGGCCAGATCGACTGCATTATTATTGACAACGCTCCTGCAAAGGAGCATGTAAGCGCCAACCCCGGACTGACCATTCTGGAAGGCGAGTGGGTGGAAGAGCAGTATGCCATCGGCTTGCCCAAGGGCAATACCGAACTGAAGAATGCCGTCAACAAGGCATTGGCTGAGCTGAAGGCTGACGGTACTTTGGATACCATCGTTGCAAAGTACATTAAGGCTAACTAAAAATAAGCGAAAGGGCAGCACTGCTGCCCTTTCTGTTGTGAAGAATAGTGAGGTTTTCTGTGGAAGAATATTATCTGTTGTGGCAAGGCCTGATGATTGAAGGGGTTGAGATTCCTTTTTGGCAAGAATTTTACGTAAAGTTCTATCAGGCATTTATTGAAAAAGACCGTTGGTTACAATATCTGGAAGGTGTTAAAACGACCCTGATTGTTACCGCCTTGGCCTTGTGTATGGGTGTACTCATTGGTGTTTTGGTGGCGATTGTCCGCACTGCTCACGATCAGCAGCGTGTGGGTAAGCACAATCCGATTCTGGGCGTTGCCAATGCGATCTGCAAGACCTATGTAACTGTCATTCGCGGCACACCTATGATGGTGCAGCTTCTGATCATGTGTTTTGTCATATTCTCCAAAAGCCGTGAATTTACCATGATCGGTACTTTGACATTGGGCATCAACTCCGGTGCTTATGTGGCGGAGATCATTCGTGGTGGCTTGATGGCATTGGATCCCGGTCAGATGGAAGCTGGCCGCAGCTTGGGTTTGAATTATGTGGATACTATGCGCTTTATCGTGATCCCGCAGGCATTTAAAGCAATTTTGCCGGCGTTGGGCAATGAGTTCATCATTCTGCTCAAGGATACATCCTTGATTACTGTTATTGGCGGCAAGGAACTGGTTTATGCGGCACAAGGTATTTATGGCCGTACATACGAGCAAATGTATCCGTTGATCGGTGTTGCGTGTATTTACCTTGTGCTGGTTATGATCTTTAGTGGTCTGTTGAATTTGCTGGAAAGGAGACTGCGCCAAAGTGATAGACGTTAAAAATTTAAGCAAATCTTTCGGTGATCATCTGGTTTTGGATGACATTTCCGAGCATATTTACCCCGGCGAAAAGGTGGTCATCATTGGACCTTCCGGTTCCGGCAAATCCACATTTTTGCGCTGTCTGAACCTGATGGAGAACCCCTCCGCTGGCAGCATTGAATTTGATGGTGTGGACATTACAGATCCCAAGGTGAATATTGACGTAATTCGTCGGCAGATGGGTATGGTTTTTCAGCATTTCAACCTATTCCCCAATATGACTATCTTGAAGAACATTACGCTTGCGCCTATTCGCACCAAGCTGATGTCCAAGGAAGAAGCAGAAGCAACGGCAATGCAGCTTTTGCAGAGAGTGGGTTTGGAGGAAAAGGCAAATGCCTATCCCAATCAGCTTTCCGGCGGTCAAAAGCAGAGAATTGCTATTGTGCGTGCCCTGGCTATGAATCCGAAAGTTATGCTCTTTGACGAGCCGACCTCTGCGCTGGATCCGGAAATGGTTGGCGAGGTATTGACCGTTATGAAGGAACTGGCCCAGTCCGGTATGACCATGGTAGTTGTCACCCATGAAATGGGCTTTGCCCGGGAAGTGGGCAATCGGATTCTCTTCATGGACGAAGGAAAAATTGTGGAGCAGGGAACACCGGATGAAATTTTCGGTCACCCTCAGCATCCTAGATTGCAGGATTTTCTATCCAAGGTTTTATAAAAAAGAGTCTGTTGCTTTTTGCAACAGACTCTTTTTGTTAATCCAAAGTATGTCCGCGGTCACGGTAAGCACTTTCCAAAGGACTTTCCGCGTCCGCTTCATTTTGATATCTTCCAACCACAGTGGAAGCCAACTCTACGGGGAGCAGTGTACCTGCACCGGCTACACAACCACCGGGACAAGCCATGCCTTCCAGCAAATAACCGTTGTATTTACCGGCCTTGGCCAGCGTCATCAGCTTGCGGCAATCTCGCAGACCTTCTGCCCGGGCAGTTTTCACCTCGGCATCCGGATTGGTTTCCTTGATTAGCTTTTCTACAGCACCGGCGACGCCACCGGCAACTGCAAAGCCGCGTCCAGCGGCAGTGCCTTCATTCAGATCGTACATGGGCTCGATGGTTTCAAAGTTAATCTCCTTGGCTTCAAACATGCCCTGCAGCTCCTCAAAGGTCAGTACAAAGTCTACATCAGAACGGATATCTTCCCGAATGGCTTCCAGTTTCTTTGCCGCACAGGGGCCTACAAAGACAACCTTGCAACCTGGATATTCCTTTTTCATCAGACGGGCGGTGAAGACCATGGGGGTCAGCGTCATGGAGATATTCTTGGACTCACCGGGGAATAACTTGTAGATCATGGAGTGCCATGCAGGACAGCAGGAGGTTGCCATATATTTCTGCTCGCTGGGAACCTTCTCAATAAAGTCCTTGGCTTCCTCAATGGTACACATATCTGCACCTACAGCAACTTCCACGATACGCTTGAAGCCCAGTTTTTTCATGGCGGCAATAAACTTGCCCGGGGTAGAATGCTTACCAAACTGACCAATAAAAGCAGGAGCAACAATGGCGATGACCTGATCGCCCTTGAGAATGGACTGAATGACCTGGAAAATCTGACCCTTGTCTACAATAGCGCCGAAGGGGCAGGAAACCAGACACTGGCCGCAGGAAACACATTTATCCTGATTGATTACAGCACGACCATCCTCGCCAGCAGCGATTGCATCCATACCGCAGGCAGCTACGCAGGGGCGCTCCAGATGGATGATGGCATGATAGGGACAAGCCTTGGCACATTTGCCACACTTGATGCACTTGTCCGGATCAATGTGGCTCTTTCCGTTGACAAAGGAAATGGCATGCTTGGGGCAAACCTTCTGACAGGAAGCGGCAAGACAGTTCTGGCAGCTCTCCGTTACGCGATACTGATTGGTGGGACAGGCATGGCAGGCATAGGGAATAATGTTGACCAGCGGCGGCTCATAATACTGCTCTGCAATGGCGGCAGCATCCATGCCCTCAGTCATCAGGTGCCGGCTTTGTACCGGACGGATGGAAAGACCCATAGCGAGGCGAACCCGCTCGCCGGCAATGGCACGCTCCAAAAAGATGGACTCTCTGTGCAAGGGGCGATCACCGGGAACAATGATGTAGGGAAGATCCTCAGCGGTAGTATAGTCACCACCGTTATAGGCCATTCTGGCGACCTCCGTAAAGACTTTCTTTCGGATATCGGTAATCAAGGATGGAATTCCACGCATGATATTTCTCCTTTTTTATACTTTGTGAAGTGCTCTTTTCAGCAGAGGAACGATGAAAAGTGCCACGCTGCCACCGGCCAGTGCGGTGATCAACTGCGGCCAGGAAAACATGGTAGGCAGCAGCTGCAGCATGGGTGGGGCCAACAGTACGATATTCCCCAATTTTTTACCTAACAGAAGGTCACTTGCGCTATTGCAGATAATTTGTGCGACCAGCAGATACAATACAGTGAACTTTGCTGTGGAGGCAAGCACCAACGCCGCCGGTTTTTCCCATGCGCGAGTTTGGGCGCTACCCATTAACAGCCGAAGCAGAATGACATAGCATACATTGCCAAGCATGATTGGAATTACGGTAATAAAATTGGGGGCGATACCAAATAAAAACGCACAGATCGGGGAAATAACGGCAACAGTTACACCATTGCTCATGCCGGCAACCAATGCAGTTACTGCCAAGACACAGTTGACCAGTGTGCCGGTGACCAACTGCTTGGTCATAGCATCTGGGATCAGCGAACCAACCCACTGCAGAGAAATCAGCAGTGCCAACATAACACCCGTTTCTGTGATCCATAAAGCCTTGTTTTTCATTATGCACCTCGTTGATTTACTGAGTAATATTATAGCAAAAAACAGTGGTTAGTCAAGGGATATAGGCTGTTCCAATAGATGTCAAAAAAGGAAAATCAAAATATTGTGCGCGTCTGGTGGAAAAAACTTTACAATTTTACGGAAATCCGTTATGATATAACATATACAACAAACAAAGGATGAAATTTATGGACGAGCGTACAGAAGAAAACCAGCCGAAGCGCCGGTTTGTCATTTCAAAGCCGACCTACTATGCGCTGATTTGTATTTTTGCGGCAGTCTTTGTGCTTAGCGGTATTTATCTGGGCGGATATTATTGGGAAAATAAGTACACCGAAGAAAAATACGATGTACTGGCTAGTATGTTTGATCAGGGTGTTCAAGCACTCCCGCCTACAACTCCTGCAACTCAGGGAACTCTGCCGGATGGGACTCCTACTGAGCCGCAACCGCCTACGATCCTGCCGGAGTTACAGCAGATCTATGATCTGAATAATGATTTGGTGGGGTATCTCAATTTCCCTTATAGTTCTTTGAATATTCGGTATCCCGTTATGCAGTCGCCCTACGACGAGGATTTTTACCTGACCCATGATTTTGACGGTAAGGAGAGTATTGTGGGGTGTCCCTATACACCGCTGTCGTGCAATGTATTTGAACCGTCGGACAATGTGGTCATATACGGCCACAACCTGAAGACCGGCGGTATGTTCAACAAGCTGACATATTACAGAGAAAAGTCTTTCTGGGAAAACCACCAGACCTTCACCTTCCACACGCTGTATGAGCGACACACCTATCAGATCTTTGCGGTATTCAAGACTGCTGCACAGCAGTATAAGGATGATGGCACACCCTGGGGCTATCCCTATCACCGGCTAAATGATTTTGCCACAAAGGAAGATTTTGATAAGTTTATTGCGGATGTAAAGGGCGCTGCCTTTTACAGCGGCGAATATCAAGGCTGGACCTTCTATGATACCGGCATTACCCCGCAGTATGGCGATAAGCTGCTGTGCTTGTCCACATGCGAATACACCATGCATGACACTGATGGCACAACCAACGGCCGCTGGGTGGTTATTGCAGTGCGTATCGACTGACAACATGAAAATCCCCGACCAATGGTCGGGGATTTTGTATTACGCATGTTGTTTTTGTAGTTTGGAGATGGTGGGGAAGTACACCGCCAGTAATAACACAATAGAAAGTACCCATCCAACCGGCCATACCAGATACAAGAAAGTCAGATTGTTGGGACACAGAGGGAAGATCAGATAAACCCATACAAACCGGAGCAGGCACATAAAGATAAGCGTAGAAATCGTGGGTATAACGGGCTTGCCGAGGCTGCGCAGTGAGCCGGACATAACCTCGTTGATACCGCTGAGAAAATATGTGGCAGAAACCAAGACCATTTTTTGCTGGGAATATTTGATGACAGCTTCGGAAGATGTCATCAACGACGACAGCTCTGCAGAGAAGATAGAGGACAAGCCACCAAAGAACCCGCCAAACGCAACGGTGATACAGATGGATCGGAAAAGTGCCTTCTTGACGCGGGGAATATTGCAAGCACCTACGTTCTGTGCGATGTAGGGGCTGGATGCATAGGAGGGAGCGCAGGCAATCTGATACTGGATACCATCTATCTGATTTGCAATGGAAATACCCGTGGTAGCATCAGGACCAAATCCGTTGACCACAGTTGTGATTACCACGTTTGCCAAGGCGTAGCAGGCACTCTGTAGGCCGGTAGGGATACCCAAACGTAAAATATCCTTCATTTCCCGGATATCAAACTGCATCTTCCGGAAACGGAACTGCAAAATACTTCTACGCAAAGCGAAAATGCAAAGGCTGCTGACAAAAATATTGGACAGGATGGTGGCAAAGCCAACACCTTCCACTTCCATGTGGAAAGCACCGATAAACAGAACGTTCAACAACACTTTAAGTATGCCGCTTCCGAGCAGGAAATACATGGGGCGTTTGGTATCGCCAACGGCGCGCAAAATGGATGCGGAGAAATTGTACAGCAATTGAGCGGGGACGCCTACAAAATAAAGCTGAAAATAGAGGGTGGCGTCGGGTAAAAGTTTATCAGGGCAGTTCGTCCACTTCAAAAATGTTTCTGCCATGAAGAATCCGAGAATAGAAAGCAGAATACCACCGGCAAGTGCGATGATCATGGAGGTGCCAACGGCTTTTCCCATACGTTCATTGTCATGTTCGCCCATTCTTTTGGCGATAACAATATTGGAACCTGCGGAAATGCCGATGAGCAGACAGGTGCACAGAGTGATCAACATACCACTGGCACCTACAGCACCCACTGCATTATCGCCTACCCATTTACCCAATATAGTCATGTCTACAATGCTGAAAATATTTTGCACCACATTCATGATCATGATGGGCATAGTCAGTGCCAGCAAACCTTTGGTGATAGAGCCGGATAACATGTTTACGTTTTTGCTTTTAAACAATATCATCATCTCCTTGTATCCCGCAAAGGTGAAATTTCACCCCCATTATACTGCTGTTTCATGGAAAGTCAAGAACAAAAAACCCCCGGCAAGCCGGGGGTTTTACAATAGATTAGACAGCAGTTTTTGCCTTGCGCTTATCCTGAATCAGCCAGGGTAGATAGCTCAGGAAGAACATGAAACTAACAGCAGCTACCATTACCACAATGCGTAGTGCGTAATTGGGCGGCAGGATATCCAAAATAGAGGGAGTGGACTCCGGTGCGGCAAGGAACAGATAATTGGCACCTGGTCCGAGAATGTTATTGGCAAAGAATGCGATAACCGCCAAAACCAGAATTGCGATATAGGCGCGCAGAAAAGATTTCCAGGTGGGGCGCATTTTATGGACAAACATCATGTAGAAAAGGGAAATGTAGCCCAGCAGATGCTCACACCAGAACTGATAGTAACGGTAACGGGTAGGGCCGGTATAGGAAATGACCGTGGGGGTAATGAGTGCAAAGATCGTACCGGAGAAAGTCCAGAAATAGCAGATATCAAACAGACTCTGGTTTTTACCGACGAGCATGTAACTGCCAAAGACGATGCTCCAACCACAGACTGTGATGGGCAAGTGGTCGATAGGATTGGCGCCCAAAGAGGGAACTGCAACCAGACGCCAGAAATAGGACATTTCGCACACAATCATCATGAAGGCCAACACATAACGGAAATTGGCTTCCTTTTTCAGATCCCGGATGGAATTTCGATAGTGGTAGATCACATAGATGATGCCGATAGCAACAAGGATCGGCAAAAAGTGTGCAAGGGTGAAATTTTCAAATTCAATAGTATCACCCTTGCCAAAAAAGTATCGGCAAAAATCGAGCATAGTCATTTCTCCTTGAATTTCCGCATAATCTGTAGGAAATTGTAGCATGTTCTGCTAAGTTTTGCAAGGATAATTGTTAATATTTACACTGGCAAATATTTTGCATATAGCTATAATGGGCAGTAGGATGCATAATCCTGATTTTGTGTCAAACGAGGTAAAAATATGAATAACAAAGAGTTTTTTAAGCAGGCAAAATTCGGTATGTTTATTCACTGGGGTTTATACAGCTTGCCGGCAGGCGAGTGGAAGGGGAAAAGAACCGAATTCCCCGGAGAATGGATCATGACCTATAACAAAATCCCTGTAAAGGAATATGAAAAACTTGCTAAAGTATTTAATCCTATTTTCTTTGATGCAGAGGAGTGGGTCAAGCTTGCAAAAGAAGCCGGCATGCAGTACATCATTTTTACCAGCAAGCATCAGGAAGGTTTTTGCATGTTCAAATCTGATGTTGACAGCTACAACATTGTAGATGCAACACCTTTTGGCCGGGACGTGGTAGCTGAGCTGGCGGAAGCCTGCAGAAAGTACGATATGAAGTTGGGACTTTACTATTCTCAGGAATTGGACTTCCATGAGGAGCACGGTGGCGGTGTGCATTATGTGGATCCCTGGTTGGGATGTGACTGGGCAAACAACTGGGATTGGCCGGATAAGGACAAAAAGGATTTCAACATTTGCCTTGAAAAGAAGATCAAACCCCAGCTGCGGGAGATCCTCACCAAGTACGGCGATCTTTTGTGTGTTTGGTGCGATGATCCCTGCGAGATCACACCGGCACAAAGCCAGGAAGTCTACGATCTGATCAAAGAGCTTCAGCCTGATTGCTTGGTTCCCACAAGAGTTGGAAACGGTTTGGGTGATATTAAATCCTTTGGCGATAATCAGCTTCCGGAATCCGATTGGGAGGGTCTGGGAGAATCCTGCGTCACTATGAACCGCACATGGGGTTACAAGGGCTTTGACAACGAGTGGAAGAGTGTAGACGAGATTTTAGAGATGAAGGAAAAAGTCAACAGCCATGGTGTAAACCTATTGTTGAACGTTGGCCCTGATTACCTGGGAAGAATTCCGGCACCTTCTGTAGATATCTTAAAGGAAATTGGCAAAAAGCTCAGAGAGCAGGAAGCAAAGTAAGAACAAGAAAGACCACCCGGAAGGGTGGTCTTTTATCAGTTAAAGGGTGCGCTCCACCGGACTATTGCATTTAGATCGGTTCGAATCCCGGGTTAACTGTAGAAAATAAAAAACCGACCACAAATGTGGTCGGATTTTTTGGCAGAGGATGAGGGATTCGATTTGCGTTTTTGCCTATGGCAAAAACCAAGGAATTGCCGTCGTCCAGCCGACGGCAAGCAACAGTCCACCGGACTGTTGCATTTAGATCGGTTCGAATCCCAGATTATTCGCAGAAAATAAAAAAACCGACCACATTTGTGGTCGGATTTTTTTGGCAGAGGATGAGGGATTCGAACCCCCGCAAACGGAGTCAGAGTCCGGTGTGCTACCGTTACACAAATCCTCTATGCGGATATTATTATACCTATCTTCCGGGAAAAGTCAAGAAGTTTTTTCCTGATTTTCAAAAAAATTTCCTGCTTCCATATTACTTTTCCCGGAAAAGATATTTTTATGCATTTTCAATTTCCCAGGGGTAGGGATTTCCCTTCAAAACATGGTGTCGAATGTAGGAGAAAGTCTGCATTTCGCCTTTTTCTGCCAACATGTTCAATAAAAATTCAAGTTCCTTGCGATTTTCCAAATGCATCAGCTGACGCTCCCTGCTAGTCATAAAATAGTCATAGGCAGATCTGTCAGTGTAAGCATTTCCTTGGTAGACGATACAAGCTGCACGTCGATCCATCACTTGTTCGATCAAATATTTTCGAGGCATTTTTACGGGTTCGTAATTCCGGGTTTCCCGGTTCATATCTGTCCAGTATTCATAGTGGTGGCGGTTACGGCCCTTGTGGTGCATCCATGCTTCGGAGTAGCCCTTATCGGCACGTTCTGCAGCATTGGGGCTCTTGTCACCCTGGAAATATCGTGCTCCGATCCCAAATTCGGTAGGGGTGTACTTGGACAGATCGTGGGTCAGACCCTGCCAATACAGCCCAACCTTAAAACAGCCAACCATAACTATCCAGCGATGGCGGGTGATGGTCTTAAAATGTTCCCATGCCTTCATAAAATGCACCTTCTTTCGTCAGCATTATTATATGATGGATTTTGAATATTTGCAAGTGAAAAAGCACCTCCGGTGGGAGGTGCTTTTAGGGAATGTTGCATTCGTTAAACGGCTCAATACTGGCGATATACCCAAGTGGGAATACTGGCAGAAATATATCTTGCAAAAACATTATTGTTTTCCGGATCCATCCAGTTCCATGCATCGGGCATTGTATCTTTGTATAGTAGATTTACCTGATTGTCCCATGTGCTTTCCAGAAACACTTGATAGGTATGGTTATAAATAAAATCAATATATCCGTCGATGCTTTTCTGATCGCCTTCTTCTATGTATTTAAGAAGGAGCTTTTTGGTGTAATTCACTGGGATCGGATGCTCATAAACACCACACTGTCCGGCTTTAATAGCCACAGCTCGTTTGCTTTTTTGTGCCGCAGGCAAACGGGAAAGCCTGCGTAAATGCTGCTGTTGCTGTCTTGATAACCAACTCAACAGTTTTTCAACAAACTCCAGATCTTCTGTCATTTTAAAATAACAAACCAGCAGTCTGCTATAGGCTTTTACAACATCATTAGATGGCATTTTGTTCCTTGTGCCTCGATTACTATCTCCATAAAATGGCATGCTTGTCATTTTGGCAAGATCTTTAACCATGTGATATTGGATGTTGGAATCTGCGTTGGTATCCTGTAAAAAAGCAAGAATCTGCTGCTTGAACATCTGCATTTCAGCACCTAATCTCTTTTCTTGCCGTTTTAAACTTGCCTTACTTTGCGTTCCCGGCATTGTATTATCATCCTTTCGTGTTGTTGGGTGATACCAAAATCTTTGTAGTTCACATTATAAGGATAGGCAATTTGTTTTTCAACTATTTTCAACACTATATATAAATTACCGCAGACGATACAGGTTGTATCATCTGCGGTAGGTATTATGATGCCGGTGTCCTGTTGCGGTGATGCGGTGTGCGCCTTGCCGACAAGCGGCTGCGTTGCACACCGACCGCTGCCACTCGCTCGAGTCGCTTCATCTGCCACCGGCAGCGCTCCCCTCGCTCCCCGGACTCTCACCTACCGTTCGAGTCCGAACACGAACGAAATAACAAATCCCATAGTGAATGTATCATTCACTATGGGATTTATTGGTGCCGGTGGTCGGGCTCGAGCCGGCACGCTGACGCCAGCGGTGGATTTTGAGTCCACTACGTCTACCATTCCCT
>JAZRRL010000015.1:0-35441 GCA_045650665.1 Faecousia sp. | reverse complement strand
GCCCGTGAGCTTGGCTGCGGTAATTTCGTAAAAATCGAAATTATGCGTGATTCCAAGTATCTGCTTCCTGACAATCAGGAAACCATTAAGGCAACCGAGATTCTTGCCAAAGAAGGTTTTGTGGTTATGCCGTATATGTATCCCGATCTGAACGTGGCCCGTGACCTTGTAAACGCAGGTGCGGCTTCTGTTATGCCTTTGGCTTCTCCCATCGGTTCTAATAAAGGACTTGCAACGAAAGAGTTTATTCAGATCCTTATTGACGAAATCGACCTGCCTATCATTGTGGATGCAGGTATTGGCAGACCTTCGCAGGCTTGTGAAGCAATGGAGATGGGTGCCGCCGCTATTATGGCAAACACCGCACTTGCCACCGCAGGAGATCTTCCGATGATGGCTTCTGCTTTCAAGAACGCCATTGAAGCCGGACGTAAGGCTTACCTTTCCGGTCTCGGCAGAGTGCTCACACGTGGTGCGTCGGCATCTGATCCCCTGACCGGTTTCTTGCGTGATTAAGGGGTAAGCCAATGGAAAATCAATTTTTTGTAGATTCGGAGCATTTGTCGCCGGTCGCTCTTGCAAAGAAACATCGACTAGAAAACGATCCTTCATCCCGTAAAAATCATATGGAATATCTGCCGGGAATGGAAGTGATTGAATCTGATGTTTGCGCAAGCGTGATGGCGCAGATGAAATCCTACGACTATTCAAAATATACAGCCGCTGACGTAAAGGCAGCTTTGGAGAACGACACCTGCTCGATTGAGGATTTTAAGGCACTTCTGTCGCCTGCGGCAGAGCCGTTCCTTGAGCAGATGGCGCAGAGAGCACGACTTGAAACAAGCAAGCACTTTGGCAACACTGTATATCTGTTCACTCCTCTTTACATAGCTAATTACTGCGAAAACTACTGTGTGTACTGCGGTTTTAACTGCTATAACCACATTAAGCGTATGAAGCTTAGTATGGAACAGATTAAAAAAGAGATGAAGGTCATTGCCGACAGCGGTATGGAAGAAATTTTGATCCTTACCGGTGAAAGCAGAGGACAGAGCAACGTGGAATACATCGGTGAAGCCTGCAAGCTGGCAAGAAAATATTTCCGTATGGTCGGGCTTGAAATCTATCCCGTTAATACCGATGAATACAAATATCTCCATGAATGCGGTGCGGACTATGTAACGGTATTCCAAGAGACCTACGACACCGATAAATACGAACAGCTTCACTTGCTCGGTCACAAGCGTGTATGGCCGTACCGATTTGATGCACAGGAGCGTGCGCTTCGTGGCGGTATGCGAGGTGTTGCGTTTTCGGCTCTCCTTGGTCTGTCGGACTTCCGCAAGGATGCTTTAGCAAGTGCATTGCACGTTTACTATTTGCAGAGAAAGTATCCCCACGCTGAAATGTCCCTGTCCTGTCCAAGACTCAGACCGATTATCAATAACGACAAGATCAATCCCTTGGATGTTCACGAAAAGCAGCTTTGTCAGGTGCTTTGCGCTTACCGTATTTTCTTGCCTTTCGTTGGCATCACGGTATCTTCCCGTGAAAGTGCCGAGTTCCGTAATGGAATTGTAAAGATAGCCGCAACTAAAGTCTCAGCAGGTGTTTCCACCGGCATCGGAGATCACGAAAGCAAATACACTGGCAAAGAATCCGATGAAGTACAAGGCGATGAGCAGTTTGAAATCGACGACAACCGCAGCCTTGATAAAATGTATAAGGATATTGCCGAGGAAGGCTTACAGCCCGTCTTGAACGATTATCTATATGTGTGAGGTAAGAGAATGAAAAAGTTTGATCCAAGTTTATATTTTATAACCGACAGCACGAACTACACCGAGGAAGAATTCCTCTATCGTGTTGAACAGGCGCTCATTGGCGGTGCAACCCTTCTTCAGCTTCGTGAGAAGAACAAGAGCACACGGGAGTATATCCAGCTTGCCGAGAAGGTACACGCCATCTCAAAGCGCTATAATGTTCCGCTTATCATCGACGACCGTGTGGACGTGGCGCTTGCCATTGATGCAGAAGGCGTTCACGTGGGAGCTGAGGATATGCCCATTGCTACTGCAAGAAAACTGATGGGTGATGACAAGATCGTAGGCGCAACAGCAAAAACGGTTCCCTGGGCAAAGGAAGCCTACGAGCAAGGTGCTGACTATCTTGGCGTTGGTGCGATCTATCCCACCACAACCAAAGTAAAAACGGTTCTGACTTCTACCGATACTCTCCGTGATATATGTAATGCCGTTCCCATTCCTGCTAACGCCATCGGCGGTCTGAACAAGGACAACATCGATGTTCTTGCAGGCATTCCCATTGCCGGAATTTGCGTTGTATCTGCCATTATGAAAGCGGATGATCCCAAGACGGCGGCTGAGAAATTAAAGGCGAGAGCGCAGGAGCTTGGCTTATGCTAAAGGGAGCCATCTTCGATTTTGACGGAACACTTTTTGATTCTATGTTCATTTGGGATACTGCGGGAGAAGTCTATCTCCGGTCCATGGGCATAGAGCCAAGGGAAGATTTGCAAAAGGTATTAAAGCCAATGAGTTTGCTTCAATCGGCGCAGTATATCCGTGAATGTTATCAAATTCCGCTCACGATCGAAGAAATTATGGACGGCATCAACCGCACGGTAGAAGACTTTTACTTTCATACGGTACAGCCCAAGAAAGGCGTAATTGCATTCCTTGAGCAGATGAAAGCGCAAGGAATCAAGATGTGCATTGCTACCGCTACTGACCGTTATCAAGTGGAAGCAGCATTGAAGCGGTGCGGTATGGAGGCTTTCTTTTCTGAAATCTTTACTTGTACCGATGTAGGACACGGTAAGGATGAGCCAATCATCTTTCAAAAGGCGATGGAGCACCTTGGGACAACAAAAGCAAACACGGTTGTTTTTGAGGATGCTTATCACGCTGCCAAAACAGCAAAGGAAGATAGTTTTATAACCGTTGCCGTATATGATTCTCACGAGACGAAGCAAGTGGAATTACATTCCGTTTCGGATTGCTTCATTGAGAATTTTACACAAACAGAACACTTTTGGAAGTTTGCTTACGGTTTATAACCGCAAGCTTCAAGCGGCAGATTGGGGGCACCACCTTATGCCGCTATACAAAACAATGCTGAAAAACGAAAGGAGTATTTTTATGAAAATGAAAACAGCATTGACCGTTGCAGGAAGCGACTGCAGTGGAGGCGCCGGTATTCAAGCAGATTTGAAAACAATGACGATGAATGGTGTTTATGCTATGAGTGCTATCACGGCTCTGACGGCACAGAACACGACCGGCGTAAGAGCGATTCAGGAGTCAACACCAGACTTTTTGAAACAGCAGCTTGATTCGGTGTTCGAGGACATTTATCCCGATGCCGTCAAAATCGGTATGGTAGCGTCCAGCGAGCTGATCTGTGTGATTGCAGACAGGTTGAGATACTATAATGCAAAGAATGTGGTCATTGATCCTGTCATGGTCGCATCTGCCGGTTCTTCTTTGATAAAGCAGAATGCTGTGCAAACGCTTATCAATGAGCTGCTGCCCATATCAACACTTGTAACCCCTAACATTCCAGAAGCACAGGTTTTGTCTGGTATGACCATCAAGAACAAAGAGGATATGATTGCTGCGGCAAAGCAAATTGGAGACAGTTATCATTGCGCCGTTCTGCTCAAAGGTGGTCACAGCATCAATGATGCAAATGATCTGCTTTACGCAAATGGCGAACTGATTTGGTTTGAAGGCAAGCGTATCAACAACCCCAACACTCACGGCACGGGTTGTACACTTTCAAGCGCTATCACATCGAATCTTGCCAAGGGGTTTACCCTCGCTGAATCTATTCAGAGAGCGAAGGACTATATATCGGGTGCATTGGCGGCAATGCTTGATTTGGGAAAAGGCTCCGGGCCGATGAATCACGCATTTGATCTGCAAGGCCAATGGGCGGTGAGCAAATGATGGGGCGCTGTGTGATTGTTGGCGGTGCGAACATCAACAATTATGACTTCATCCGTGAAAAACTAAGTGCTGATGACTATATAATTTTCTGCGATAGCGGTTTGAAGCACATGGAGAATTTGCGGGTGCAGCCAAGTTTGATTGTCGGTGATTTTGATTCCCATGAGAATCCGCAACTTGATGTTGAAACGATAGTACTACCTTGTGAGAAGGATGATACGGATACGGTCTATGCTGTCAAAGAAGCAATCAAAAGAGGGTACGATAACTTCCTTTTGATTGGCGTTGTCGGAGCAAGACTTGATCACACGCTTGGGAATGTGTCTATCTTGTTGTACCTCGATTCCCTCGGCAAGAAAGGCTGTATCATAGATGATTTTTCCAAGATGGAAATTGTATCAAATGAGCCGGCTTATATTGAGGATTCTTATTCGTTTTTCTCTTTGTTGAACATATCTGGGACAGCAAAAGGAATAACAATTGAAAATGCAAAATACCCGCTTGAGAACGGTGAAATCACCTGCGAATATCAGTACGGAATTAGCAACGAAGTACTTTGTGGGGAAACGGCAAAAGTATCTGTTGATAAGGGTAGAGCATTATTGATTAAAGTTAAATAACATAAAACGGTGGCAAGGATTGTAATACTCTTTGCCACCATTTGTTTTGCATAATAAATATTGAAAAGTTAACGGTTGGGTAATCAACATTTCATTGGTGTTTGACGACAGTTACTTTTACAAACTGTCTAGCAAAGTGTGAAGCTATCGGCAATAAAGAGTTGACAAATTTGAAAACCGTATTGATATTTTGCCGATAATGTGGTATAATATAGGCAAGAAACTTACCGGGAGGTAACTATGGAATATATATCTGTTGCAAAAATGGCTGAAAAGTGGGGGCTTTCTGAACGAAGCGTGCGGAATTACTGTGCCCACGGCAGAATTGCCGATGCCAAGCTTATCGGCAAAACTTGGTACATTCCGGAAAACGCACAGAAGCCGGATCGCGTAAACAAAAAGAAAGATACACCTTCTTTGCTGCAGATCCTGCGGGAGCAGAAGGCTACCAAGATGACCGGCGGTATCTATCACAAAGTGCAGATTGATTTAACTTATAACTCCAACCATATTGAGGGCAGCCGCCTTACCCACGATCAGACCCGGTACATCTTTGAGACCAACACCATTGGCTTTGAAAATGAGGCCGTTAATGTGGATGATGTGATTGAAACATCCAACCACTTCCGCTGCATCGATATGGTGATCGACCAGGCAGGCACTGCTCTGACAGAGAAGTTTATTAAGGAACTGCACTTTGTCCTGAAGACTGGCACCAGTGATAGCCGCAAGGACTGGTTTGCTGTAGGTGAGTATAAGAAGCTGCCAAACGAGGTAGGTGGCAATGATACCACGCTCCCCGAAAATGTTGCCGGTGAGATGCGCAAGCTGCTGGTAGACTATAATGCATTATCCGCTAAAACCTTTGAGGACATCGTAGCCTTCCATGTGGATTTTGAACGTATCCATCCCTTCCAGGACGGAAATGGCCGTGTGGGCCGCCTGATCCTCTTTAAGGAGTGCCTCAAGAACAACATCGTCCCCTTCATTATCGAGGATAACCTGAAATTGTTCTACTACCGAGGCCTTAAAGAGTGGGACCGTGAAAAAGGCTTCCTTATGGACACCTGCCTCACTGCCCAGGATCGCTTTAAGGCTTATTTGGACTATTTCAGAATCCTTCATTAATGCAGTTGTATGCAGTTCGAAATTTGAATTCTCAACATGCTAGATCATAGATAGTATTTTCGATACAAAATAATCCCTTATGTGATGGTGCTCAATCGCATAAGGGATTATTTTATAGAATTCTCTACTAAATTTTGTATTAATTGTTGAATTTTGTCAAAAAATAGGTATACTTAACAATAAGACAAGTATGGGGGGAATCCTATATGAACGATCTGGTAATTTTACATTTGTCCGATTTACATATTGATGGAGAGGGACGAACTTATTCTAAGTTGCTTACTGCGTTGTTAGGTGATATCAAAAATCAAGTGAATTGTATTGATAGCAATAATATAGTAATTGTGGTTACAGGAGATATCATTGACAAAGGTAAGTGCAATGCAGCGGCAAACGCCAAGAAGTTTTTCCAGCGGCTTAAAGAAATAACAGAAAATAAAGTGAAAGCTATATACATTGTTCCTGGAAATCATGACAAAAAAAGAACGGATTCAAACGCAATTCTAATTCCTGCTTATAGAGGATTGCTAAACGAATCTAATGAGTGCTTATTTGGAAAGAATTTTAGAGATTCCCTATGGCCACTACAAGTAGCGACATACGAGGAGTCTGGATATAATGATCTAATACACTACATCTACAACGATTTATTTTGTATGCCGGAGATTGGGAAAATTGCAAAGAACACTTTCGGTGTACACACCATAGAAATTGATGAAAAGAAATACTGTTTTATCTTGCTTAACACTGCTTGGAGTTGTGTAGATGAAAAAGATACTCGAAAGCTTATACTTGGGAAATTTCAACTTGATGAAATAAATGCGCAGATTCGTAACACAATTGAAAACTATGAAACGGATCCTGCTGTGATGACATTCGCAATGGGACATCATCCAATTGAATGTCTGTATGGTACTGAGCAGGATGCACTTTTCTCTCATATGATTTCATATAATAATATGTGCGCTAATGTGTATTTGTGTGGTCATACACATGATAGAAAAGTCGTTAACTGGTCTAACAATCGTCATGCTATGCACACTTTAATGACCGGATTTGGCTGGCCAGAGAATGGGACGGATCATACACAGGATCATTATTACTCCCTATATATGTTTAACCTTGATTTAAACTCTATGGACATCTTTGTCCGAAGAATAAATGATGGGAACGAGTTCATTCCTGATTTAAGCATATATACGGGATCTAAAGCGCATAATTCGGATAAACTGATACGCCCAATAAGGTTTGAAGAAGCACAGGGAGCTATTGAACTAAGTGCTGCTAACAACAACTGCAGAAAAACCGTGTATGCATCTACGGATTTTTTAGAGTATAGTAAATTCTATCAGGACAAATTGCACGAGATTTCTTTAGATACGATGGATATAATGGAAACATATAGATATGAGCTATATGAAAATCTGAATGTAGACGGTCTTGACATAGACCACCCTGCAGAAGAGATCGATGCATTGCTTCTAAAATATATGAAGAATCCTGATCTCTATTCATATTTCGAGCAAAGCGAACAAGATCTAATATCACAGATTATGAGAATCAATGCTCCGCTCATTTATGAAAACTTTCAAGGGTTTATTCAACGGCTTTGCCAAAAATTCCATCTGTATTTGGTAGAAGATGTTAGTGAAGGTCAAATTGTGCGTTTTCATTTTCGATATCTTAACGATAAGAATACAAGTATGTATTCTACACTGTGTTCGTCGTTCTCGCTTTATGATGAAAATGATGCAAACGCAAATCAACCATCTGATATAAAATATGGTGACTTGTTAGAAGCAGCCTTTATGTCTAAAAAATCTGGTTCTCTAATTTATTCAGTTAACAAACAAGTATGCAACAATAAACTAAAGGAAAAATGGAAGGATTATATTACAGTTGTTCCCGATTTCAGTGAAAACATCTACACAAGACAGATGAATAAAAATACTAAGAAGCAGTTCCCGTTATTAACCTTTGGTGTGACCATCAACGATTATAAATATGAGGAATTACTACAATGTATGGATATCTATGGGATAGACAGATTCATTAGCAATCTACTCCAGAGATACACAAACCTTTTTATGGTCAGTATTGATGATTTTCTCACGTGGTTAAAAAGTCAAGATAAGCAGGAGGCTTCTTAATATGATATTATCTAGAACAGGCTTAAAATTTGCTGTAAGGGAAGGCAATACAGTAACAATAAAAGTATTGGCACAAAATCCTGATGAGTTAATTGGAGTAAAAACTATTCGCATCTATTCTCAAATAGCACGTATGGGTAGAGACCCTTATAAGCAAACAGAACGGGGCATTTTGATTGGTGCATTGGAAGATGCCCGTGTTAGTTTAACAGTTAACGGAAAGACAGTCAAACATGACCCACCTTTCGTGGTTATGAAAGCAAATGATGTTACAAAATGCTTTGGAAGGCAGCTTGATAAGTTGCCAGAAACGTCGTTTTTCTATGTATCCGAAAATGCGTAAGATACCTGCCCGAACACAAAATCCCCCGCTTTTATTGTAAAAGCGGGGGATTTTTACAAGGATTATACAAAACACGCACTCATTAACTACGAAGTTTGCTGTGGCTATTTTAAGGACAATTCTATTATTAACGGAGAGTTATAATGGTTCAACAATTAACAACCTACACCGGTTGGGCTTGAGATAGTTTCTTTGCCCATTCCTTATTCCAGAACCTAGTGAAAAGACCTTTATGTGTGCGGTTTGAATCCCACAATCTTTGGTAAATGCTTTCTTTTAATTCAACGCTGTCTACTAATTTGATATTCTCAGGTTTGCAGATTAAACGTTGGAATGCTATGCTGTCTTTTTCTTCCTTAAACTTCTTGAAATCCTTTAAATACAGCTTCTTTAAGTCAAGTGTAGTGTTATCAGAAAGCATATAAGTAAAGAATCGTTCAGTTTGCGGGACTTTAAACATAGGAATAATCTGTTCTTCTGTCAGCTTGCTAAAATCAGCTTGCTGCTGAAGTTCTTCCAAGAAGTCCCAGTGGTCTGACATAAGATCAAACACCTCATCAACATTGGTATATGCATCAATATATGACGAGAACTCAATCTTATCGTGCATAATCATTCGCTTCTCTCTCAACATGCTAGCAACGATATAGTCTGTGTGCCATCCTTTTTCAAAGAGAATATTACATATGCTTTCCGATGCAGCGGAAATGAAATAATTATTTTTTAGCCAAAGCAATGCAACATCTGTCAGTTCATCCATTTCAGCGATTAGTTCACAATAATTTTTATTAGCTTTATTGTCGCTACTAATTATTTTCTCGATCTCAGGAATAAAACAGCCGAAACACTTTGTGAAACTGATTGCATCTTCGGAATCACTAATATCGTAATGGTCACTAAAGGATAAATATACACGAGATCTTTGCTCATAAGAAAGCAGTTCTGTAGAAAACCGCTGGAATTCAATCTTATCAATTATTGAATTGATCGTTGAAACATCATCTATGCAGTTCATATTTACATCTGCCTTGAACAAATATTCAAACAGATACACAAGATCTTCAGCGGAATAATTACGGGCGTAAATGATCTCTAGCAGTGCAGATACATTTCCCTCATCAATTGCTTCTGTGTTTATATGGTAAATTGCATTAGAGGTGTGCTGAAACATTTTGTACTCATCTACGGTTATTAATGGATATTCTTCATAGAACAAGTCGTACAAACGCAATGCCTTGATTTTCAAACAATGCTTTCTAAAGGTAACTACTATTTTAGAATCAATCTTATTGATTTTTTTGCAAGCCTCTTTGGCCTTAATTCCATACCCCAAGAATCTATCCATCTGATGCAGATTGTTATTATTTACATAGAACAGAATTGGTGTAAAGAACATAGCATGCTCCATCATATAAACAACGATATTCTCGTTGATGAAGGTGCTAAATCCTAACTGGTCCAGCAACTCTAGATAGCCTTGGGACAACTCAACGGGATCGAATTTGTTAATGTACTCGGCAATTTCTTTGTGAGAAATATTTGCGGAACATACTACAGAGAACATTTCTTCGTCAAGATATTTGTTGTTTTTAAGGAAAGTCAGAATATCAACACCTATTTCTTGGGATGGAACGATTTGCGAAAAGGCTTTCATAACGTTTACTGCTTTGTCCCAAACGCCTTCATGGAAGACTGGCTGAGAAGAATTAATTGCAGTGCACAAATATTCGCGGTGCTGAGGTTTGATGGCTGCCAAGTTGATAAGTAGGATATAAATATCAGGATCCGCAATTGCTGCGATTTCTTCTTTTGTGATTTGCGGCATAGCTTGGGTATCAACAAATAGATCCTTAAAAAGCAGGATGTTCTTTCCGAGACCCTTAATAATATCTAAGCGTATTTGAATAATCTTTTTTGGATCATCAATTGCCGCTACTTTTTTAATACAACGGTTGATAAAATCTGAATGGTTTTGCCCTTGTATGTCTGCAATCTTTGCCCAATACCCGGATAGATCCTTTTGAGGATCCTTAACATCGATGACTCTTTTTGAAAACACAGCAAAAGCTTTATCAACAGATACCTCAACCGCTTGGTTAAGAAGCGTTCCGTTCTCAATAACTATTGGAGGAAAGATTTCCAAGGGTATAAGGGTTTTGACAATGGTCTCATTCTCCCCGGAAACATATGCGAATTTAACATATGTGTCTAAATTAGCTGGGATAGAATATTGTTTAGGGAATAGCAAACAATTGCATATTTCGCGTTCTTCTGTAGTCTTTATATGACTGTCTTTTGGATAGGTATAGAAGTACATTCTAAAGTCATCTTTGAAAGTTTTCTCCATTACCATTCCACACAGGGTTTTTATAAAGTCATCTTTATACTTTTCACTACCGAAACAAGACGAAAACATTTTAGTTAACTTGCTGGTGTCTTCTTCAATTGTTGCATCATTTACAATTGTGTAGCTTGCTTGGATAAATTTTGCAAACGACTCCTCGTTCTTTATTAAACGATAATACTCATTTGGATACTGACTTTCGAGATAGGCTACCGCTGTGCAAGCTTCAAAATCAGCTGCAGAATTATTTACATACGATTTATTCTTAAGCGAAACCATAATTGCAACAGCGTGGTTCAACCTATCTTTTAAATCTCGTAATGTCAGGTTTGTGCCGTATTTAATCCATCTAAAGGAATAAGGTAACGATTTATCGATTTCCTTTTCAATTAATTCTTCCAGTGCTTTTTTCTTTTCGGGAGCACTTTTAATTAATCTCAAAAGTATAGAATCATAATCGTCAAAGTGTATAGGTTTGAGGAATAGTGTAGTATCAAATACCTTAGGATAGATCTGTGATGTGGCTGTAGTGCTTGTACTAACGCCTACTGGTGACGCAGATTGGTTGCCGTTATTGATCAATTCTGACTCAGGTTTTACTGAAACAATGAAAACGATGCTGTCTTTATTTTTGATGATTGAGTCTTGAAAGCGGTACAATTCTTTTAAGAATGCGATGATGATTTTTTTGTCATTTATTCTGTCTAAATCATCTATAAAAACTAGCCTTTTTTTCTTCTTGCACAGCGGTGTTAGTTTTTTGGCAATAACTCTATACGTATCAAATACATCGTTGATTTCCAGTTCTCTTCGAGAGGGCATTTTCCAATGAGAGAAAACGATACTTAAGTTTACTAACCCCCATAGCAGGGAAGCAATTGCTAACACGAGAAACCAAGGTGATAATGCCTTGATAAATGGAATCACTATTGTAACCCACGTAAGCCACTGCGGCAGTTGTGCTATAACACCAGTACCAGACACCGAGGCCATCATATGTAAGCCAAATAGTAATCCCGCGATAATTGCAAAAACCCAAAAACGCCATGGATTACTAGATGCGAAGGAAATATTACCATAGTTTCTGCTTAGTAACTTGTTGATATAGCTACTAAATGTTGAACCTTTTCCGTTTGCAAGCTGAGATAAAAAAGATCTTGTGAGATTGGAAACGCCGGTAGTATCATCCTTCAAATTCGCCTGTGTTAAGCTATCCCACATATTAATCTTGATTGGGGCGGGATGTCCCTTCTCCACAAAGCTATTGCAAAGTAGTTCGGTCATACTCGACTTTCCTGTGCCATAATCAGCGATAACACCGATCATTGTTGCCCCATCATCGATTGCGTCCTGAAGTGTCTTAACCTGTGCATCAAATCCGATAACATCGTGATCAGAATCTTTAACGGGATTATTCACAAAGACAATTGGAGAGTACTGCTTCTTTTTCTCAGTTGTACCAGGGACCTCATTTTTGCGTTCAGTCAACATTGGAATTCACCTGCCTAAGTCAAGTTTTGTCAATTTATAATACCATTATAATCATATCGCAAATGTTGTGCAAGGAAAATTCTTCCAATAATTTTAAATCTAAAGGATCTTTATAGATAGTGAAGTTGGTGCGTTGTGTTGATAACGTAGAATTCTGTGACAAAGGATGGGTTGATAGCATAGCCTGATATGAGGTGAGCTTATGCAGTGTTGCAGAAATAATCCGGATGCGGTGGCGCGGATTGTAGGTGGGAAAGAGGCACCACAGTTATCCGGCTGTGTTCAGTTTTATCAGGAAAGTGGCTGTGTACTGATTGAAGCGAAGATTTCCAGCCTGCCAAAGGTAAGTGAAACAGGATTCTTTGGATTACACATTCATCAAGGTAGAGATTGCTCTGGAGTGGGTTTCCAAGGAACAAAAGGTCATTACAATCCATTAGGCCGAGGTCATCCGGAACACGCAGGGGATCTGCCACCATTGCTGTGGTGTCAAGGTAACGCATATTTGGCTGTAAAAACAGATCGCTTTTCTGTGAATGGGATTATTGGTCGGACTGTAGTTATACACAGCGATTCAGATGACTTCCATACTCAACCTGCCGGCAATGCCGGAAAGAAGATTGCCTGCGGCGTGATTCAAAGAAGATAATCATCAACAAAAACACCCGGCGGTGAGACCAATTTGGTCTTACCGCCGGGTGGCTGTTTATGGTAGCAGTATGCATTTTTTCGCAGGCTGTCCGCTGATTTTTCTCTATGCCATTTTTACGCCATTTTCCCGTGGAAAGGCATAGAGTTACGTGGACTTATGTGTTTTAGAAATATTGGAAAACCAAGTGTTTATCAAGCTTTATCGGCATTCGTGGAGATACATTGAAATATGGATTCGGTAGTTTCATCACCGATACCTAATTTCATATATTTCTCCCTTTCGGTTATTTCTTACGATTATAAAGTCTTGCCAAACCGCCTTCACTGGTTTCACGGAACTGGTGATTCAGGTGAATGCCCGTATCATGCATAGCACGACACACCATATCATAGCTGATGTTTCGGGAGCCGGTAAGGAAATAGCTCAGATTGCAGGCATTCATAGCACGCATAGCGGCAACAGCATTACGCTCAATGCAAGGAATCTGCACCAAACCGCAAATGGGATCGCAAGTCAAACCCAAGTGATGTTCCATTGCAACCTCAGCCGCATATTCTACCTGATCGAGATTTTGGCCATACAACTCTGCCAGCGCTGCCGCTGCCATGGAGCAAGCTGTGCCGATCTCTGCCTGACAGCCGCACTCTGCACCGGAAATAGATGCATTGCGCTTTGTCAAATTACCGATAATACCGGCTGTTGCCAGACCACGGATGATTTGCTCATCTGTAAAGCCACGGGTATCCTGGGCATATTTCAGCACTGCAGGCACAACACCGCAAGCACCGCACGTAGGTGCTGTAACGATGGTACCGTTGTCAGCATTTTGCTCTGCTACGGCATAGGCATAAGCGGCAATGCTTTGAAATTCCATCAAACCGGGATGCTTCTCCTCCGGTTTCTGTTCCAATAAGAACTTTGCCTTACGCTGAACATTCAATCCGCCGGGCAAAACTCCGGTAATACGCAAGCCATCTGCAATGGATTGCTTCATAACCTGCCAGACTTCCATCAGGAAATCCCAGATTTCCTCACCCTCGTTCAATTCTACATAGTCCGAAAGTTTGGTAATGTAACGCCATTTGCAGAAATCTGCAATTTCTGCAAAGGAATGCTCAATATAAACCTCGTCAGCCTTCTCTTCTTTTTGGCCCGAATAGCGAATATCGCCGCCACCCACGGACTCCACACGCAGTTCGCCAATTACCTTTTGATCCTTCAGTGCAATAAAGTCCAAGGTATTGGGATGGAAATCAGTCAACTCTTCCTGAGAGAAGATAATTTCCGTAGGCAAAGGTGACAAAACCTCCCGCAGCACACGATCGGTGCCATGTCCGACACCGGTCTTACTGAGAGAACCGTACAGAATCACCCGAAAGGCATCTGCATCCGGATGCTGCGCTTTAAACATCTTCGCAGCACGTTCAGGACCCATGGTATGGGAAGAAGACGGACCCTTGCCGATCTTATAAATATCACGAATGGATTTCACAAAATCCCCTCCATTTTCAATCTGTGGACAAGTATAGCAAATTTTTATAGGAATTACAAGTCAATTTCCTTGGATTTCAAAGCTTCTAAACTCAATTCTCCTGCCAGCTTAAAAAGTGCATCTGCAAGCACCTGCTCCAAGGGCAGACCGGAAAGTGTAGCAATATGTGCATAAAACCGGATCACTGCCGGTTCTAAGGTCAAGGTTATTGGTATCATAAACGGCCTCCTTTTCGGAGTAAAAAAACTTCATGTCATTCTATGCAGGTCTTGACAATAGTGCTATAATATAATGTATCGAAGTATGCAAACCGAGAGGATGAAATATTATGGCAAAAGATAAAAAGGTTGAGCAGATCACCGACATGGAGGTTGACTTTGCTCAATGGTTCACCGATGTCTGTACCAAGGCACAGCTGATCGACTATTCTTCCATTAAGGGTGTGTTCATTTACCGTCCCTATGGCTATGCCATTTGGGAGAATATCCAGCAGGTCATGGACAAGATGTTCAAGGCTCAGGGCGTAGAAAATGTCTACATGCCTCTGCTGATTCCCGAAAGTCTGCTGCAGAAAGAAAAGGATCACGTAGAAGGCTTTGCTCCGGAATGCGCATGGGTCACACATGGTGGTGTGGACAAGCTGGAAGAGCGTTATGCCATCCGCCCCCCTTCGGAGACCTTGTTCTGTGAGCACTTTGCTCATGTGCTGCAGTCCCACCGGGATCTGCCTATGAAGTATAACCAGTGGTGCAGCGTTCTGCGTTGGGAGAAAACCTCCCGTCCTTTCCTGCGTCACAGAGAATTTTTGTGGCAGGAGGGTCACACCATTCACGCCACTGCAGAAGAAGCACAGCAGTTCACTGAAACCATGCTGAATGTGTATGCTGATTTCTGTGAAAATGTGCTGGCTATGCCCGTAACCAAGGGTCGCAAGACTGATAAGGAAAAGTTCAACGGTGCTGAGGCTACTTACACCATTGAGTGTATGATGCACGACCGTAAGGCACTGCAGGCCGGTACTTCCCACTACTTTGGTGACGGCTTTGCAAAGGCTTTTGAAATTGAATTCACTGACAAGAACAATCAGAAGACCAATCCCCACGAAACCTCTTGGGGCGTTTCCACCCGTTTGATTGGCGGTATCATCATGACCCACGGTGACAACAACGGTCTGGTGCTCCCTCCCCTGGTTGCCCCCGTGCAGGTAGTCATTCTGCCCGTGGCACAGCACAAGCCCGGTGTTCTGGAAGCAGCTGCCGAACTCAAGAGTCGCCTGATTTCCGCCGGTCTGCGTGTTAAGCTGGACGATTCCGACAACTCCATGGGTTGGAAGTGTGCAGAATACGAAATGAAGGGTGTTCCCGTCCGTGTGGAATGCGGTCCCCGTGATCTGGAAAATGGCGAATGTGTCATCGTTCGTCGTACCGACCGTGAAAAGATCGTAGTTAAGCTGGAGAATCTGGAAACAGCCGTTGCTGAGCAGTTGAAGATTGTTCAGCAGCAGATGTACGATAAGGCAAAGAAGAACCTGGACGAGCATATTTATGAGGCGCATTCTTTGGAAGAAGCCAAGGCTCTGCAGGATGCCAACGGCGGCTATATCAAGACCATGTGGTGCGGCGAATTGGAATGCGAACTGGCCATGAAGGAAAAGGCTGGCATGTCTTCCCGTTGTATTCCCTTTGCTCAGGAAGATCTGGGCAAGACTTGCGCTTGCTGCGGCAAGCCCGCTGACAAGATGGTCTACTGGGGCATCGCTTACTAAGAAATATTGTAAAAGCCCCCTTGCACAAGGGGGCTTTCATTTCCCACTGGAGAAGCATTATGAAACAACTTCTTACACACATTTTTGAAAATCAGACGCTGATCGGCTTGACCCTCAGCAAGTGTCAGGATTCTACGATTCTTCGCACTACCGGAAGGCTCGTTCAGTTGAAAGACGGTCTTTATCTTACTTTAGAAAGCTTTTTATCTGACGGAAAGGCAGTTCATAAGAACATCCCCGTTGCGCAGGCAGCCGATGATTTACTGGAACTGATTCCCGAGCAATATAAACAGGCCAACATCCGCACCACCGGCGGTGACTGTGAGATCAAGGTTTCCAAAAAAGGCAAGGTTACTGTCATTGATCGTATTCGCAAAGAAAGCGCCACTACTGCAAGTCTTGACCACAATCGGGAAAAGAAGTACATCATCCCTGCTGATAAGCCGGTGGATTTCCTCATTGCTTTGGGTGTTCAGGATAGGAGCGGCCGTATTTTTGACAAGAAACGTTCTAAATTCCGCCAGATCAATCGTTTTCTGGAAATGGTTGCAGATATCGAGCATAACATTGCGGACACCAAGGAATTGTATATCCTGGATTTGTGCTGTGGAAAAAGCTATCTGAGCTTTGCAGTGTATTATTATTTCACAAAGATCCGTGGCTTGGATGTAGTCATGGATTGCGTGGACTTGAAGCAGGATGTGATCGCATATTGCAAAGAGGTCGCCCAAAAGCTGGGCTACACGGGTCTGCACTTTGTGGCAGGTGATATTCGTGAATTTCCCATACGCCGCACACCGGATCTGACCGTTTCCCTCCATGCTTGCGATATCGCAACGGATATTGTTTTGGCAAAGGGCATTGACTCCGGTTCCCGGGTGATCCTTTCCACCCCCTGCTGCCATCATGAAATGATGCATCAGTTGAAGCCCAACGGTAACGCAACGGATCTTCTTCTGGAACACTCCATTCTGAAGCAGAAATTTGCCGATGCCGCCACAGATGCTCTGCGATGCAAGATTCTTCAGATCAATCATTATGATGTGGTTGCATTGGAACTGATCGATCCGGAGGAAACACCGAAAAATGTCCTCATCCGGGCAGTAAAATCTAAGAATGTAAATCAAAAGAAAATCCAGCAATACAAGCAAGAATACGAATCCCTCTGCCAGATATTAGGCATTCACCCCTATCTGCAAGATGGATATGTAAAATAAAAAGAAGCACCTCCGGAATTTCCCGGAGGTGCATTTTGTTTACTTGCTGAAATTCAGTTCATTCAGAGTCTTGCTGCCGTCGGCATTGCGTACAGCCAGCACACAGCCCGTATAGTAATCCTTGTCATTCCAGTTGCAGGGCGCGATTTCCAGGGTAACCTCCTGGCCTGCAAAAGACTTCAACCAGTTATACTGGTTTGCGCTGGAGCAGTACAGACTGACCTTCGTATTGCCGCTGGTCAATGCGATGGTGGAGTAGTATTGTGTTTCTTGAACCTGAACTGTGGCCTTCAGGACATATACCGTTGTGGTATAGTTGGTGTTGATGTCCAAAGCATAGAAATCAGCCAAGGTTTTGTCGGTGATGAAGAAACTGGTGTTATAATCGTGAGAACCATAGTTATTGGTCACAACCTTAGCGTCCTTGATGCAGGTCTGGCCAATTACCTGACCCTTTGTATTCTGATGGCGCACACCGGACAGCACCACTTCCTGACCGATTTTCAGCGTACCCATAGTAGCCTCATCTGTCAGAACAGCAATGATACCGGTATCGTCAATCAGATAGAAGCCGACCCTATTGACAAGGGACGGACCAACGATACCCTTAACGGTGATTTCTGTACCCACGCTTGCATCGATGACTTCTGCAACAGTGGGTGCCTTTGTCTCTTCCTTGGTGATCTCTGCAGAGATTTCCACAGTTTCAGAATAGGTTTTGTTACCATAGGAACCAGTCACCGTGACAGTTGCCTTACCGGTGGACAGACAGTGCATTTCCCACTTGCCATTTACAAGTATAAAAGTAACAACATTATTATTGTTGGAGGAATAGCTCAGCTTGGCATTTTCAAAGCCCAACAGATCGGAGGAAACAGATGTAATGACCTCCAGTTCAGGGTTGCCGCTATAACTGGACTGGAACTGCACTACGCCATGATATTTGACTGCAAATTCTGCAGCATTGGTAGTGTCAAACTGGAAGCCATCATCAGAAACTGCGATAGGCAGGAAGCGATATACGCAACCAGCTGCAGAGGACTTCGCATTCAACGCCATCAAATATACTGTGCAGATCTTGCCATCAAACTGATCCAGCCATGCAAAGTCTGAGCCATTGCACTGGGTGTAGGTGTAAGAACCGGTGGTACCGTCCAGATCGTTGAAATAGTAGTTGATAAAGCCCTTGCCCTCGGCCTTGGTTACCAGAGCATTGACCTTAAAAATCTTCGTGGTGATGTCATTGGACATGGGGTTGTCCATGATCTGCTTGACGGTGGTTTCTGTGATCCAGGACTTGTCAAATTCCTTAACATCCTCGCTGATAGAAACCAGAGTCGCCTTTTCCAGCTGGCAACAGCCCTCATAGCCAAATTTCTGCGCATTGCTTACCTCATCTTCAAGGATCCACCAGGTCTTGGAAGCCAGCACAGTAATGGTATTGCCAACCTTTGCCCGTCCTGCAATATTGCCATCATACACATAAATAGAGCTGGTATCGTCCACAATGATCACACCGGAAGGAATCATCCCGTTGGCATAGGTGATCTGCGCAACCACACCATCTACTTTGACCAGTGTACCTTCTTCTGCATTACGGGCATCGGCAATGCTCATATCAGTATACAAACTTTCGTCCGCCACGATCTCAGCACGCTTAAACTCAATCAGGTCAGCAGCCTTGATTTCCTTGGTGCCATTATGATTCTGCAGAATGCAGTGCAGCAGAACCTCGTCACCCTTATAGGGCTTGTCCGCCATATCTGCATAACCGGCAGTGTTGTAAACGCTGATGGAATGGGTGCCATCTGTGATAATCATTGCACCGTAGGTAGGATTGGTGATGGATTCGATAGTGCCACGGATGTAGTAACGTTCTGTTGTGATATTTCCGGGCTCACCGCAAAGTTCCAATGCTCTTTCAATGGAAATAACATCGTACTGGGGTGCTGTGCTGCCCTGAATCTCTGGTTCTTCCTTGCAACCGGCAAAGCAGAAAACAAGTAGAACCATGGTCAAAATAAATGCAAGATACTTTTTCATCGGAATACCCTTCTTTCTATAAATTCTGTTCCATATTCTACCATACCATTCGACCATTTGCAACAAAAAGGCAAAAAAACACCCCCTCAAACGAGGGGGTGTCTTTATTTAAGTAAGGGAGAATTAGAACATTCTCTTCTTGCCGATGACCAGGACAGCCATAGCAACCACAGCAACAGCCATGACGGAAGTCATAGCAACGATAGCGGTGTTGTCGCCGACCTTGTCGGGCTGGCTGCCGGTGTTACCGGTGTTGCCGGTGTTACCGGTGTTGCCGGTGTTGCCAGTGTTGCCGGTGTTGCCGGTGTTGCCGGTGTCTTCAGCGAAAGTAATAACGATCTTGGAAATGAATACACGGCCAAAGCTGGAGCCGGTGTTATCCATAGCAATGCTGACAGTCTCAGCTGCAGTAGCCAGATCGAAGGTCAGAACGCCCATGGTGCCATCGGTGGTGTAGGGAGCCAGCTGAGCGGTGCCACCATTTACAGCAACAGTGTTGCTATTGGTGGGGTAACTATCGGACTTCTTGTACCAGTCGTGGCAGGTGATTTCAACCTTAACAACCTTCTTGGAGAAGGTCAGTTCCAGAGCGCCGTCAACCTTGCCGGTGCCGCACTTCAGGAAGCCTGCGGTGTTCTCATATGCGCCGCCAGTGCCGTTGCCATCATAAACCTTGGTCAGGGTAACAGCAGTCAGAGCATCACCAGCGCCAGCCTTCTGGAACAGATCCAGAGCACCGTCAGTGATTTCCTCACCCTTCTTGGTCAGAGAGGTGAAGTCCAGGGTAGCAGTTTCGGATGCTGCAGCAGCGCCGAAGGGCAGCAGGGACAGAGCCAGAGCCAGGCACAGAACTACTGCAAAGATTTTGCTGAGTTTCTTCATTTTGTGTTTTCCTCCTTAAAATATCCCTTTCGGGTAAATAAATCGTGTTGGTACTGCATCGCAGACCCAACCTTTCACGATTTTATTGTAGCATCTCATCCGTCAATTTGCAACCAGTATTTTACACATTTTTCGCTTTTTTTATATAAAAACAGAGGAACGGCCCGAAGGCCGTTCCCTACCTGATTATTTGCTGAACTTACCGTGCATGTTGGACTTGCGGCTACGGATGAATTCGATCACCAGCAGTACGACGCCAACGATCATCAACACGATTGCTGCAATGCCTGCCCATTGCCAGGGGAAGCCCTTGGACTCTTCTGGTGCTCCACCTGCAGGCGCAGTCGTTGCCGGGTTTGTAGGTGTTGTAGTAGGTTCAGAGGGCATAGGCTCTGTCAGAGTCAGTTTCTTTTCACAAACAGAGCAAGTATATTCAATGCCATCCTCGACAGTCACACCGTCATCCCAATCATGTTCTGCCATAGCTGCCACCTCAGAACATTCTGCGCAGCTCTGCCAGTGTTTATTGTCATCATTATACCACTTATCGCCAAAACTGTGAACATGGCTCAGTTCCATCTTAATGCGGAAACTGCACTCTTCACAGAACTGGGGTTGCGTTTCTGTGGGACCGGGGCCGGGAATATGCTCCAGCACCTCGGACTTAGCGTTACAAGCGCTACACACCTGCCAGTGTCCCTCGGCATTTGCCTGCCACTCAGGGCGATACTTATGGGGTGCATCGTTGCGAATATAGTTACAAACATTGCAGCTGACATCACAATCGTCATCATAGCTATGTGCTGTTTTCTGTTCGGTATGGGTACAACCGTACTTTGTGCAACGGTACCAATGGTACTTAGAGTCGCTGACCATATCCTCTCCGATTACATGATCGTGCGCCAAAATGGGTGCGATTTCATAATTACAGACTGTACATACCTGAGCAGAATCTTCTGTAGCTTCCGGACCGGGAACATGCTTTTCCCAGCTTCCGGACTTCAGTGCTCCACAATCACACTCGTACCAGTGTGCCTCTGCATCAGTATTGACCAGTGCGTAATTGTGGGTAACCTCTCTGGGTGCATCGCAGTTATTGCAACTAGTATCACAACTGCCGTCGTAGGTATGCTCCAAAGGACCAACTTCCTCTGTCTTGACAGTCTGGCAAATCAAGCAGGTATACGTAATTGTGGTAGGAACGCCACACTGGGCTTTGCCGTTGCCGTCATTCCAATCGTGATATCCCTTGTTTTCATATCCGCACTTTTCGCAAACCTGCACATGCTTTTCTGTGCCATCCTGGGTGTAAACATAGTGACCATCAGAATCCTTGGGATAGGAATGGGAGCAAGAAATGGTAACCGTCGTGCCGGTAGCAGTGATTTCACTACTGCTGGAACTGCCAGTTACAGTAATTGCAGCAATCGGCTTAATTTCGTAAGAACCGAAGGTTGCATTCTCCTTCACTTTAAAGTTGAAGGTGAAAACTTGGCCATTCACAACAGCACCTGCACTGTGGAAAAATGTACCGGCTTTATCTGCAGGAAGAACGCTACCCAGAGCACCCGTTACATCGCAGGTACCTCCGGTCAGTTCAAAGACATTCGTATCATACTGCAGTGCGACCGTACATATCTGAATATTCTCAGCATTGGTCAGATTGGCCACTACGGTAAATGTATCACCGCGTTCCAAGGTTTTCGCAGAAGGAGCAAGGGAAACACTACTGCCTTCTGCAGATACAGACAATGCCATTGCGCCAATCAACATCACGCACAGCAAAATCAGAATTACTTTTTTCATAAGTTTACCTCTTTTCGTCATAGAACAATCCGGCAATATACTTTACAGAGGGAACATATCCGGCAAGGAAATGTGCAGCAACAGTCTGAATACGTCATCGGTTGTCACTGCACCATCACCGGTGAAATCCGCCTCACCTTTTACTGGGAACATATTAGGCAAGGAAATATACATCAAAAGCTTGAATACATCATCTGTGTTCACTTCGTCATTACCGTCCAGGTCGCCGGCCTTATAATCACGCAGCGCAAATACAGCTGTATATGTTGTATTGCCCTGACAAACAGTAATTTCCTTGTCCCAGCCTGTAAACTGATATCCATCCGGAGCAGCAGGCTTTTCCGGTACTGTTACAGTATCACCATAGTGCAGTGTATACTGCTGGATCACGGTACCGTCTTCATACTGGAATGTCACTGTGTACTCGATATAAATGCTTTCAAAGGTGGCAATATAAGTTACGTTGCCGTTGCAGGCAGCCTCCACAGCCTTATCCCAACCGGCAAAGGCATAGGTATAGGTGTTGTCTGCTGCTTTTGTAGGATCTGCAGGCACTGTAATTGCATCGCCCCAATGATAGGTCTGCTCAGAAATCACTGTTCCATCTTCATTCTGGAACTTTACAGTATAATCAATGTAGGTGGAGGAGAAGGTTGCTGTATAGACTGCATTTCCCTCACATGTTTCATTGATTTCCTTATCCCAGCCTGCAAATGTATAACTGTAGACATTATCTGCGGGCTTTACAGGATTTTCCGGAAGCTGGATCGTATCACCAACAAGGTATTCCTGCTCGCTGATCACCGTGCCGTCTTCCATCTGGAAAAGGACCTTTGCTTTCACGATCTGCACTACAAAAGTAGTGGTAGCTTCCTGATATGTGACAGTGATCGTGTTTTCGCCAATGTTGGTATTGTCAAAACCGGAAACCATCTCATCTGTGATCTCTACGATTGTGGTAGAACCATCTGCATAGGTCAGCAGCAGCTTACCACCGGTGATATCCAGGGAATCTATCTTATGCACATAGGTCAGCTTATCCGGCTGCTTTGTTAACTCAATGGACTGCACTGTTTCATTGGGAGGCAAAACACCTTCAAAGGTCACATACTGCAGTGCGATCCAACCTTCCTCGATCTTGCCCCACATCATGGTGCCGTCAGATTTCCATTCGGAAACCAGAACCAGATCACCCTTTGTTTTCTGCGCACCTTCAACCAAATCATAGCTCGTGCCGGCACCGGCGCGAACATTTACACCTACCCCGGTAACCTTGCCCCATGTAGGCAGCACCTTGCTCAGTGCATCATTATAATCCGTATATTTCAGTGCGATCCACTTGTCGCCGCTGCGACCCCAAATCAAACCGCCACGGCTAACAACTTCTGTAATTTCCAGTTGCTCGCCGGCATTAGCCTTATACAAGGAATGGAAATATGTGTCTGGGCCGGTACGGACATTCACGCCCTCACCGGTAACGGTAACGGGAATTTTTAATCCACTTTCTTGCCGGGGAACGATCACCGGTGTACCGTTGGGCGTTTTCCAGTGGGCATACAGCACCATACCACTAGGGATACTTGCATCTAACAGTTCCACTTTTGTGCCACCGACACGCTCTGTGTACCAACCGTCCAGTACATATGTGACAATCGCACCGGTTTCATCCGGGCCTGTGGGATAGCCGCCATTTTTGAACTTGGTTTTTACGGGAATAGGATTCTCAGTATCGAAACCGTGTTCGTCATATTCCACTGTGCCACCATTGCCATCCATAAATGCAATGCGATAGCGATCCGGAAGACTTTCTTTATCCAGTGCATCTTCTGCATAAATGCCGTTGGCATAAATGTTCATCTCCACAATACGACGCGAGATCAGGATATGCCGGCCACTGGCGGAACTCCACAGCATAAAGCCATAGAGTATGTGCGAGCCGGTGTCACCGGAGATAACTGCGCTGTTGAAATTACCGGTAGTTCCGTTGGTCCAGTTGGCACCGGTATTGTATGTAAAGGATACCAGAGCATCATACTGATTTTGGGAAAGTGTCAGCCCATTTCTCTTGATGAAATCGTTGATTTTCCCTTCAAAAAAGTCCAATTCACCACGCAGCAATTCTTCCGCGTATGCTTCTGTAATCGTATTACCGCCACGATCGGCATCATAATAAGCTTCGTAACCTTCCGGGCACTTACTGCCGTAACCGATACTCCACTGCTTGTGATCCCAATAGGCATGGGGATTGAAACCTTCCAACTGTTTCAATACACGCAAAAGCTCGTCAGATACCTTCATCGTGGTATCTGTGGGAGTATCCGGCGGTGTTTCAGGATTCTCACCGGGATTCTCAGGCGGAGTTTCCGGCGTTTCTCCTCCGGTTGCAGGGGGTGTTTCCTGCTCAGTCCCCGAGGATTCCGGGGGTGTTTCTTCTCCGGTTGCCACGACAGTAACAGACAACAGCATCGCTATACACAATAGGATTGCTACAACCTTACTGCTAATTTTCCTCTTGCTCATTTATGCAACCTCCGGGAAATCAAAATCATAAACATTATACCAAACGCTGTCGAATATTGCAATAGCTTTGCTTTAAAAAAGATTACAAGTTGTTACTTTTTGAGCTGTAAAGTATTTCTATCCTTTGCAATATCTGCATATCCGTGAAAATCATTTGCTTTCCTTGCCGCATTGTGATAAACTAAGCAAAAACAAGAAAGGGGATATTGTATGGCGCAGAAAAAAGCACTAATCGCCATGAGCGGCGGTGTTGACAGCTCTGTAGCTGCATACCTTGCCAGTCAGGCAGGTTTTGACTGCGTAGGCGCAACCATGCAGCTGCATCAGGCAGATCCGGCGGAAGACGCACAGGCAGTTGCCCAGCGTTTGGGAATCCCCTTTCATCTTCTGGATTGTCAGAAGGAATTTCGCTGCAAAGTCATGGACGCCTTTGTTTCGGACTATGAAAACGGATTGACTCCCAACCCCTGCGTGGTTTGCAATCGCTATCTGAAATTCGGCACATTGCTGGAGCAGGCGCATTCCATGGGATGCAGCCACATTGTTACCGGACACTATGCGCAAATTTTACAAGATCCTTCTTCCGGTCGTTGGGTGCTGAAAAAGGCCGTAGACGAAGCAAAGGATCAATCCTATTTTCTGTATGCGTTATCTCAGGAGCAACTGGCGCATACGCACTTCCCTCTTGGTGCGCTCACCAAAACAGAGGTACGCCAGATTGCTGAAAAGCAAGGATTTCTTACCGCTAAAAAGAAGGACAGTCAGGATATTTGCTTTGTTCCCGATGGTGACTATCTTGCATTCATGATGCGTCACACCGGCAAACAGTATCCTGCAGGAAACTTCCTTGACCAAGCCGGAAATGTAGTCGGCCAGCACAAAGGTGCTGTTGGATACACCTTAGGTCAGCGCAAGGGTCTTGGACTTGCCATGGGCGAGCCGGTATATGTTTGCGGCAAGGATATGCTGAAAAACACGGTTACAGTTGGTCCAAATGAGGCGCTGATGCATAAGGCATTACGGGCAAAGGACTGGTTTTGGCATACGATTCCAGAGCTTACTGCTCCTATGCGTGTTTTTGCAAAAGCTCGTTCTCGGATGACGGAACAGCCCGCCACTGTTTATCCGGAAGAAAACGGCTTTGCCCGGGTAGAATTTGATGCACCACAGCGTGCCATTACCCCCGGCCAAGCAGTTGTACTGTACCAAGGTGATACCGTTATAGGCGGTGGCACCATTACAGAAACACTATAAGAAAAATCGGCCTGCTGCATAGTGCAGCAGGCCTGTTTTTATTGTCTATATTGCTCCCAAGGGAAAACGGTATCCACATTTTTCAAGCCATAGGCAGAACGAATACCGCTGCAGATACGTCTGAGCTTATCCTGCATAGCGTAGGTTTGGAAATATTCCTCGTTACCTGGCATACAAGCATACTCAAAGATCGTGGCACGATCTTCTTTTGCATAGCTCATAGAGAACAGATTGATAAAATACCGGTTATCGCCTTCTATATACCGGGTATCCGTCCGATCCAGATTCGTAATGTAGCTATTGTCATAGCTAAAGTCCCAGGGATTGATCCGGAACCATTCATACAAAGCGGCTGTTGTGCTGAGAATTCTTGTTTCCATGTAAAGATACACGCCATGATAGAGGCTTTGTTCAAAATTCTCGTTCATAACTACCGCCACAGCCGGAACATTTCCGCTAAGGAATTGCAGGCAATCTGTTTGGGATAATGTCCCCCATGCCGGTTCGCCCTTGATTTCCTGCAGCAAAACGATCTTCAGCTTGCCCATAGGTGCTTTGCTGAATATCTCTTGCGGGAATATGGACAATGCTTTTTCCAAACGTGCCAGATAGTGGTCATACAGCTGGGTTCTGTATTCTTCTGTGAAGAACTGATCTGCAGGTGCCAATGCTGCGGCATCCTTCCAAACCAAAATCTCTACGCCGAATTTCTCACCAAGAGTGGCCGCGCTCTGGGCAATCTGCGCAAGTCCCTCTTCATTAGGTGCTTCTTGGGTGTAAAGTGGCTGCGTATACTGAGCAGAATCTTCTACAGCGCTCTTGGCGCTATCCCAGTAATACAAACCAACTATTTCAGCATCATTCCGGCCAAAGAACCACACACCGCCATGTCCATCGCCTTCCATACTCCAGACCTCGATCACGCCATCCAGCGTAACAGAAGCAGTCCGTTTTCCGGATTGCAGATCATAATAGGTCAGTATTGTCTGCCGCTCATCCTTCTGTACCATCACAACAGCATGGTTGGCAAACAACATCTGCGGTGCAGCATCTTCTTCAGCAGGCCACAGTACATTGTGGCTCTCTCCATTTCCATAGCGTAGGAAGCGCACACCCCGGATGTTCTGTGGAAGGAAATAATCATCACCATTTGTTTGCAATTTTTCCAGGCCGGTTGCATCCTGTAATTGCACGCCGGTTTCCCCATCAATAAGCATATACTGCTGCTGACCTTCGGTGATTTGCAGGGCATAGTACAATACCTCTCCATTGCCCAAACCACTGATGATCTCTTGATAGTATGCCTTTTGCTCATACAGCAGACGAGAAATTCCGGTCTGCAGATTCATGGCATAGATGCCATTTTCGGTACAGTAATATACTGTCTGCCAATCCGCAGTCAGCCATGCATTACCGGTAATATCTCCCGGCAAATACATACGGCCGATTTCCACAAAATCTCCGTTTAAGAACACAACAGCCTTGGCTTCCTTATCGAAATAACCAATGCCTTGCGCATTCTTTTGAAGCTGTGTCGTAGTCGGCAAAACATTTGCGCCCAAACTGATGTTCTTTACTTCTTCCAGGTCATTGCCGTGGTAAAGTGTCATCTCGCCGGAGTTTTCAGTTGTGCCCATAACTACCAGATCATTTCCCAACACCGTGCAGGCATAGCTTCCTTCCTTGGGTTGGTAGCTGCGAACCGCACCATTGGTAGCCAGTTCCACTGCACTTTTCGGTACGTAAAGCCCTTTAGAAACCAGCTCCCCCGATTGGGTTGAATCTCCGGTCGGTTCTGTAGGGTCTGCGGTGTTCTGTGCGCAGCCGCATAACAGCAGCGCCAAAACCAAAAGCACGCACAAACATCGCGCCATATCATTGCCTCCTTGCAAGTGTGTAATCATCGCCTTGGCGATAGTAAGGACACCGGTTTTTACCGGAACCGAAAAAACGGTAGAATTCATCTTCGTCCAGATCCATCATGCAGAAATATTCGTCATATTCCTCGTCATAGTCATAATACCAGCAGGTATCGCATTCACATTCCATATTATTTCTCCAATATTACCACGGAGAAAACTCCGTTTTCATACACCATACAACTGTGACTGCCATCCTTGGGAATGGATACACTGCCCGGATTGATGCAACGAATGCCATTACGCACCTCATCCATCTTCACATGGGTGTGACCGGAAAGAAAGACACTCCCCTGCTCCAGCTCCGGCAAATTATCCGGGTTTGCGTGATGGCCGTGGGTCAGATAAAAGACCTTGCCATCCACCTCCAGCTGTACAAAATCCGCCATGCAGGGAAACGGCAGAACCATTTGATCTACCTCTGCCTCGCAGTTGCCACGGACAGCAATGATCTTGTCCTGATGGGCACTAAGCATGGGAATCACCTGCTTGGGTGCATAGTCCTTGGGCAAGTCATTGCGGGGGCCATGATACAAAAGATCACCCAAAAGCAACAATTTGTCCGGTTTAAAATCCTCTAAAACCTCCATCAGCTTGCCACAGTAATAGGCAGAGCCATGGATGTCGGACGCAATTAATAATTTCATAATTTCTCCTATCGGGAGGCCAGATAGCCTTCCACATCAAAGGGTTTTATTTTTTCGTCCTTGCGCAGATACAGTGGATGGTGAGGATGTCCCTTTTTGGTCACTGCGCCGGCGCAATACCAACTTGCACCATATTCTTGTCCTGCTTTCACCATGTCCCGAACGCAGTCTGCCAGGTAATCCCGCTTTTCAATAATTGCGCCCCATGCAGCCCAAACCGCTGGTTTTTCAGAGATGGAGAGCACATAACGGAATGCCGCCAGATTTTCCTTGTGGAGTTTGGGATTGCAAACCTTTTCCATGGCATCCGGATTCGTTGCTCGTTGGGCATAAACATTGAACATGATAAAGCTGTCAAAGCCATTTCCCAATGCAATGCGCTCCACAGATTTCAGCGTATTGTCCAAAGAATCAGGACCAGCTGTGGAGGGATTGATGCCGATGCAAATCAGCGGATTTTTGCCACGCGTGCCCAGTATGTACCGATATTCCGAGTAGAAATTGGGAGCATACAGCCACTTTTCTACATCATAATTTTCGTTCGGTACATCGGCAGCAGCCAAGGCTTCCTCAAATGTCACCAATTCCATTTGTGCAGTATTGCCTTTGGGAATGTGCATATCTTTCTCTCCTCACGCCCACAGAACGCAATCTACGGGGATGTCAAATTCTTCTGTAGGCAGATTTTCTACCATCTGAAACGCATAACACAAGGCAATAGTGGGATGATCCGGCTCTGCCGCCAGAAACTTATCATAGAATCCCCCACCATAACCGATACGGTGTCCTTCCTTGTCAAAGGCCAGACCAGGCATCAACACCAATGCAGTAGGATCCTCCGCCACGGGAGCATCTGCAATAGGCTCCGGAATACCGGCATAGCCTTGCAACACCTGTGTAAGGTCTGTCAAATAAATGAATTTCATTTCATCGCCATAGACCTTGGGCACGGCTACTTTCTTGCCATCTCCCAGAGCATGCTCCAGCATAGGCACAGTACGTACCTCTTGATTATAAGGCAAATAGCCGTAAATCGTCTTGGCATTCCGATACAAATCAGTATTTAAAAACAGTTCTCCCAGCTTTCGGCTGGCTTCTTCAATTTGTGCCAAGGACATCATCCGCTTTTGCTCACGGATTTTTGTTCTCAGTGCTTTCTTGTCCATTTTTCACCTCAGCTGTCCGAACGGGTCGGAACATGCGGAACCACAGCCAGATTGCCAACTGACCGGGAATACCCAGCAGATAGATCTTCCATACATTTTCCCGGAGCAAAACAAATACGAACATAAAAATACTCAGCAAGCTTCCCCACATCAGCACAGAAATCAGCAGTCGGTTGCTGCGGAAATCCCGCCATGCAGAGCGAAGGCTCAAAACAACGATGGCATTTGCCGGAACAGCCAGAAAAAATGCTAACCAGCTGTTAGGAATATCCAAAGAGGATAGGACCACATAAACAAACAGCGCCACAAACCACACCAAGATGGACGACAAATGCACAATGATCCGTTTGTCCGCTTTACGCTTCAATGCTTTTTCCACCACATGCTCCATTGCTTGCTGAACAGTGCCGGTTTGCTTTGGCAAAGCATTGGGGTCGGACAAAAGATCATCAACGGTCACACCCAACACCTCTGCAATAGTCACCAATGTTAAAATATCGGGAGCAGATTCGCCCCGTTCCCATTTGGAAACGGCCTTATCTGAGTAATTCAGTTTTTCCGCTAAGCCAGCCTGCGTCAAGCCCTGGCGCTTACGCAGATTCGAAATGTTGGTGCCAATTTGCACCTTGAGTTTTTCGTCAGTCATAGGTTGCCTCCAATCCATACTTACATAGAGTATACCAAATTTTCTTACAATTTGCAACCTTTTCACCAACAGAAAAAGAGTCTGCCGCTTTTCAGCTGCAGACTCTTATATTTATTCTCCTTCAAACAAATGCTGTGAACAGTATTTGATGATCGCCCGTCGGGTAATGATGCCGATAAAAGTGTCCTTATCATCCACCACGGGAACAAAGTTTTGTGTACTGGCACGCTCCACAAGCTCATGCATGGAAGTTGTGACTTTAACAGGTACATTATCTTTACGCCGGGAAATTTCCATAATTCTATGTGCTTCTGCCTGACGCATATCCATATAGCACATATTCTTAATGCCCCACAATAGGTCACCCTCTGTTAGCGTGCCCCGATATTCTCCCCGTTTATTCAAAATCGGCAGAGCTGCATAACCAGCCGACTCCATCTTCTCCAGCGCCTGGCGCATGGTGTAATCATCATACAAATACGCACACATTGCTTTCGGTGTCAGGAAAAACAAGATGTTGTTATTCATAATTGCTCCTTTATCCTCATTGCATTGTAAGGTGCTCTCGCTACCAATAATATTATAGCATAGAATTACAAAAAGAAGAATAGCAACATCGTGAATTCTATACTTTACTGTGCCGAAAAAACCGCTTGTAATTTGGTGATTTTGCACAAGTGGTTTTTCTCTCTACCGTCAGTAGAATCGTTTTTCTACGCAGGGCGCAATGTTTTTGCCGTCTTGTGGAGTTGCATATTCATGCGTAGGGTGCATTATCTGCAGCAAGCGGGTATAATGAACATCGTAAAAGGAGGTTGCATTATGAAACGCACTTGTCTTTCCGCTCGGATATTGCCGACTTACTCCCCCGGCGAGGAAAAAATGAATATGATTACCCACATCGTCGGCGGTGGCATTGGAGTTCTCTCACTGATCGGCTGTCTCACAAAAGCACTGCAATTCAGCAGCGCGGTTGCAATTATCAGTGCATGTATCTACGGCTTGAGCATGATCCTGCTCTATACAATGTCCAGTATCTATCACGGCTTAATCCCAGGTATGGGTAAAAAAGTCATGCAGGTTCTTGACCACTGTGCTATCTATCTGCTTATTGCAGGAACCTATACCCCCATCGCCTTGGTTGCCATCGCACCTATGTATCCTGTCATTGGTTGGGGGCTTGTTATATTTCAATGGAGTATGGCTGCACTTGCCATTACATTGACTGCCATTGATCTGAAAAAATACAAAATCTTTTCCATGCTTTGCTATATTGGCACCGGCTGGGCTGTGTTACCCTTCATAACGCAACTGTGGAAGATTTTAACGCCAGCTGGCTTTTTATTCCTGCTATTCGGCGGTATTGCATATACCATTGGCGCAGTTCTATTTGGCATTGGCGCACGTTTAAAATGGTTTCACAGTATATTCCACATCTGTGTCGTTCTGGGCAGCATTCTGCAATTACTCTGCATTTTCATTTACGTGTTTTAAAAAATAAAGATGTCATTTCCAACCACGGTAAGCCTACCGACACGGGAATGACATCTTTTTTTAAATGCTTAAATTGGGAAAATATTCTTTAACAAAGTCCACCTCTGTCACTTGGAAGGATTTTCCGTTCAAATGTGCCAGTGCGCCGGCATCTGTGGTAAAGGTAAACGTGAGCTTATAGGAGTACAAGGCCTGATAGTTCCGATCGAACCGCTTATCCAATTTTCCGTATTTTCCGTCTCCCAAGAGAGGATGCCCTGCTTGGGCAAATTGGGCACGGATCTGATGGGTTCTGCCGGTAATCAGCTCGCATTCTACCAAGGAAAGTCCCTTTTCGGATGTGAGCACCTGATAATTGGTTTGGCAGGTCTTTGTGCCAGGCTTTGGCTTATCGCTGACAAACACCCGATTCTGCTTAGCATCCTTAAAAAGGTAACCTTTCAAGCTTCCCTTTTGCGGTTTGGGTGTTCCCTCTACGATCGCCAGATACCGCTTATCCAACTCTCGATCCTTGATCTTTTGGTTCATAATCCGCAGAGCTTCTGCGGTTTTTGCAGCAATAACAATCCCGCCGGTATTGCGGTCAATACGGTTACACAGCGCCGGTGTGAAAGAATTTTCCTCCCGAGGCCGCCATTCCCGCTTTTGATATAAATACGACTGAATGTGATCGATGAGCGTTCTGCCATACTCTGCACCATCATGGGGATGCACAGCAAGGCCCGGACGCTTATCCACCAGAAGGATCTGATCATCTTCATAAACGATATTCAGTTTCGGTGCTGCCACAGTCAGATAAGCATTATCCTCCCGGGGTTTGTCGAAAAACTCATCATTGATATACAGCTGCAGTACATCTCCGGTTTGCAGGCGGGTATCCCGCTGGGTACGTGCACCATTGCACTTAATCCGCTTCAAGCGAATGTATTTCTGTGCCAGAGATGCCGGCAAAAGCGGTACTGCCTTTGCTAAAAAGCGATCCAGTCGCTGACCGCTGTCGTTTGCGCCAATGGTTAATTCTTTCATGCTTTATTCCCTGTCTGGGTAGCAAAATGGCTGTTCATTTGCTCGGTGAATTCCAGTGCAGCATTGTAGCCCATCTTTCGCTGGCGGTTATTCATAGCTGCAACTTCCAAAATCAATGCCAGATTTCGACCGGGCGTAATGGGAATCGTATTCATGGGAATTTGCACACCCATAATCTCCATATGCTGTTCCTCAAGACCCAATCTATCATAAATTGCCTGATTGTTCCAAGGAACGATATTCACCACCAGATTGACTTCATTTTCTGCCTTTACAGCGCCCATACCGAAAAGTTTTGCTACATTGATAATGCCAATACCGCGCAGTTCAATATAGTTACGGATCAGATCCGGTGCAGCACCCACAAGAGAGTTTTCACCGATTTTTCGAATCTCAACCGCATCATCAGCAATCAATCGGTGACCACGTTTGAGCAGCTCCACAGCGGCTTCACTTTTACCGATACCGCTGTCACCAATCAATAAAAGGCCCTCACCGTAAACCTCCACAAGTACACCATGCCGGGTGATCTTGGGTGCAAGGGCGGTACGCAGATAATGAATAATACCGGAAACTACATTGCTGGTAGCCTGCTTAGAGCGCAGGACTGTCACATTATGCTTTTTTGCCATTTCCAGGCAAATCGGTGCAGGCTCAAACCCCCGGGCAAGCAACAGCGCCGGGAATTTATAGGAGAACAGCCGGTCAAATGTGGCAGCCTGTTCTGCAGGTGTCATTTTATCCATGTAGCTCATTTCCACATTGCCCATAACTTGCAGACGCATGGGTTCAAAATGGTCAAAGTAACCCGCCAGCTGCAGACCGGGACGGGCAACATCCTCAACGGTCAGCTGCACAACTTCATAATCTGTGGAACGAAATGCCACATCCAAGTGAAATTCCTCTACCAGCCGACTGAGCGGCACGCAGTGTTTCTCATTCATTGGCGCATTCTCCTTTCTTTTGCTTATGCTCATTATAACTGGAAAAAACAAGAATAGCAACTATATTTTAAAAAAGCCTCCCACAGAAGTGGGAGGCTATATTACTGGGATATTAAATTAGGCCTTGCCTGCGCAACCCAGAACGTTCACCAGCTTGTGACGCACCAATTCCTTGATGTTTGCACGAGCGGGCTTCAGGTACTCACGGGGGTCAAACTTGCTGGGCTCATCATTGTAGAACTTACGGATAGTGCCAGTCATAGCCAGACGCAGGTCGGAGTCGATGTTGATCTTACATACGGACAGGCTTGCAGCCTTACGCAGCTGCTCCTCGGGAACACCGATAGCGTTGGGCATCTTGCCGCCGTTGGCATTGACCATAGCTACGTACTCCTGGGGAACGGAGGAAGAGCCGTGCAGAACGATGGGGAAACCGGGCAGACGCTTGGTGACCTCTTCCAGCACGTCGAAGCGCAGTGCGGGAGGAACCAGAATACCCCGCTCGTTCAAAGTGCACTGCTCGGGAGTGAACTTGTAAGCTCCGTGGGAGGTGCCGATAGCGATAGCCAGGGAGTCACAGCCGGTACGGGCAACGAACTCTTCGACTTCCTCGGGACGGGTGTAGTGAGCGTTGTCAGCGGAAACGTTGACTTCGTCCTCAACACCGGCCAGAGCGCCCAGCTCAGCCTCGACCACAACACCGTGGTCGTGAGCGTACTCAACAACGCGCTTGGTGATCTCGATGTTCTCCTCGAAGGGCTTGGAGGAAGCGTCGATCATGACGGAAGTGAAGCCGCCGTCGATGCAGGACTTGCAGGTCTCGAAGGAGTCGCCGTGGTCCAGGTGCAGAGCAACGGGGATCTCGGGGCACTCGATAACAGCAGCCTCAACCAGCTTCACCAGGTAGGTGTGGTTGGCGTAAGCGCGGGCACCCTTGGAAACCTGCAGGATAACGGGAGCATTCTCCTCGCGGCAAGCCTCGGTGATAGCCTGAACAATTTCCATGTTGTTGACATTGAAAGCACCGACAGCGTAACCGCCGTTGTAAGCCTTCTCAAACATCTCTTTGGTATTAACAAGAGCCATTGGAATCAATCCTTTCTTATTATCAGCAGGCAAAATGCCCACGTTTTTACGCTTACATTATAACACATTTTCCCTGTATTTCAATATGAATATTTCCAAGCCCGGACTTTTACCGAAAAAACAGAATATTTCACAATTCTCATCAGCAAAATATAGAAAAACTGAACACTCTGTCAAAATTGGCCTCCCGGCCCGCTTCCTGTGAAAATTCTATTTACTTTATTGGGAAAACGAGTATAATTAATATGAGCAAACTAATAAATAACTGTAAGGAGTAACGATACAATGAAACTGTCCCCTCTTCAGATCGCAAGATATCAGTATCAGCCCAAGCTGCCCGGCATGCTGAGAAACGGCATCTCCGAGATCAGCGTCAAGAACGGCGGCGCCACCGAGAGCGTTGCTGACCAGGAAAAGATCCAGGCTCTGTTCCCCAACACCTACGGCAAGAACGAGATCACCTTCCAGAAGGGTCAGAACACTGCCGAGGATAAGAAGCAGGTCGTCGGCGTCATTCTGTCCGGCGGTCAGGCTCCCGGCGGCCACAATGTCGTGTGCGGCCTGTACGATGCTCTGAAGGCCACCAACCCCGAGAACGTCCTGATCGGTTTCAAGGGCGGTCCCAGCGGTCTGCTGGAGAATGACTTCATCGTCTTTGACGATGCCTACATCAACCAGTACCGCAACACCGGCGGTTTCGACATCATCGGTTCCGGCCGCACCAAGCTGGAGACCGAGGAGCAGTTCGCCGTTGTCGTCGAGAACTGCAAGAACCACGGTGTCAACGCTCTGGTCATCATCGGCGGCGACGACTCCAACACCAACGCCGCTGTTC
>JAZRRL010000014.1:0-1672 GCA_045650665.1 Faecousia sp. | reverse complement strand
AAAGTGATTTGTCAAACTAAGTGCAACACTTTTTGAAGTTCAAGATCCCAAAGATATTGAGCTGAAACGAATTTAAGAACCTTGCGAGGCCTGGCGTTGATTAACGCCAGGTTTCGTTTTAGTGTAGTAGGACTAACTCTGGACAGGTTTCTTCCTTTTGGATAGAACTCTCTGAGCAGTCCGTTACTGTTCTCGTTGCTGCCTTTCTGCCAAGCACAGTAAGGATCAGCAAAATACACATCACAGTTTAGTGACTGCTCTATTTCTGCCCAATTAGCAAACTCTGTACCCCTGTCGCAGGTTATGGTTTTAACCAACTCCGACGGGAACTCTGATAGAGTTTGTATGATTGTTTTTGCCATCGTTGCTGCCTTCCGGTCAGGCATTTTTACGGCAATGTAGTAGCGTGTCTTTCTTTCGGCAAAGGTCGCAAAACACGCCTTACTTTTTCCTTGTCCACTAACAACAGTGTCTACTTCCCAGTGACCGGCTTCCTCACGACGGTAAACGCTTTTGTCCCGTTTTCGGATAGATTTGCCTTTGCTGAATTTACCTCTTGTTTCCTTTACTCCGTGGGATTTTCCCTTGCGGCGCAACACTTTTGTGTTTCCGTTAAGCAAATATTTGTCATAGAGCCAACGGTAGATCGTTCGCCAGCTTGGCATAGGAACGGGAGCTGGTGTGCTGGCGATCTGCTCCGGTGACCATGTGGCGAGCAATTTCTCCTCAATGTAAGAAATAACCGCTTGAGAGTGAAACATTCCCCTATGGCAGTAGGATCGGCGTAGAAGATACTTCTTCTGTGCTGTATGAGGGTAATAAGTTGGAATGTCATACATATGGGTGCGGTTTCTGTTGATTTCTCTGCTGACCGTGCTGGGACTTCTGCCTATTAACTGCGCAATTTTTCGATAACTTAGTCCCTCTACATAATATTTTCGTATACAACTGCGCTCTTCTATGGTAAGATGGTGGTAGTTCATACAGATCTCCTTTCGGTGCACGGTGTTGTGGTGACTCTATTGTACCAGAGATCTGTATGAACTTCTTCTTTTTTCACAAGTGTTGCACTTGATAGTATAATTCACCTCAATAATAAAAAGGGATCCGATTTTTATCGGATCCCTGATTTTTTAGCGGAGCACGTTGTACAGATATTCAATTGCTTCTTTGTATCCGTAAATTCCGTGTCCGGTAATGGTTTTTTCGCAATACATACCGGGGTAGGATATTTGACGGAAATGCTCCCTCTCGGTGACCCTGGAAATATGTACTTCAACAGCAGGGAGACCGACCGCCTTTAAGGCATCTAAAATTGCAATGGATGTGTGGGTATAGCCGGCAGGGTTGATGATAATTCCATCATACACATTGTAAGCGGCTTGAATTTGGTCAATAATTGCCCCCTCGTGATTGGATTGAAAATGGTTGATTTCAATGCTTAGATCGGCAGCCGTCTGCTGCAGCAGCGACAGCATATCGTGATAAGACTCCTTGCCATATACATCCGGTTCACGTATTCCCAGCATATTGATATTGGGACCGTTGATTACCAGTAATTTCATTTTAACACATACAGTAATAGAATTTGAATGATACGTTCTGCGGTTGCTTCCGGAGAATCGCTGCAGCAGATCGAATAATCTGCAAATGCACGGTAAAGAGCTTCCCG
>JAZRRL010000013.1:0-39670 GCA_045650665.1 Faecousia sp. | reverse complement strand
ATTTCTCTGGCCGTATGCGGTTCCAAGCATGCTCAGGATACTTTCCTTAACGGACCAGGAAACAGTTTCACCCTTGAAGGTGACGCCGTCCTTGATACCGTAGATGGTCAGCTTCATTTCAGTGCCCATGTTCTTGGGAGCTACGGGATGGCTGTAAACATAGTAAGGAGCCATCAGAGTCTCGGAATAGGTGAAGGTCTGATCACCGATCACGATCTCCAGCCAAACTTCGCTGTAGCCCTTGATATTGGTGTTAACCATGAACTGTGCCTCGAGAGTTGCACCCAGGGACAGTGCACGCTGTGCGAAGCTCAGCTCAGCCATCACCTGAGGACCTTCGGTATAACCACAGCCGGAGCAAGCGCCATCAACCATCTTGTGCTCGGTGCAGTAGTAGCCAGCTTCTTCGTCGATACACTCGAACTCTTCAATGTTGATGTAGCCATCGTAAGTAGTAGTCAGAGTGACATTGGTAGGTACGCGGACATTGATAACATCGGACTCAGCGGACAGATCGCCCAGAGTGATGGTGTCATCGATGGAGATGTTAGCATCGCTGAAGGTATACAGGTTGTATGCGCCGTCAGCAGCAGTGTTCCAGTTGACATCATTACCGGAGAATGCAAACTCGCCGGAGCAGTACAGGAACTGGAATGCATTGTGCTCACAACCGGAAATCTTGTTGCCGGTAATGGTAGCATTCTCAACGTAGTAACCTCTAACGGGAGTGCAAGTACCGCCACAGGTGCAGCCATTGAAGGTATTATCCTTAATGGTCAGATCCTTAATGTACTTGGTGACAATGTTGTCAGCGGTTGTCTGGCAGTCAACAATCAGAGTAGCACCGTCATTGAAGGTACAGCCTTCGATGGTGAAGCCTTCAATGATGCACTGTGTGGACACGACCTTAGCAGTCATGCCATTCAGAACAACATTCTTCACAGTCAGGTTGGAGACGAGAACGTCTTCCTTGGTAACAGTAGTGGGGATGTAGTTAACAGTGACACGAACTTCAGCGGTAGTAGCGAAGCCGTTGCCATCGATAGTCAGATCAGCGATGGGCTTGTTGATACGAATAGTCTCATCGATGTCCTTCATGAACTTCAGGGTAGCGCCATCCATCGGGGTAGCGCCGCCGATCAGAGCAGTAACAGCTTCAGCGACGGTTTCGTAATTGGTGATGGTGCCGTCCTTAGCGATGACCTGAACAGCAGCGATCTTCTTGGAGCCGTCATCATTCTCGGTCCAAGTGACACCACATTCATTACAGGTGTAGGTGGTATAACCATCAACGCCCCAATCAGGAGCAGTGTAAACGCCATTGTCTTTGCCGTGTGCACCGGTAGCGGTAGTCGGCTCACCAGTGTAGCTGTCGCCACAGACGGTACAGGTAAAGGTGGTGTAACCAGCAGTGCCACAGGTGGGCTCGGTCACAACGCCTTCGTAAGTGTGTTCGCCGGTAGCAGCGATTTCGATGCTGCCTTCAGCGCCACAAGCAGTACAGGTGTAAACATTAGCACCGGCATCCACACAGGTGGGCTCAACAGTCTCAAAGGTCTCGCTCCAGGTGTGTTCGCAGGTCTTCCACAGTTTGACATTGTCAATGGTCATATCCTGCACAGTGCTGGTAACATTGCCAGCCTCATCCTTGATGGAAGCGGGCCAAACAACAATGAAGATATAAGCCTCAGTAACAACCTTGTCAGCGCTGGTGCCGGACTTTGCAACGGTTGTCCAATCAGCGTCTACGATGTCCTTGTTATTCTGGCCGTAAGAAACTCTTGTGCCAGTTCCATCGTACAGGGACAGATAGATCTGGATTTTGCCAGTGCCCTTGCCTTCGACAGATGCATTAAATACATCACCGGCAACTGCATCAACGGGAATACGTGTGCCCTGGATCCAGAACTGGCCAGTAGCCTCAGTAACCTTAACGGAGTAACCCTTGTCGGTGTAAACGATCTCGTGCTTACCGTTATTGAGATAGCTATTATTCAGCGTCCAGTCGGTAATTGCAGAAGCAGAAGCACCGGAGCCGGTAGTAGCTCTGGTCTCGAAATCTGCATTCTTAACCAGTTCAGCAGCAGTAAAGGTTACGTCATCAAAGTAGCACTCCTTGCCGCCTGCAGTCTGGAACATCAGTCTTGCGTATGCAGCATTCTCGGGTGCAGTAAAGGTATTGGTAATTGTCAGCCAACCCAAGGTGTTGTCGGGATCGACCAACTTAAGCTGCTTAGCAACCTCAGCGCCGGTGTTGTCGTAGTAGTAGATGTACAGAACAACGGAGCTGGACCACTCTTCAGCAGTCAGGGTGGTCATAGTCTTGAGGGTAGCAGTGTAGGTCTCTCCGGGAATAACATTCATTTCGTTGGTTTTGAATGCAATGCCGGCGGTAGTATGCAGAGACTGCTTGCCCTCAAATACATAATCAGCATTGGTGTTGATGTCCTTCTTGGGAATCTCAACGGTGTTAATCATGTAAAGGCCCATAGGATTACCCTGATGGTTGCCGTTCAGTTCGAATCCGCCGTTCAGCAGACCAGAGTTTGCAACGATAGCAGCATCATCAAACTTGTAAACGCCGGTGCTTGCACTAGGTGTAGTCACCAGGAATCTTACATACTTAGCACCTGCAGGAGCCTGAGTGCCGACAGAAAGGGTATCCCACTGGCCATCGGGAGTGACAGCCTGATAACCATTCCAAGCAGCGCCAACACTAGTGTTGACAGCAACAGAGGTCTTCATATCCTCAGCGACATACTGCATGTACAGCTGGAACATAGAAGCGACACTTGCCTGAACCTTAATGGAGCCCAGATAGAAGATGCCTTCTTCAACGGGGTAGTAATCAGAAACAAAGCCAAACGCGGTTTCAGTAGTAGTAATCTGATAGTAGGAGTTGCCGTTTTCATCGGTAACAACCTCACGCTTAGCCTTGTTATCACCGGAATAAGTCCAACCGGTAGCATCGCCGGTCTGGAAATCAGCATTGGTCATCTCAACATCAGCATCCAGCTTGTCAGCCTTCAGAGATGCATCGTCAAAGTAAACGGCCTCTGCAGTGGTAGCAGACAGCTTGACTGCAGCCTTGGCGGTAGCAGCGGGAGCCACAGCCTCAACAGTCAGAGCTTCCCACTCAGTTGTGGTAGCTTCAGCGGACTTCTCGCCGACCACGGTGCCTTCAGCATCGTAGAACACGACAGTCAGCTTGCCAGCGCCCAGAACCTGAACGGAAGCAATGTAAGACCAACGGGGAGCAGCGGCAGCAGCAGTGCTGGTAGCGCTTGCGTCCTTAACATTGATCTTCAGGGACCATGCGTTGCCTTCAGCAGCCTTATCGCTGGACTGAGCAGCGCCAGGGGTGAAAGTCCACTCGGGGATGGTGTACTCTTCAAAAGAAGCGTTGAAATCTGCAAGCAGATTCTTTTCTTCCACAGTCAGCTCATCAGTTGTGACTGCACTTGCCTTGCTGACGACACCGGGAACACCGGCAAACAGGCCAAGGATCAGAGCCAGGCACAGCATCCATGCTGTACTGCGCTTGAAGTACTGTTTCATAGGATCTCCTCCAAACATAATATATTGTGAGATATACTCCCACTACATATTATTGTACACTCAGTTAACTAATGTTGTCAAGGCATATTTTGCATTTTATCTCAGTATTTTGTAAGCAAAAAATCGATTTCTGTACGTTTTGTACAAAGAAAAGCGCTAAGATTCAGCAACTTGTCCAAACACATTTTGTGTACTTTTATAAGCACACAAAATTACTTTCCGGCAAGTTGTTTCAGCTTCCAACGCAAATTTCGCCACTTTTGATTGAACCAATATGTAAATCGACGAAACGGGCGCAGCCAATGCCACATACGACTATAAATACGGTATCCTACTGCATCAACGCTATAGTACTTTCCTTTGCGATAGAAGCCCGTAACAAGACCGATCATCTGGTCTCTGCGTACTCCTTTTTCATATACAAGCTGGTGATCGCCAATGCAGGTATAGGTCTGCCCTGCTTTTACAATGCGATGCAAGACAAACTGTCCGTCATCCCGGCGAAACAGCGGTATATCGTATTTTTTCACTGTCTCCGGCAACGGACAAATTACCACTTGATCCCGTATGCCGTCCAGCATCGGGCGCATACTAATGCCTCTGGGCGTAAATTTCACCGTTTCGCCCGCAGCCAGGCGTTCCTGGATCAGCGGCAGCATCTGCGCCAGCTGTATAGACATATCAGACAAGGAATTCCAGCTCCTTCAGGCGGGCAACAAATGCAGAAACACTCTTTGCAGCTACTTCTTCAGCAACATCATACTCAGCAAGCAGCGCTTTGACCAGTTCTTCCTCATTTGTTTCCTTTTCCAGCAGTTCCCACAGGAATTTGCCGGTTTCATTCAGTGTGATCATCATGTCGAAATCTGTCATACCTGCAGCAGGCAGAACAACCGTCTCACCAGCTACGGTACGCAGAATAAATCCGTCTTTCAATTTCATAATCATCTTCTCCTTATCCGAATCGTTTTTTAGCTTCTTCACTCATTGCTTTATGGGACACCAGAGCAGCCTCCGGCGTAGGGGTACATTTCAGTTTCCAGACGGGAACTTTTTCCAGCAGGTTATCCACCAGTTCCATCATGCGTCCACGGCTTTCACTCTCTTTGGGACGAGCTGTCTGCTCAAACACCGCCAACGCCGCCATCACACCCCCAAAGGGCGCAATTTCATTGGTTTCGCCCCGGGTCAGAACGCAAACGCCACCAAGCGGCACTCGCATGTTGATATTTTGATCTGTTTTACCACTCCAAGGCGTACCATACGCATACCACCGGCCATTTTCCAGGCGCAGAGCCGGCTTGTCATCATTGAGCATCTGTACCCGATCACAACCAAAGGCCTCGCGCCACATGGTAGTATGGGTGGATTTTCCTGTTCCGCAGGGAGCAGTGAACAAATAAGCATAGCCATCCATAACAATTGCCGAAGAATGGAGCAACATACCGTCGAATTGCAACAGTTCCCAGTAAAACATGGCGCCAGTTGCAAGGTATTCACAGGCATCCGGGTCCATAGCCAGCTTTTGTTGGGCGTAGCATCTTTGCACTTCCTCTGTGATAGACGGAATGACGATATCCGGCTCACCAACCGTATCTGTCAGATAAGCCTCAGCTTGTTTCGCTGTTCGTCCGCAGGTGTCCATTCGGACACGCAATCCCGCAATCAGATAATCCTGTTCCATTGATGTATCTCCTTTACTCTACGCTGACCATTCTTCCAAGATAACTGTCTTCCTTCATAAGCAGTTCCTGCAGAGAACCTTGCTCTGCAACTCTGCCATCCAGCAAAACAACAGCACGATCTGCACCGCGGATAGTTGCCATTCGGTGAGCGATAATCAGCACCGTAGTATTATTCCGCAGAGATCGAATGGTCTCCCGGACAAAGTTTTCGCTCGCATAATCAAGAGCACTTGTGGCCTCATCCATAATAATGAGACGCGGTTTGCTCATCAGGGCTCGCGCCAACACAATACGCTGACGCTCACCGCCGCTGAGGCGCGTACCCTTGTTGCCCAAAACTGTATCCAATCCTTCAGGCAGCTTTTCAATAAACGGCCAGGCAAGGGATCGTTTCAGCGCATCTACCATTTCCTCTTCCGTAGCCTGAGGGTGGAAACGTAGCAGATTCTCTCGAATAGTCGCATTGATAATCAGCGGTTCCTGTGGGATGTAGCCAATGGCTTTACGCCATGCACCCAAATTATCTTTGTTTAAGGCAACGCCATCTATCAGAATTTGTCCTTTGGTAGGTTCCAACAGACCCAATAACAGATCCGCTGTTGTACTCTTGCCAGCACCACTGGGGCCGACCAAAGCAGTCACAGAACCGCAAGGCAATGTAAATGTAATATCATGAAGGACTTCCTCGCTACCATTTCGGTAGGTAAAGCCCACGTTATCAAAGGTAACAGTATCAGAGAAGGACAAAGTGCCTTCTGTCTTTTCCTGCATGCGAACACCCTGACGCAACTCTTCCAGCGCGGTTTGAATGGTCTCATAGGCAGGCAGATTAGACTGAATATTTTGTAACTGTCCTTGCCAGGATGAGAATACCGGCCACAACCGGGAAAATACATACACAAGCACCATCAGCTGTGCCGTTCCGGTGTTGATCCGAACGCTAAACACAAAAGCCAGAGCAATCAGGATCGCAGCTGCAACAGAGTAGCACAGTTGGGGAATTACTCGCAGCTGTGTGGTACGCAAACTGGTGTCATAGTAGGTTTGGCTGATTTCTTCAAAACGTTCTTCGTGGTGATCCCCTACATCATATGCACGGATCTCCTTGATACTGTTCAGCTGATTCTGTATTTCCCGGTGAAGTTCACGGGTAACCTCCACTGTCTTTTTGCCGTATTCCTTGGATTTTTTCTGGAACGGGCGGAACAAAAAGAGGAAACAAGATCCGGCTGCCAAGGCAACCAACGTCACAGGAACGCTCATCCACAGCGCAATCGCCAGCTGCATCATCGCAGAGACGACAGATACAATCAGACCAATGGTCCACTGCAGGCACAGACGGGTCTGCCGACACTGGGTAACAATCAATTGAATCAGATTTGTACTGGATTTCTCCGACAAGGTTTCCCAATTGGCATTGCAGATCGCCTGATGAATCTCCGTACGGACATTTCTTTCATAGCGTTCCAGATACATATTCTGCCGAACCGTTACCACGCTGTTCAGCACAGCACGTAACAACAACAAAACAATAAAAACAATAACAATGACCGTTGCTCGCTGTGTATAGGTCATTCCCTGGAAAGGCTGCAACAGCACTCCCAATGAACCAACATCGCCAACCGATACCTCTAAAAGATCCAGCATCGGTATCAGCATAACGATGCTGAAGCTGCCCATCAGCGCAGATGCAATATTTAAAAACACAATCTGGAGAAAACTTTTTTTATCTGTTTTCCAGACCGTCTTCAGTATCTGTTTCATGGTCAGCCCCTTATATTACTTCTATTATTTCACTTCAAAAACATGCAGCTGTTGGTACAGTTTTCTGCGAATCGACACCATCTGCATGGTATCCTTGGGTACTCGCTGCCGTTTGCCTGTCAGTACACGGCAAAAATACCGCACACTTAAAATCACACATCCAAAGGGACGCAGAATTTTGTGTTTCATCATACGAGGATAGCGGATCATAGCAGTCTGGTTCAAGCTTTTCAGCAACTGCATTCTTCTGCTGCCCTCAGCCAATTCATTATCCTCGGTATACAGAGAACGATTTTGAGTTCTGCGTTCACTGTCACCACGGCCAAAATTGCCGCCATCCAGAATATCCAACATCAGCAATTCGCAGGCTTCCTTATCGATTTCCCCCATCCATTGCTGATAGGGTACAGACAAGTAGACATGCGCTGTAGCGCTGAAAATCTGGGTTAGTTTCCAAATGCCCAACACCTCAAAGCGTTCCTGGAAAATGTTTGCAAACTCCTCGCCGGAGAAATGAGAAATAAACATTGCCCAGTCACACAAATGACGCACGCCAACACCGCTATCAATCAGATGGCGATACGCATGCAGCAATAGTACAATACCATGTCCAAATGCATCCGGCATACGGAAGGAAATACCATTACAAGTAACAGGCACGCTCTTTTCCACCAGTTCCGGTACAAGCTCCAAAAGCGCTGCCGCATTCTCACCTTTCAAGCCGAAAGGCTCATGATGCATTTCCATATTAAAGTGCTTTTTATGGAATGCCAAATGGAAATCGTGGGTATCACCTTTGGCCAAGAATCCCTCTTGTATCAAAAGTTCTTTTGCCCGATCCCAATGGTCCTCTGCAACCAGGAAATCCACATCACCCATTGCCCGCAGCAAGGGATCCGGGTAATCCAACGCAGAAGCGCAGCCCTTAATGATCGCATAGGGAATATTATTATCTGTCATCAGCTGATGCAGTTGACCATGCTGCAGCTGAACAGTTCTGTTCTTCTGCATATTTTGCATGGTGATCAATTTCCACTGTCGCTTAATTTCCGGATCGGTACAATACTGTCCGATAGCCGTAAACACCAATGGCAAAACCGCCTGCATTTTGCTTTCTTCATATAATTCTGCCCAATCCACCTGCTCCGGAAGTTCAAACGTTGTATCGCTCAATACCTTTGAAAGTGCCCCCAGGAGGTTTTTTTGCGTTTGGCTAATTTTCAATTTGCGCGTTCCTCCTGAACTAAAGTGATCATTCTGAAAAAATTTCGTCGGTAATGGCTGCAATATTATTGACAGCCCGATGTCCAAACTTTTTGTCAATAACTCTCATTGCAGCTGCCAGATTTGGTCTGCGTCCAGATACGTTGTGACAATCCGAAATCAGCAAGCCGTCATAATTCAGCAAAAGATCCAATGCCTTTTTGCGATAGAAGAAAGTGGTAAGTGCTTCTGCACTGATTTGAATGGGATATCCCCTTTCCAACAGCCGTTCAATGTGATCTTCTTTCTGGCAGTAAAAATATCGGTCCAGATGGGCAATCATGGGCAAAATACCCCGACGCCCCTCAAGACTGTATAGTTGCTGAAATATCGTATCTGACCATGGTGAAACCGGTAGTTCCACCAGCAGAATGTTGGTGTTTTGGTAGCAAAGTGCGCCCAGGTCTTCCCATTCGGTCATATCCGGGGTCCATGCCACTTCTGCACCGAGGAGCAATTCCGGAATTTCCCGGCCTTCTGCAGCATCCCGAAGCCGCTGGAACGCAGCTTCCCGCCGAGCCAAAAAATCAGAAATGCTCTCTTTTTTACTGTTAAAATGGGGTGTCAGTGCGACAGTATCCACGCCCTGCTGCATTGATAAACGCAGCATTTCCAGCGATTCTTCCACCGTCTGCGCCCCATCATCCATACCAGGAAGGATATGGGTATGTAAATCTGTCATAATTAGTTTGTATTCTCAGGAGTTTTCTGCTCCCACTGTGCCTCATTGGGCATGCTGCGATATGCACCATAGCCGTAACCATAACCGTAACCATAGGTGCTATAACCATATCGGTAGCCATAACGGCTGTACTTGTTGTAACGACCATAACGGGCATACTTCCGATAACGATACTTGCCATAGCCACTGGTCGTCTCAGATGTAACGCCATTGAACACAAAGCCAATAACATTTGCTTCAGCATATTTCAGCTGATCCATGCCATGGATAACTGCACCGCGCTCGGATTGGCCTGCGCGTACTACGAACAGAACACCATCACACAGAGAAGACAGCGCAATACCGTCAACAACCAGGTCAACGGGAGGGGAGTCAAGGATGATGTAATCATAACGTTCACGCATCATGCTCAGCAGCTTCTGCATACGGCCGGAGGACAGCAATTCTGCAGGATTAGGCGGAATGTCACCGGCCAGGATCAGGTCAATGCTGTGTTCCTCACTGCTCACAACCGCCACATTCAGGTGGGTAAAATCCATCAAAACGCCACTCAAGCCTTCCGGGGCATTGAGGTTCAGCAAACGAGCCAGTCTGGGTCGACGCAGGTCACAGTCGATCAACAGGACCTTCTTATCCGTCTGTCCCAAGGCGATTGCCAAGTTCAAAGAGGTCAAACTCTTACCCTCACTCTGCATAGCAGAGGTAACCATCACGACCTTGCACTGCTCGGAATCCGCAAGAGCAAAGTTTACATTTGTACGCAGGGCCTTGTAGGCTTCCTGCATATAGAAACTACTCTTTTCGGACAAGATATTTCTTCTGTCATGCTTGACACGGGAAATTTTTTGTGCCTGAGAAGCAGCATTCTTCTTGCTTTTCTTGTCTTTCATTGCACTTGCCCTCCTTATTCCTTGTCAGTTGTATAAGTAAAGCGATTGCCGGTAATAGCATCATCAAAGTCCGGAATTCGTCCCAGAATTGGAATATCAAACATATCTGTCAGGTCATTCTCATCCTTGATGCGGGTATCCTTCAGGAACATAATGGTCACATATACCACAGCCAGCAGCATGCCGGCAGTAATGCCCAACATGATATTTCTGCTGTAAACCGGGGAGTAAGGGCTTGTAGGTACCTTTGCTTTATCGATCACACGGGCAGAGGTAGCCTCAATAACATTGGGGCCTTCCACCGGGATAACTTCCGCAACTGCATTGGCAATACGCGCAGCTTCTTCCCGGTCGTTATGAATAACATAAACGCCGAAGATCACAGTCTCATCAATCTGTTCTACAGTGACGACATTACGGAGCTTGGCCACAGTATATCCCTCGCCCAGTTTTTCTGCTGCCTTCTCCAGAATCGTATCACTCTTGGCCAGAATCATGTAGCCTTTAACCAGGTGAATAGATGCAGACAAGTCAGAGCTGGTCAAATAGTCCTTGTTATCCGCAGCACGGTTGTTGTTAACGTAGATGGTTGCAGTAGCACGATACATGGGTGTAACACCAAAATATGTAATGCCAAAAGCAATCAAACCAGCCAAAAGCATACACACAGCAAGCAGGCGCCATTTACGCAAATATGCCATCAAAAGATCTTGTATTCTAAGCTCTACACCAGGCTCTCTTTCATTCATCATTTCATTCATACTTTACATTCCTCGCTTCAAGGATTTCTAATGTTCCGAGAAGAACACATAGTTAAAAATATAATACTCTATTTTTCTGAAAAAGTCAAATCATTTGCGCATAAATTATTTTTTCTGTAATATATAAAATCCGTCGGCCGTATTCGCCGACGGATTTCGTACTTTTATGAGCGCAACGCTTCGATCGCTGCCAAAACTTGCGGATCCTGCATAGGTTCCAGACCAATCTGATCGCCTGTCAATTCCACGGGAATATCCGGCGTAATACCTATATTCGCAAGGCTTTTCCCCTCTGGGGTAAAGTATTTACCGATAGACAACCCCACTGCAGAACCATCCGGCAGACGGAAAGTGCTTTGGAAATATCCCTTTCCCACTGTCTTCTCCCCTACTACCACAGCTGCATCGTACTCTGCCATAGCTGCAGCAAAAAACTCCGCTGCTGAGTAGGAATTTTTATTAACCAGCACCGCCATCGGCAGTTCCAGACACTTGGCATCCGACATATCCGTGTGGGTATTACCGGCATAATCCTCTGTAGTAAACAGCTTTCCTTCCGGAAGCAGATAGTCCAGCACCTTTACAAGCTCATTGGCATAACCACCAGGATTATCACGTACATCGAAAATAAGCTTCTGTGCACCTTGTTCCATCAACGATTCGATAGCAGCAATGGTCTCTGTGGCGCAGTTGCTGTTGAAATTATAAATAGCCACATAGCCAATGTCTGTATCCAGCAGCTGTGATTCTACCACCGGCGTGCGGATGGTACGACGTGTCACAGTTATAGTCTGTTCCTCTTCTCCACGTTGAACCGTAATATTCACTGTGGTATTTTCTTCTCCTTGGATCAGCTTTTTGCTGTCATCCAGACTCAAACCTATAATGGATTGTTCATTGATCTTTATGATTCGGTCATCAGCCAGAATGCCGGCCTCTTCTGCAGGGCCACCCTTTGTGACTTCCAAAACACGAATACTACCATCTGTTTCTGCCTGAATGGTGATACCAACACCTACATAGGCATTATTCATCTGTTCCATATATGCCGCATATTGGTCTGCCGGAATATAGTAGCTCCACCGATCACCCAGCGCATTTACCATTGCATTTGCTGCAGCATCCTCAATGACTTTCTGATCCACTTCGCCAATGAAGCGTTCCGTGATCAACTGCTGCAGGATCGTTAGTTTGGGGAGATTTCGTTGATTCCATACAAAAATCCCAAGCATAAATGTAGCCGTCAAGATCGCTGATACCAACGCCACCAATACATAGGACAGAATTCGTTTCCATCTCACATTTTTCACTTGCGTCACCTCAAGAATAAGATTCCCACAGCCCCGCAGGGCTGTGGGACAATGTTTATATTACGTACTGCAAGGGGTTTACATACTCATATTTACCCAGAGAGGCATTCCATTTTTGAACACCAAAGTGCAGATGATTACCGGTAGATGCACCGGTAGAGCCTACACAGCCAAGCACTTGGCCGGCCGCAACAAATTCACCGACTTTTACAGAAGGCTTTTTACACATGTGCATATATACGCTGCGGAAGCCATCGCCATGATCAATGACCACATAATAGCCTGCACTGGCATCCTCCCAGGTGGTCGCCACGGCTACAATGCCGGGGCGGGTGGCATAGATAGGGGTATGTCCAATGGCAAAGTCAACACCATTGTGCATTTTCCAGTAGTTATAAATCGGATGTAGACGCATACCAAAGGTGCTGGAAATTCGATTGTAATCGCAAGGAGTATACCAGGTAACGCCGTTGACAGTATTGGGTGTCATCGCCTTGCCGGAACGCCAAATGGTTGTACTGTTTCCACTGGAAGTCGAACCGGAAGAAGAACCGGAACCGGAACCGGAACCTGCAGATGTGGTGGGCGGCACAGAAGTAGCCAGCCATTCCTGATATTTGGCATTGTCGTAATCAACTTCCAGATCCAACAGCTTGTCTTCCAGCTTTGCGATATCATCTTCTTTTTGTTCCATCCAGCGGTCGAATTCCTCACCCTTGGCAATCAGTTCTGCCATGAGCTTTTCGGATTCTTCAGCCTTTCTTTCCAGAAGCAACTGCTTGGCAGCCAGCTCATAACGACTGTTCTGCAATGCAGCCCGTTCTTCCTGCAGCACCTGACGGGTTTCCTCCACCAGCTTTGCAGCCTCGCCCATTTCCTCAATACGCTTTTTGTCGGCAGCTGCAATCTCCTGGATCATATCCAAACGGTCCAAAAGATCTGTAAAGCTGTTCGCCTTAAACAGAACAGACCAATAGGACAATGAACCGTCTTCCTCCATGGCACGCAAGCGCTCCATGTGTTTTTCTTTCATTTCCTGAAGTTTCTCGGCAGCATCATCTAATTCTGCCTGCTTATCTGCGATCATAACCGCATAAGCGGCGATCTGGTCGTTCATGTTATCGACCTGATCATACAGCAACGCAACCTGCTGGTCAACGATGCTTTTCTGCGCAACAATATCTTCCAGTGCAGACAAATTTTCCTTACGCTTTTTTTCCAGCGCATCCAATTCTTTCTGCATGGCATCCTGCTCTTTTTCCAGCTCGTTGATCTGATTCTTGATCTCACCTGAGGATGCCGCTTGCGCAGGCATAGGAATCAGCTGTAGCAGCAATGACAAGAGCATAACACCTGCCATCAAACCGGCCAGCAGCGATATCCAAAATCTTTTGTTTTTCATTTAGGTCTCCTCAATTTATCAAACATCCATAAATTTCCGAATGGAAGTCCAGCTGCCCACAACTCCCACAAACAGGCCGGCAGCACAGAAAGTAGCAATCATCGGCACAAGCAGTTCCTGGAAAGGTACCAGCTGTATCAGCTGCAAGCTGCCCATAGATGCCATTTTTGCTCGCATAATGTCATACAGCAACCACAGCAGACAAAAACCTGCACCTGCACCAACCATACCAAGGGTAAAGCCTTCAATAACATAAGGCAGGCGGATAAATCCATTGGTTGCGCCCACCATTTTCATGATGGAAATTTCATCGCGGCGATCATACATTGCCAGTTTAACTGTATTGGAAATGATCAGCAAGCTCACTACCAGAAGAACACCAACGATTGCAAAAGATGCGATGTGCAGAATTTCCTGCAGGGTGGAGAAGCCTTCTGCCAGCTCATAGGCTGCACTGACTTTTACAACACCTTCGATCTTTTCCAGTTCTGCAACTGTCTCCTTGATCAGATTGTTATCTGCCAGCAGCACCACAAAACGATGCCGCAACGGATTTGCATCCACACCGGCAAATGCACTGTCACCGCCATGATCCGCCACAAACTCCTGCAGTGCAATTTCCTTGTGCTTGAACTTTGCATCATCAACGTTTGGGACTTGATTAATGGGTGTGCCCACGCCTCTTGCTTCTGAGTCCGTGTAATTCTCGTCGATATAAACGATGACCTGATTGGTATGGTTCAGATCGTCCACCAAGATGCTCAGGTTATACATCAGGCTGGAAAAGCCTCCTACAATCAGGAGGCAAGCCACTGTAACACAAACAGCGGCAGCAGAGGCAAATCCATGGAGGAAAATTCCACGGATACCCTCTTTTAGTAAGTAGCCCAGATTATTGATTTTCATTTGTGTAATACCCATCCATTCCGTCGCCGATAATCAAACCATCATCAATCGCAATAACCCGCTTATGGAAGCGTTCCACCAGATCCCTGGCGTGTGTAACCACCAACATGGTTGTTCCCAGGTTATTGATTTCCATCAGCAGACTCATGATCTCCAAAGAACGAGCCGGATCCAGATTGCCGGTAGGTTCGTCTGCAATAATAGTAGAAGGATTGTTCACCAGTGCGCGGGCAATCGCCAAACGCTGCTGCTCACCACCGGACAATTCGCCGGGATGGCGACGACTTTTGTTTTCCAGGCCAACCAAATTCAGCACATAGGGAACACGCTCACGAATTTCCTTTTCCCGTGCGCCGATTGCGCGCATGACAAAGGCTGCATTCTCATAAACGGTCTTATTTTGAATCAAACGAAAATCCTGAAACACAGTGCCAACTGTGCGACGCATATAGGGGATCTCACGTTTGCGGATCCGATCCAGGGAATAGCCATTGACATGAACAGTACCGGAGGTGGGTTCCAGCTCTCCGGTGATCAATTTAATAATTGTGGACTTACCGGAACCGGAAGGACCCACCAAAAAAGCGAATTCGCCATCCTCAATTTGCATAGAAACGCCCTTCAGCGCCCGGTTGCCAACAGAATAGGATTTCACTACATCAACAAACTCAATCATAATCTTTTTTCTCCAGAAAGAATGTAACCAAATTGTAACACATTGTAACGTCAATGTCAATATGCCCGGGTGCTTTTTTGCCCGTTTTCCAGTGCTTTCCATCGAAACATCGCACATAAAAATACGGGTCCGCTTTTTTGTAGCAGACCCGTAAAAATATCAAATTCAGCGGCTTTCCCGGGAGGACAGATACTTGCGAACCATCAGTGCTACCTTAAAGACGATAGCGTGATCAAATTCCCGCAGATCCAGACCTGTCAGCTTCTTGATTTTCTCCAAACGATACACCAAGGTGTTACGGTGGACGAACAGCTTACGGGAGGTCTCCGACACATTCAGATTGTTCTCAAAGAACTTATTGATGGTGAACAAAGTTTCATGATCCAAAGAATCAATGGAGTTCTTCTTAAATACTTCGCTCAGGAAAATGTCACACAGTGTGGTGGGCAGCTGGTAGATCAAACGGCCGATGCCCAGATTCTCATAGTTGATAATACTCTTCTCTGTATCAAAAACCTTACCCACATCAATGGCAGTCTGTGCTTCTTTGTAGGAGTCTGCCAGGGAACGCAGATGTTCCGCAACAGTGCCGAAACCGATCACAGCCTTGACTCCCAGTTCGCTCTTGAGCGTTTTCTCCATCTCCATGGCCAGCTTTTCCAGTTCTGTAGCGCTGGTGTTGGCAGCAATCTGCTTCACAACCGCCACATCTGTTTCATTGATGCTCAGAACAAAATCCTGGCCTCTGTCGGGGAACAACGCAGACAGCACGTCCACAGTTGCCACATCGGCATGGGTATTTTGCCGGATCAGGAACACAACACGGGGCGCATCTGTAACGAAACGCAGTTCCTTTGCGCGGATGTAAATATCACCGGGCAAAATATTGTCCATGATGATATTCTTCACAAAGGTGCCCTTGTCATGCTTCTCTTCATAGAAGGTCTTGGCATCATTCAATGCGATATAGGCCATCATGCAGCAGCTACGTGCAGCATCGTCCGTACCGGTGCAGAACACCGCATATTCAAATGCGCCTGCGCTATTGAAAATTGCCTTAAAGTATTTCTGGTTGAATTGAACCACGGGTTCAAAATCGCTGGCTGCTCTCACTGCGGCTTCAGGCCAACGTTCGCCCAGCATGGTCATATCCGTGCAGGAAACGACACAACCTTCTGTGTCAATAACACCAAAGGTTCGTTCAGAAATATCTTTCAATTGAACGATCACACTCTGAAAAATACTGTTAGACATTCTTCAGACCTCCTTAAATCTATCAATAGTTACACTTTTTACAAAATTGCCAAATCATTGTACAACACTTTTGCACATTTTGCAAGTGGTTTTTGACATATTATTGCAAAAAAAGCATTCCTTTTTGGATGTATTGACACATTTCAGGCGTTTTTCCATTCTTCCAAAGATTGAATTTCCAAGTCGGAAAGCAGTCGAAATTCCCCTCTTGGCAGGTCTCCAAGGGTCAATTTCCCCTCTTGTTTTCGTTCCAGATAGATGACCCGCATGCCACGGGACGCCATCATTCTGCGCACCTGATGGTACTTTCCCTCGCAGACAGTGATATAGCTCTCCCCCGGTCCAATGGGTTCGAGTTTTGCGCTCAGACATACCGTTCCATCCCCCAAGGTCAATCCGGCAGCAAAGGCTTCCTCATCTTCTTTGGAAGCTGTCCCCTCATGCTTGGCATAGTAGACTTTCGGTACTTCCTTTTTGGGGGAGATCAATCGATGGAGTAAATCGCCATCATTGGTAAATAACAAAAGTCCCTCTGTTTCCTTATCCAGACGACCGACAGGATTCAAGCCCTGCCGACGCAGCTGCTCCGGTAATAATTCCATCACTGTTCTATCGTGCTTATCCTCAGTGGCTGTGATAAAACCTGCCGGCTTGTTCAGCATACCCACCAAGCGCTGTTTTCCACCCAACGGTTCTCCATCTAAGCAAATCCTCTGGGATGCGGGATCAATCTTTGCGCCAACATCCTTTTGTACACTGCCATCTACTGTCACACGACCGGCTTTGATGATTATTTTTACTTGACTGCGTGTACCTGCGCCGCTGTCACACAAGAATTTGTCCAATCGTTCCATAATTTCTCCGTTCTATCCTTGTCCATTTTTGAATAGGTTGTAATGCCAATTCTAATATGGAGGGATTTGTATGCTGGTAATGACCGCAAAGGTCGATAAGAAAAAGATCTTAATCATTCTGGCCGCTGTAGTGGTGGCCATTGCAGGCCTGATCCTGCTGTTTGGCGGCAAAAATTCTGCCCCCACCGCTTCTGCCGGAGTCGCCAACAACGATGCCCGGATAGCATTTCTCAAGAGCTTTGGATGGGATGTGACCACATCACCCGTAGAATCCGGTCAAGTACGCATTCCTGAGAGCGGAAACGATGTATTCAATCGCTACAACGAGCTGCAGAAAAGTCAGGGGTATGATCTGTCCGCCTACGCCGGTAAGACTGTCATGCGCTATGTGTATCAGATCAATAATTTCCCCGATGCCACCGCTCCGGTGTACGCAACTTTGCTGATCTATAAGAATCAGGTTATCGGTGGGGACGTGACCGACACCTCTGCCCAGGGCGGCATTCGCAGTTTCAAAATGCCTCAGCAGTCGCAGAAACCAACCATGCCTCCGGCAACTTCCGCCCCTTCCGGGACGACACCTTCATAAATAGTAACACATTCTCCTTCCCTTGACAAGGCTTGCGCTGTGTGGTATTCTGTAAATAATTTCAAATGGATCTTCAGGGCAGGGTGAAATTCCCGACCGGCGGTAAAGTCCGCGAGCGCAATGCGCTGAATCGGTGCAACTCCGATACCGACAGTAAAGTCTGGATGGAAGAAGATGCGTATCCTTGCATTTTTGTGCCCTGAGTGTATCCACTCAGGGCATTTTTTAGTGAGGTGAAGAATGTGAAAAAAAGAATAGACACAAGGAAAATGGTGCTTCTGGCAATGCTTGCCGCGATTGCATATATGCTGGTAGCGTTAATCCGCATCCCGGTTCTCCCTGCAGCACCGTTTTTGAAATATGAACCCAAGGATGTAGTCATTTCCATTGGCGGCTTTTTGATGGGCCCTATGGCAGCATTTATAATTTCTTTGGTCGTGGCTTTGGTGGAAATGGTATCCATTAGTGAAACCGGTTTTATCGGCTGCCTGATGAATCTGCTGTCCAGCGCCGCATTTGCCTGCACTGCAGCGCTTGTGTATAAAAAACGGCGTTCTATCGGTGGTGCAATCTGCGGTCTATTACTAGGCTCCGCCACCATGATCGTCACAATGCTATTGTGGAACTGGCTGATCACCCCGCTCTATATGGGCTATCCCCGTGATGCGGTTGTTGGTATGCTCATCCCGGTTTTCCTGCCCTTTAACGCATTGAAAGCAGGTCTGAACAGTGCGCTGATGCTGATGCTTTACAAGCCTCTTGTATCCGCACTGCGTAAAACCAGATTGCTTCCCCAGACTTCTATGCAATCCAGAAGCGCAAAATGGAGTATTTATCTGTTAGGCGCAGGCCTATTAGTCGTTTGCATTCTGCTTTTGCTGATTTTGCGTGGGATTCTTTGAAAAATAAGCCGATCTGGCAACAGATCGGCTTGCTTTTTTGGTTTTTTATGGTATAATTATAATGAAATTTTATGTGCTTTAAAGGAGACATTATGATTACAGTCAGCAATTTGGGTATGCAATTTGGCGGCCAGTGGCTGTTCCAGCATGTAGACCTGCAGTTCCTCCCCGGCAACTGCTACGGCATCATTGGTGCCAACGGTGCAGGTAAATCTACCTTCCTGCGAATTCTCACCGGTGAACTGGACTCCACCTCCGGCAGTATTTCTATCGATCCCGACAAGCGGGTATCTGTTCTGAAGCAGAATCAGAACGCTTACGACCAGTATACCATTCTGGATACCGTTATTATGGGTAACCAGCATCTGTACGATGTGATGAAAGAAAAGGATGCTATCTACGAAAAGCCGGATTTTTCCGATGAGGATGGCCTGCGTGCTGCTGATCTGGAGGCAGAATTTGCCGAGATCGGCGGTTGGGAAGCAGAATCCGATGCATCCCGCTTGTTGCAAGGTCTGGGCATCGGTACCGAGCTGCACTATGACCTGATGGAAACCACTGACCCCCGTCTGAAGGTGAAGGTATTGCTTGCGCAGGCGCTGTTTGGCAATCCTGACATCGTTATGCTGGACGAACCCACCAATAACCTGGACATTGAAGCCATTAACTGGCTTGAAGATTTCCTGCTGGATTTCCCCGGCATGGTCATTGCCGTGTCCCACGACCGGCACTTCCTGAATTCCGTCTGCACCCACACAGTGGATATCGTCTACGTCAATATCAAGATGTATGTCGGTAACTACGATTTCTGGTACGAATCCTCTCAGCTGGTGCAGGCTATGATCCGCAACAAGAATAAGCGCAACCAGGAAAAGATTGAAGAACTGCAGTTGTTTATCCAACGTTTCTCTGCCAATAAGTCCAAAGCTAAGCAAGCTACCGCCCGTCGTAAATTGCTGGACAAGCTGACTGTAGAAGAAATGCCCTGCTCCACCCGTCGTTACCCCTTTGTTGGCTTCCAGCCTGAACGGGAACTGGGTAAGGACATCCTTACTGTCAACGATGTTTCCGTTACTGTCGATGGCGTAAAGCTGTTGGATAAGGTCTATTTCTCTGTAGGCAAAAACGACAAGATCGCATTCGTGGGTGAAAACGAACTTGCACAGACCGCGCTGTTCCAGATCCTCATGGGTGAGCTGGAACCGGACGAAGGCTCTATCAAGTGGGGCATTTCTACTATTCGCAGCTATCTGCCCAAGGACAACACTCCCTACTTTGAAGGTAACTCCGAAGAATTGGTGGACTGGCTGCGCCAGTATTCCGCAAAGAAGGACGATGTGTATCTGCGCGGTTTCCTGGGTCGTATGCTGTTCTCCAACGAGGACGTATTTAAGCCCGTCAATGTGCTGTCCGGCGGTGAAAAGGTTCGCTGCATGCTCAGCAAGATGATGCTCTCCGGCGCAAATGTGGTACTGCTTGACCAGCCCACCAACCACCTGGATATGGAATCCATCCAGGCTGTGAACAAGGGTCTGGAAGCATTCCCCGGTGTTGTGCTGCTGGCATCCCATGACCACGAAATGCTGACCTCTACCTGTAACCGTGTTATCGCCTTCCAGCCGGATGGCACCATCGTAGACCGCTACGGCACTTACGATGATTATCTGGAATGGATGGCACAGCAGAAAGGAACAAATTGATGGAAAAAATCTTAGACATCATCACAAAAAAGATGCAGCAGGCATTTGAAGATGCCGGCTATGACGCATCTTTCGGCCGGGTCACTGTTTCCAACCGGCCTGATTTGTGTGAATATCAATGTAATGGCGCATTGGCCGCTGCAAAGCAGTACAAGTGCGCACCCATTCAGATTGCTAACGCAGTTGTCGCAAAGCTGGATGCCGATGACTATAGCATGATCGAGGCAGTTATGCCCGGCTTTATTAACCTGAAGCTCTCCGGTCAGTTCCTGCAGAATTACCTGGAGGAAATGCGTACCGCTGAAGACTTTGGTGTGGAAAAGATCGGCGCTGGTAAGACTATTGTGGTGGACTACGGTGGTGCAAATGTGGCAAAGCCTCTGCACATCGGCCATCTGCGTCCTGCCATCATTGGCGAGGCACTGAAGCGTCTGCACAAGTTCATGGGTTACAACACCATTGGCGATGTGCATTTGGGCGACTGGGGTCTGCAGATGGGTCTGATCATTGCAGAACTGCAGGAGCGTCAGCCGCAGCTTCCCTACTTTGATCCCGATTTCACCGGTGAGTATCCTGAAACCGCCCCCTTTACTGTGGACGAGCTGGAGGAGATCTACCCCACTGCATCTTCCAAGAAGGTGGATCCTGAGTTCTCTCACAAGGCACATCAGGCAACCTTTGAGCTGCAGCAGGGTCGTCGGGGTTATCGAGCACTGTGGCAGCATATCATGAAGGTATCCGTCACCGACCTGAAGAAAAATTACGACAATCTGGATGTCCACTTTGAAAAGTGGTTGGGTGAAAGCGATGCTGATCCCTACATCCCCGATATGGTCGCAGATATGAAGGCCAAGGGTGTGGCTGTGCTGTCCAATGGCGCATGGGTCATTCCCGTAACCGAGGAAGGCGACAAAAATGAGATTCCCCCCTGCATTCTCATTAAATCTGACGGCTCTGCAATCTATGCAACCACCGACCTGGCTACCATGGTTCAGCGTATGCAGGATTGGAATCCCGATAAGATGCTCTATGTCACCGACAAGCGGCAGAATCTGCACTTTGATCAGGTGTTCCGTGCTGCAAGAAAGAGCGGTATCGTCAATGCTGACACTCAGCTGGAGCATGTTGGTCATGGTACCATGAACGGCGCTGACGGCAAGCCCTTCAAGACCCGTGACGGTGGTGTTCTGCGTCTGGAAACTCTGATTTCTGACATGACGGACTTTGTCCGTGCCAAGGTCGTGGAAAATCGCATCGTTCCTGAGGAAGAAGTGGAAGCTACCACCCAGAAGATCGCCATGGGCGCACTGAAATACGGTGACCTGAGCAACCAGCCCACAAAGGACTACAACTTCGATATGGAGCGTTTTGCCGCATTTGAAGGCAACACCGGTCCTTACATCCTCTACACCATCGTGCGGATCAAGTCTATTCTGGCAAAGTACGGTGCTTGGGAGAATCTCCCCATTCAGGCACCTGCAAACGAGTATGCCAAGGATCTGATGATTGCCATCACCAAGTTTGCTCCCGCATTGGAGAGCGCTGTGAAAGCATCCGCTCCCAATCTGATCTGCGCCTACATTTATGAACTGGCCGGCGCAGTAAATAAGTTCTATCACGAAACCCGGATTCTGGGCGAGGAAAATGAAGAACTTAAGGCCGGTTATATTTCCCTGATCGCATTGGCAAAGAACATTTTGGAAACTTCCATCGATCTGCTGGGCTTCTCTGCCCCTGAAAAAATGTAAGAAAAATCCCACCCGCTCGGGTGGGATTTTTTATTCACCAATTTTGTTGCCTGCGTTGGCATTTTGGGTTTTATACAGTTGCGAATAGATACCACCGGTTTGCAAGAGCTCCTCGTGGCTGCCGCATTCGGTAATCTCACCATCGGCAATGGACACGATGCGGTTTGCCGCGCGAATGGTGGACAGACGATGGGCAATGATCAATGTGGTTCTGCCCTTTGCCAGTGCATCAAAGGCACGCTGGATCTTGGCTTCTGTCACAGAATCCAAAGCCGATGTTGCTTCGTCAAGAATCAAAATAGGCGGATTCTTCAGGAAAATGCGGGCAATGGCCACGCGCTGCTTCTGTCCGCCGGACAAAAGCGTACCACGCTCGCCTACATAGGTGTTAAATCCATCCGGCATCGCCATGATATCATCATAAATTTCCGCTTTCTTGGCGGCCTCCGCTACTTCTTCCATGGTAGCATCCGGTCTGCCATAGCGAATATTCTCCAAAATAGTATCCGCAAACAAGAACACATCCTGCTGAACGATGCCGATATTCTGATGCAGTGACCGCTGGGTCAGCTTGCGGACATCCACACCGTCAATAGCAATACTGCCCTCAGATACCTCATAGAACCGGGGAATCAGCTGGCAAAGTGTACTCTTGCCGCCACCGGAAGGACCAACAATCGCAATTGTTTCACCGGGCTTTACCTGAAGATTTACATCATGCAGCACGCCCACTCCGGGGGTATAGGAGAAAGAAACCTTTTGAACACTGATAGCACCCTGAACATTCTCCAGATCTTCTGCATCCGGCTCATCCTGAATAGCAGGTTCTGTGCGCATGATGCTCACAAAGCGGTTCAATCCTGCAAAGCCATTGGCGAACAATTCCGAGAAATTGGACATTTTTCGCATAGGAGATACGAAGGATGCCACATACAAAGTAAAAGTAAGCAGATCCCGGTAGTCCATTTTTCCTTGCATGATCAGATAGCCACCAATACCGATAACCGCCACATTCAGGCTGCATAGGAAAAATTCCATGCAACTGTGGAAACGGCCCATAGCCTTGTGGAATTCCCGTTTGGAATCCCGATAAATGCCATTGGCTGTGTTAAAGCGAACGCTCTCCACATCCTCATTGGCAAAGGCTTTGGCAGTACGGATACCGGAAAGACTGCTCTCAATTTCCCCATTGATATGTGCGGTCTTTTCCTTCACTTTCCGGGAAGCATTGCGCATACGGCGGCGCATGGTCATCACTAGAATTGCAAACAGCGGAACCATCAGGCCAACTACCAGCGCCAGCTGCCATTGAATCGTAGACATGACCACAACTGCGCCGATGATCGTCAGCACAGAGGTCAGCAGATCCTCAGGACCATGGTGCGCCAATTCCGTCAGATCAAACAAATCGGAGGTCAGACGGCTCATCAGCTGGGGCGTACGATTTTTGTCGTAAAAATCAAAGCTCATGTCCTGCATGTGTCGGAACAGATCGCGGCGAATGTCCGCTTCCACCCGAATACCAAAGGTATGACCGTAATAAGCCACTATGTAATTCAAAAAAGCCCGCAGGAAATAACAACCTAGCATGATTCCCATCACCGCAAAGAAGGTGCGGTACAGCTGCCCGGGAAGCATATCATATAGTGCTGCCCGCGTCACCAGAGGGAAGATCAAATCCACTGCAGCAATCAGCACCGCGCAGAGAATATCCACCGCAAACAATCCCTTATGGTTTGCAAAATACCGCAAAAATATCGCGATTGGCCTTTTCTTTTGATAATCTTTTGTTGTCATTTTCATCACCTAATTACATTATATATGATTTTTCTAAAAGGCGCAAGAAAAATTGCTTTTTTACTCTTTTTCTGTTATACTTTTCGGAAAGGGGTGTGTCACGATGGATATTTTGTTTGAAGATAAGCATATCGTTGTCTGCGTCAAACCGGTTGGTATGGATGCAGAACACGAGATTCCTGCCGCTTTGGGCGGTGAGATCTATACGGTGCATCGGCTGGATAAAAATGTAGGCGGTGTGATGGTCTATGCCCGTACAAAGGCTGCTGCCGCTGCTTTGAGCAAAGCCATTCAAGACGGCACAATGATCAAGGAATATGTGGCACTGGTTCATGGCACACCACCCCAGCAGGGGGATTGGACAGATCTGCTTTTCAAGGATAGCAGCAAAAACAAAGTATTCGTAGTCAAAAAGGAACGTAAGGGCGTCAAAAAAGCACGGTTGGAGTTTGCCCGACTGACAGAAAACGATCCTGCTTTGGTTCGTATCCGTCTGCATACCGGCCGCAGCCATCAGATCCGGGTACAGTTTTCCAGCAGAGGTTATCCCTTGGTGGGCGATCATAAGTATGGTGCCCGGGATGAATCCCCTGCCCCGATGCTGTTTTCCTGCCGTCTGATATTCCCTCTTTTTGGCAAGGAGCAAATGTTTGAAGCACTGCCGGAATGGGCCAATTTCTGAAACATGAAAAACATCGAAAAATTTTAAAAAACCGCTTGACAATTCTTTTGTTTCAGTATATAATGGCAAAGCTGTCAAGCGAATATGCTGCTATAGCTCAGCCGGTAGAGCGCATCCTTGGTAAGGATGAGGTCGCCAGTTCAAATCTGGCTAGCAGCTCCAAAAAATCAGTCATCCCAACCGGGATGGCTGATTTTTTATTAGCGGATACAGATTTGAAAATCTAAATGCAACGCGGACGAGCGTTGCCGGCGACGGCTCGACGGAGCCGAACCTTAATTTTGCTCCACAGGAGCAAAATGCAAACAAATCTGGCTAGCAGCTCCAAAACCCTGAAACTCCTTGAGTTTCAGGGTTTTTTCTTATTCTCATGACAAAAATCATCATGCCAACAGAGGAAACTAAGAACTTTTTAGAAGTATTTGAGATGTTTGTAATTCCGCAGTCAGCAAAGGGCGATCGAGTACCTCTCCGGGTACGGACTGGTGCGTAGTAGCAATTAACTAGAATATCCGTTAATAAAAATCAGGGAGCCTTTTTGGATTCCCTGATTTTTATTCAAACACATTATCATTTTGCACAATATTCGATATTTTCTTATCGGTATAATTGTACGGATTGTGTATTGCGTTTTCCTTCTTTAATCGATATAATATTATCGATTCCAAAAAGGAGTGATGAAAATGAAAGTTGCATTTTTTGACGCCAAGGCATACGACAAGGTCGGTTTTGACCGCTATACCGAGGGTACGGATATTTCCATCAAGTATTTCGATACACACCTGAACGAAGATACCGTATCTCTGGCAAACGGCTTTGACTGCGTTTGCGTTTTTGTAAATGACATCGTAAACAAAGCTGTTGTCGACAAACTTTATGAGCAGGGTGTGAAAATAATCGCTCTGCGCTGCGCAGGCTTTAACAATGTGGACACCCGTGCCTGCTTTGGCAAAATCCATGTTTTCCGCGTCCCCGCCTACTCCCCCTATGCTGTGGCGGAGCATGCTATGGCCCTGCTATTGAGCCTAAACCGCCACATCCCCCGGGCTTATACTCGTACAAGAGATTTCAATTTTACCCTTTCCGGTTTGACCGGTTTTGATCTTCATGGAAAAACTGTGGGTGTCATCGGCACAGGTAAGATTGGAAAGATTTTCTCTGATATCTGCAAGGGTTTTGGCATGAACATTCTTGCCTACGACAAGTTCCCCAATCCCGACCTGGGCCTGAATTATGTGGATCTGCCGGAGCTTTGGGCAAAATCCGATGTCGTATCTCTCCACTGTCCCCTGACAGAAGATACCCATCACATGATCAACGCAGACACCATCGCCCAGATGAAACCCGGAAGCATCATTATCAACACCTCCCGCGGAGGTTTGATTGATACAGAGGCGCTGATCAGCGGCATCAAGCATGGCCAGATCTACGGCGCAGGTTTGGATGTATACGAAGAAGAAGGCGACCTTTTCTACGAGGATTTCTCCGGCCATGTAATTCAGGACGATACCCTGATCCGGCTGATTGCCATGCCCAATGTAATCGTCACCTCCCACCAGGCATACCTGACCCAAGAGGCACTGGACAACATTGCCCATACAACGGTTAACAACATTCAGACCTTCTTTGCCGGCGAGTTGAACCCCGAAACAGAGGTTTGCTATCACTGTGCCAGAAAGGAAAGCTGCCGCAAGGAACGGCATAAGAAATGTTTTTAAGATAATAATCATTATAAAGCCCTTGAAAACTTTGTGTTTTCAAGGGCTTTTCTCTCTATCATTCTTCATCCGGAATATATTTCATAATGTCAGCAACTTCACATTTGAGAATCCTGCAAAAGGTGTCGATGGTATGGGTGCTAACGCTTTCATTACGCTTTAAGCGAGTAATCTGTCCGGGGCTGATATGAAACTGCTTAATCAGTACATATTGGGATATGCCACGTTCCTTCATTACTTTCCACAAGTTTTCATAGGAAATCATACACAGCTACACCCCTTTCTACTTGACATATTAACCGAATTGTGTATATAATCATATTAACCAATATCGGTTAATATAATAGAAAGAGGTATAATTATGAAAAGAGCAATTTCCATTTTATTGGTGCTGATTATTTGTTTGAGTATGTGTGCCTGCGGTGTGTCCAAGGATCAAGTAAAAGATGACATTATCGACAAGCGTTGGAGAGGAAGTATAAAGCAAGATAGTCAAGGTCATGAGTACATAATCCGTTTTTCTTACGCTTCCACAGCCTCTGTCCATTGGTATACCTGGACCGATGTTGGTTTCAATTACTCCGATGATTGGGAAGGCCCATACACCATTGAAAGTAATCGTATTATTATAAGCGACGGGGGAAAAGATTTCTTTATCTATTACACTTATCATAACGGTGAAATAAAACTTACCTTAAAAGTAGATGGAAAAGAAATACCTCTTGAAGTTATGCCCGCCAATGCAATATAATTACAAGCTACTTAGGAGGACAAAATGTTTATTACTGCTATCTGGCTCGCTTGTTGGGCTATTGCCTTGTACGGACTACACTTTTACATTGTTGGACACGGTTCATATAAGGACTATATTTTTAATATAGTTTTTGCATTGCTGTGTGCGATATTTGGTTTTCTTATTATGGCCAACGCCTTGTTTGGAAAAATGATGGGCGCACTTATGTTCGCCGTAATGGGCTGGTTCATATCATTTATTTTCAGTAAATTAACAGGATTAATTCCACTCACAAAACTTAAAATAGCAATTCGGGCTGTCATCTGCATTGCTTTTGCGTGCCTTGTATTCACGACAAATTATGTTGATGAACCCGAGGAGAACTTTTCTCTCCCGGCAGGCCATTCTCATAGATGTTATTACTGCGGCGAAAAAGCATCCTATCTATATGGTGGCGACTATTTGTGTGCTGAACATTATTATTTATCCAAAGGTATGGATGGAGATTTTGACCCTTAATATGAATTATAAAACCAGGGAGCCCTGTAGGGCTCTCTGTTTTTATATCAACTGTGCGTGGTTCTGAATAGCTTGCTCTATTCGTTGCGGCTCGATGCCGATGTATCGCTGAGTGGTAGCAGCGGAGCTGTGTTGCAGTAGTCGCTGCACAAGGGCGATGTCGCAGCCGTTATTCTTGTAAAGCATGAAATCGAAATTACTTTCGTACTTGCAAATGGCGATGAAATACCTCTTCAGACGCGGCAACCTGGTCAGGGTTCCTAATAGCTGGCAATCAGAAAATTTACTCCTTCGCTTAGATTTTCCATCCATCAGGCAAAGCCAGCGGCTGTATTTTAGTTGACTTTTTCTACCATCGGGAGTATGATAACCTCAGAAAACATGCATAAGGAGAATGTGTATGCGCGAAGTTATCTTTCACGGAAAAATGCCCGATCCTTTCCTGAAATCCGATGGTACCCGGGTCACCCCCGAAGAATGGCCTGAATACAAAAAGGCACTGCGGGAGCAGATCGTGGACATTGAGTTTGGCGGTATGCCCCCCCGTCCGGAAGTGGTAGAAATCGAATTTCTGAATACTTTCCGCAGAGCAGAGCCCGAACACGAAACCAGCAACTGGCTTCGCATCCATGCCGGTACAAAAGAAAAGCAGATTTCCTTCTGTCTGGAGCTGTGCGTACCCTACGTGGAAGGAATCAGCCCCGAAGATCTCTATCAACCCTTGACTGCAGAGGAAAAATATCCCGTTATCCTCACCGGTGATGGTTGCTATTACAATATGGAGCAGGATGTGGTCGCTGCAGCAAACAAACTGGGTTTTATTGCTGCAAAATTTAACCGTCTGGAAATTGCTAATGACTCCGGCGCTGTGCGTAATCAAGGTGCGATCTACGATCTGTATCCCGGCGATTATTCCGCCATTTCTGCTTGGGCATGGGGCTATATGGTGTGTATGGATGTGTTTGAGAAGCTCTCCTATGCAGATGAAACTGAGGTTGCCATCACCGGTCACTCCCGGGGCGGCAAAACCGTTCTGCTTGCTGCTACTGTAGATGAACGGATCAAGTACGTCTGTCCCAATAACAGTGGCTGCCATGGTGCAAACTCCTACCGCTGTGAGGTTCCGGTGCAGGCAGGCGTTCCCCGCCGGACTGAAACAATAAAGGACATGCTGACTAATCTCAACTCTTGGACCGGTCTCAAGCTGGAAGCTTACCGCAACTGTGTGGAGGATCTTCCCTATGATATGCACTATTTTGGTGCCATGATCGCTCCCCGATATTATCTGCAGTGTGAAGGTATGCAGGACTATTGGATCAATCCCATCGGCGCCTGGCAGAATTTTATGGGTGTCAAGGAATGTTACAAGTACTTAGGCTGCGAGGATCACGCCGCTGCTTGGTTCCGCCCCGGCTATCATCGTCACAAACTGCCGGATTATGCGGAATTTATGGATTTTATTGTCCGTAGTCGCGATGGCTTGCCCCTGCGAGAGCATTTGCAGCTCAACCCCTATCCGGACGTCCCCCGAAATTTTGATTGGTAATAGTTTAAGAGCGTGCTAAAAAGCGCGCTCTTAATTTATTATCTATATTCCCAAAATTTTACATATATTTTACGTATTATTGGGCGGTTTTTTCTAGAAAATCAGTTGCTTTTTTCCGTTTATCAATGCTATAATAAAGCTGATATGTCCCACGCAACAGAAAAAGAATAAAGTGAGGTATTTTTTGATGATCGCGTACGGTGAAAACATTCAGGTCTTTTGTGGCAATTCCAACCCCGAATTTGCTCGCACCATTTGCAAGGAACTGGGTATTACTCTGGGCAACAGTGAGGTTAAAACCTTTGCTGACGGCGAAGCTTCTGTCAGTCTGAACGAGACTGTCCGTGGCGCTGACGTATTTTTGCTTCAGTCTACCTGCAAGCCCGTCAATGACCACCTGATGGAGCTGCTGGTCATGATCGACGCTTGCCGTCGTGCATCTGCAGGCCGAATCACTGCAGTGATTCCCTATTTTGGCTATGCCCGTCAGGATCGTAAGGCTAAGAGCCGTGACCCCATCTCTGCAAAGTTGGTGGCCAATATGCTTACCGCCGCCGGTGCTGACCGTGTGCTGACCATGGATCTCCATGCTGCACAGATTCAGGGTTTCTTTGATATTCCCGTGGATCATCTGTTGGGTAACCCCACCTTCTGTAACTACTTCACTACTAAATTCCCCGAAGATAAATTTAACTATGACGACTTTGTTGTGGTTTCCCCTGATGTTGGCTCTGTTGGCCGCGCCCGTACCTTTGCAACCAAGTTGCACATGGGTCTTGCCATCGTTGACAAGCGTCGTCCCAAAGCTAATGTTTGCGAAGTCATGAACATCATCGGCGATGTTAAGGGGAAGACTTGCATTCTGTATGATGATATGGTCGACACTGCCGGTTCTTTGTGCAACGCTGCACGGGCTCTGGTGGAAATCGGTGGTGCAAAAGAGGTTTATGCTTGTGCAACCCATGGTGTGCTGTCCGGCCCTGCTTATGATCGCATTGAAGAAAGCCCGCTTAAGGAAATGGTATTCCTGAACACCATTCCTAATCACGGCAACACGCCCAGCGGCAAGCTGATTTATCTGGATGTCGCTCCCGTATTTGCCCATGCTATCAATCATATCCACGGTGGTACTTCCATCGCAGATCTGTTCTAAGTATGTTTGGCAGAAAATGCGAAGACTGGCTGATCGTCGGTCTGGGTAATCCCGGTAAGGAATATGAAAAGACCCGGCACAATGCCGGCTGGTGTGCCATTGATCGTATTGCCGAAAAGCTGAGTTGTAAAATCGACAAGGCAAAATTCCAAGGTCTGTACGGACAAACCAAATATGCCGGTGGCAAATTATTTTTGCTGAAGCCGATGACCTATATGAATTTATCCGGCCGCTCTGTGCTGCAGCTGTCCGCATATTTTCATATACCTCCCCAGCGGATCATCGTCTTGTTTGATGACATTTCGCTGGAGCCCGGTCGCCTGCGCATCCGCAGCGATGGTTCTGCCGGTGGTCATAATGGCATAAAATCCATTATTGGAGAATTGGGCAGTCAGGACTTTCCCCGGGTGAAGATCGGTGTAGGAGCCAAGCCCCATGCTGAGCAGGATCTTGCCGATTGGGTGTTGTCCGCCTTCTCCGCATCCGAGGAAAAGGCACTGGTTTCTGCATTGGACCGTGCTGCCGATGCCGCGCTGTGCATCATCGACCAGGGTGTACCGGAAACTGCTAACCGTTATAACGGAAGCAAACCTTAAATATTGTCTAAAAGCCACGGAAAGGGGGGTATTTTCCCCCTTTCCGCATTGCTACGTGGAGGAAAAAACATGGAAAAACTGCTTTCTCTTCTCAAATCCATACCGGAATATGACGGCTTGCTGCATTCTGTATCCCAAGGGGAAAGTGTAGCTATTACCGGTATCGGCCAAATGAATCGCAGCCACATGATCGCAGCTTTACGCGCTGATACGGCTGCTCCCATCGTTGTGCTTTGTCAAGATGATATGGCAGCAAAGCGCCTGCAGGAAGAATTGAAAGCATTTCTTGGGGAGGTATTCCCCGTACTCCCCAATCGGGAGCTGACGCTTTACGATACCGCAGTTGTCAGCCGGGCATGGGAGCAAAAGCGTCTGCGCCAGTTGTATGAACTGATGCATGGTAAGACCACTTTGCAGATTTTCTCTTGGGAGGCTATGAGCCAGCGCACAATGCCTCCCCGTGTGTTGTCCGGCTGTGCCTTCGCACTGGAAACCGGCAAAGAATATGATCTGGACACCCTTACTTCCCAACTCGCCGGTGCCGGCTACAGTCGCACCAGCATGGTAGAAGGTCCCGGACAGTTTGCTGTCCGCGGCGGCATTCTGGATATCTTCTCCCCTGCTGCAGATTTACCCGTTCGTGCAGAATTCTTTGGCGAAGAGCTGGACACCATGGGTTATTTTGATCCCGACACCCAGCGCCGTACAGAGAATGTTTCTTCCGTTGTCATCCTGCCCGTAGGTGAAACCCAACCCCGTCTGCACCCTGACGGCTTAGATGGTCTGTGTGTGGATCTTTCCAATCTGATCGCACGCCAAAAGCGGCGAAAAAACATTAACGAAGACTTGGTCAAGACCTTGGAGAAGGATCTTGAGAAATATCAAAATGCCGTACAAAATCCGGCATCTGATCGCTATATGGCACTGATTTATCCGGAAATGGCCACTGCATGGGATTATATCCCCGAAAATGCAACCATCATTCTATGTGACCAAAGTGCCCTAAAGCGAACTGCACGCACCCGCATGGATGAATTGGGTATGCAATTGGACAGCCTTTTGCAGGGCGGCCTTTTAGCCGGAGAACTCTGCGACTATGCCTGCCAATGGGAGGATTTCTGTGACAAGCTGACCGGCAGAACTGTTGTATATTTCGACGCTTTTGGTGGCGCTGCTTATCCCGAGAAAAATCCGCCGAAACAGCTACTCCCTATGTCTGCAAAGCAGTTGCCCGGTTATGGCGGCAGTCTGGATACCGCTGCAGCCGATCTGGCACATTATCAGAAAATGGAATTTTCCAGCCTTGTGCTTTGTGGAACACGGCGCCGCGCAGAAATCCTTCAGGAGCAACTGAATGACCGTGGACTTTCCGCCTTTTTATGTATTCCGCTGACAACGCTCCCCAAACCCGGACAAATATTGCTTACGGAAGGCACACTGCCTTTTGGCATGGAATACCCCAATGCCAAAATTGCTATTTTGACCGAAGGCCAGCTGATTACTAAGGCTGCTCCCAGAAAAAAAGCAAAGAAAAATGCCACCAATCGACAGAAACTCAATTCTTTCACAGACTTGACCCCTGGCGATCTGGTGGTGCACGAAAACTACGGTATCGGACGCTTTGTCGCCATGGAGCAGATCAAAGTGGACGGTGCGATTAAAGACTATGTCAAAATCGCCTACCAAGGATCTGATACCTTATTTGTTCCCGCCACCCAATTGGACTTGGTGAGCAAGTATATTGGCTCCGGCGGTGAGGATGCGACTGTCAAGTTAAATAAAATCGGTTCCGATGCCTGGCAAAAAACCAAAACCAAGGCCAGGAAAGCCGCTAAGGATATGGCTGGCGAGTTGATTCAGCTTTACGCCGCCCGAAAGCGGCAGGAGGGCTATCCCTTCTCTGCGGACTCTCCCTGGCAAAAAGAATTTGAGGACAATTTCCCCTATCCGGAAACCGATGACCAGCTACGCTGTATTGCAGACATCAAGGCAGATATGGAGTCCCCCACTCCCATGGATCGGCTGCTGTGCGGTGATGTTGGTTTTGGTAAAACTGAGGTTGCACTGCGTGCAGTAATGAAAGCCATCATGGATGGCAAGCAGGTTGCTATTTTGGTCCCTACCACTGTCCTTGCGCAGCAGCATTATCAAACCGCCATTGCCCGATTCCGTGGCTTCCCGGTAAATATCGATGTGCTTAGCCGTTTCCGTACACCTGCACAGCAAAAGAAAACGATTCAGAATCTGCGCAGTGGGGCTGTTGACTTGATCATCGGTACCCATAAACTGCTTCAAAAAACTATCGTATATAAAGACTTGGGGTTGCTCATTATCGACGAAGAGCAACGTTTCGGTGTCAGCCATAAGGAACGGCTGAAGGAAATCTCCAAAGGCGTGGATGTGCTGACCCTTTCTGCCACACCAATCCCCAGAACCCTGAATATGGCGCTGTCTGGCATTCGGGATATGTCCACCATTGAAGAACCCCCGGCAGATCGCTATCCGGTGCAGACCTTTGTCATGGAGCACAACAACGCGATCGTCGATGATGCCATTCGTCGGGAGATTGAACGAGGCGGTCAGGTGTATTACCTGCACAACCGGGTGGAAACGATTGACCGATGTGCCAGCGCTCTGCAAAAACGCATCCCCGGTCTGTCCGTAGCTGTTGCCCATGGACAAATGGGTGAAGATGCGCTCAGCGATGTCATGCAGGCTATGGCAGAGGGCGAAATTCAGGTATTGGTGTGTACCACCATTATCGAAACTGGTTTGGATATCCCTAATGTTAATACCCTCATTATCGAAAATGCAGATCGTTTTGGTCTTAGCCAGTTGCATCAGCTGCGTGGACGTGTAGGTCGTTCCACACGACATGCCTACGCCTACTTCACCTATCGCCCAGACAAAAATCTGACAGAAATTGCCGAAAAGCGTCTGTCTGCCATCCGTGATTTTGCGGAATTTGGCTCCGGCTTTAAGATTGCTATGCGTGACCTGGAAATTCGTGGTGCCGGCAATCTGCTGGGTGCAGAACAATCTGGTCACATGATGAGCGTGGGCTATGATATGTACTTGAAATTGTTGGATGAAGCAGTCTTGGAAGAAAAGGGAGAAAAGCCCAAGGAACCCGACTGTACCGCCGATCTCAATGTTACCGCGAATGTCAGTCAGGACTATGTTGCCCGTGGCGAGGAACGGATGGATCTGTATCGTCGTATGGCAGCAATTCGTTCTCAAGAGGATGCCGATGACTTGCTGGATGAGATCATCGACCGCTATGGCGATCCTCCCAAGGGCGTGCTGAACCTGATCGACATTGCCTTGCTCCGCGCTGAGGCACAGAAACTGCACATTTGCGATATTCGTCAGAAAGCCGGTGAAGTGCTGTTTACTATGACAGAAATGAATTTTGACGGCATCGGTCGCATCTGCAATGATAAAGACTATGCCCGACGCATTCAACTGGTGGCAACTGCTAAACAACCCACCCTGCGCTTGAAACTAGCCAGCGGTGTGGACAGCCTGCGGCAGACTAAAGTCTTCCTCGAAAAATACCAAAATTGTTGTCTGGAAAGCTGATTTTCCCCGTTATTAACAGTATTTTCATTCTTTGGTAACGAAATGACATTGAATTTTCTGTAAATTATGGTACAATACTCGTAGAATGCATAATCTTGCGTGCGGCATAGACCGCTGACAGATTGGAGTGATTTACAACTATGGACAATTTCCGTAACAACATGCCCAGCATGGAGTCTACCTCGCATTCCAGCAAGGATATGACTCAGCGAGTACGGCTGGATGGTTCTACCCCGAATCAGTCCCGACCCACTAGCCCCCAACGGAAACGCACACAAAAACGTTGGTTTATGACCAGAAAAGAGAAAATCACACTGATTTCTCTTGCTTCCGCTGCACTTGTTTTGCTTGCAGCTGCCTTTATATTGGTCGGCATCATATCTAAAAATGCAGACGGCGACGGATGGTTCTTCAAAAGCGGCGCCGATGACGGTCTCATCTATAAAGGTGTAAAGGCAGCTGGTGTAAACCTCAGTGGCATGACAATTGAAGAAGCAACTATGGCTTTGGAAAATGCCACCGCTGATACATATACCAAGCTAAATATGGTTGTTTCTGTATTGGACACAAAGATTTCTCTATCCCCACGCAGCACCGGTGCAAAGCTGGATGTTGCTGCGGTTGTTCAGGATGCCTACAATTACGGCCGTACCGGCACCCGTTCTGAGCAGAAAAAAGCGCGGGACAATGCACTGGCGAATACGGTAAGCATTCCGATCACACCGCATTTGAATCTGAATACAGAGTATATCCGCAGCGAGATCGACAAGCTGGGAACGAAGTTCAGCAGCACACTCACCCAACCCAAAATCGAGCTTAAGGGCACAAAACCTCAGATGGGTGTTCCCAAGCCGGATACCACCCAAGTTCATCAGACTTTAACCATTTATGTGGGTACCGCTGAATACGGCTTGGATACTAACAAACTTTTCAATCAGGTTTTGGAATGCTATAACAGCAATATCTTCGAGATCAAGGGAGAATGCACGGTACACGCACCGGATTCCCTTGAGGCAGAATTGCTCGCCTATTACGAAGATCTGTGTGTAGCACCTGTGGATGCGCAGATCGCAGCTGATACCAGCATCATTCCCGAGGTTTACGGTTACGGATTTAATCTTGATGCTGTTAAGGAGCAGATTGCGAAGGCACCTTATGGCACTACCCTTAATATTCCCCTTTGCTATCTGGAACCCAATCTGACGGAAGATCTTCTTTCCGGTGCACTGTTTAAAGATATTCTTGGTGCGTATACCTCTGATTTGGGTACAGAGCTTTCCTGGAACAGCAATGTGGCATTGGCCTGTGAAAAGCTCAATGGTATCAGATTGAAATCCGGAGAATCCATCTCCTTCAATGAACTGTTGGGTGAGCTGACTAAAGAAAACGGATATCTGGAAGCTTTGGCTTATCAAAACAGAGTGTTGACTTCGGTCATGGGCGGTGGTGTCACCCATGTTGCCAGCGTTCTGTATAACTGTGTACTGCAGGCAGAGCTGGAAATTCTGGAACATCACAATCACGTGTACGCACCCAGTTTCATTGCCGTTGGCCGAGATGCCTATGTAAACTACGGCACGGCAGATTTCTCTTTCCGAAACAACGGCCCCGACCCCATCTGCATCCAGGCTGAGGTAGTGGACGGTCAAATTCAGATCCGTATTATGGGTACAGACAACCGTGATTACGAGGTCAAGCTCAAGGTCAAGACCATCAAGACGATCCGCCCCGGCAAGCTGTACAACATCATGTCGAAGGACAATCCCGACGGATTGAAAAACAACGATGAGCTTGTCCCCGGCATTAACGGTTATGAGATCGAACTGTACAAAACCATGTATAAAAAGAGCGACGGTCAGCTGAAGAACGAAAACTTTATCAGCACCTATACGTATTCCGCTCAGGATGCTGTTTTGGTTAAGTTGGTGGACACAACCACCCCCGATGATTCTACCGACCCAAATACCCCCAACACGCCTTTGAATCCTGATTCTTCTGAAAACGGAGATTAAAACAAATAAAAAAGACTGCTGCAGTTGCAGCAGTCTTTTTTTGTTTATGCAAGCGTCCGGATATCCAAATGATAGTCCACCTGACCGGTTTCACTCTTTTCGATCTCGATATCATAGGTAATATCGATACATCCGCCCTCCGGCAGAATGTCAAAGAACAGATGTTTCGTGGTAACAGTGAGCATCAGTGTACCAAATTCCAACTGATATAAACTATCATGAGATTTTCCAACCTGGAATTCCATGGTAGAACGCAGCGGGCCAGTGCGATTCAGGATCACCTTGTCCGGTTCAACTCGAAAAGTTGTTGTAACACCCTTTAAACCCGTCAGATCCGTTTCCTGATAGGAAATATTCCATCCACCATCTGCAAATTCCATCGTTCCTTCCGTGACCAATTCCATCACATCCGGCTCCTGGTCCCGGTAGGTTTGTTTACCGGTTATGGAAAGCAACACCTTATGTTTCACTTGGCAGCCTCCACAGCAAGCTTCAGCAGTTCCTCAACCAATTGCTCAGCAGGAATGCCGCTGGCAGCAAATAACTTAGGGAACATGGAGATGGACGTAAAGCCCGGCAGTGTATTGATCTCGTTAAATACCACTTCATCATTGGCATACGTAACAAAGAAGTCTACACGGCTAAGACCCTGACAGCCGATTGCAGAATAGATCCGCACAGCTGCATCCCGAACCTGCTCAGAAACATCTTCCGAGATTCTTGCCGGAATATATGCAACAGAGGTATCGGTAACATACTTTGCATCGTAATCATAGAACTCTGCGCCGGAATCGATCTCACCGCAAATGGAGGCTACGGGGTTTTCATTGCCCATAACAGCAACCTCAACTTCCCTGCCGGAGATAAACTCCTCCACCAAAACCTTTGCATCATAGGTGCCAGCCTTCAAGAGAGCATCCTTCAATGCACTGCGCTCAGCAGCCTTGGATACACCTACAGAAGAACCGGTGCCGGCAGGCTTAACGAATACGGGATAGGAAAACTTTTTCTCCACCTGATCCAGTACCCAATCCAAACGAACATCGATATCACCACTGCGCACCAGCATCCAGGCCGCCTGACGAATACCAGCCTGATCCACGACCAGTTTTGTCAGTGTCTTATCCATTGCCACCGCAGAAGCTGCCACATGAGGACCCACATAGGGAATGCCGGCCATCTGCAGTAAGCCCTGCATGGCGCCATCTTCACCGTTTTCGCCGTGGAGTACCGGGAATACCACATCGATCCATTCCCGCACCACACAGTCACCCTCAAAGCTCAGCAAGCCCTGTCCACGTACAGGAGAGATGGCTGCACGGCGGTTTTCCGGATGATTCTTCCATTCGCCGGTGGGCAGCAAGGAATAATCCGTGCCACCATAGAGGATCCAGTCACCGTCCTTGGTGATGCCTACGGGAAAAACATTGAATTTCTCCGGATTCAAACTGTTCAAAACAAATTCTGCAGAGCGAAGGGAAACCTCATGCTCCGGGCTGATGCCGCCAAACAGTACACAAACGCTAAGTTTTTTCAAAATGATCGCCTCATTTCCAAATATCGCCGAAAGAACATTTACAGCAACGCTTCACCGGCCCGATAAATATCACCGGCACCTACGGTCAAAATAACATCTCCGGGCTGTGCCAACTCGCGAAGCTTTTCCGTAACCTCAGGCAAGGTGGCACAGTAGTAACCACCAGACAGCCGTTCCAGCAAATCCTTGGAGGAAATACCAATGGTATTGCGCTCACGCGCTGCATAGATTTCTGCAAGCACCACAATATCTGGCCGCTTCAGCTGTTCCACAAAATCATCAAATAGTGCCTTTGTCCGGGTATAAGTATGGGGTTGGAACGCAAAGATGACTCGCTTGTAACCCATGGTACGTACTGCATCAATGGTAGCAGACAATTCACCGGGATGGTGGGCATAATCATCATAAATGTCTGCACCATTGCATGTGCCCTTAAATTCCAAACGACGACCAGCGCCGTGGAAGGTGGCCAGGCCAGCCTCTACGGCCTCTGCAGGGATTCCCATCATCCATGCCACACCAGCCGCAGCCAGGGCGTTGATGGCGTTGTGATGACCATATACCGGCAGCTCAAAGTGACAGTATTTCTTTCCATCACAGATCACATCAAACCGCCGCCAATCGTTGGAAACATCAGCAGCATGGATGCGGTTGTGAGCACCGAAACCGAAAGTAACAATGTCCATGCCCCGGAGGGTTTCCATGGTGTTCACATCGTCACCGTTTGCCAAAATGCCTCCGGTGGACAAATTAGCAAATGCACGGAAGGACTTTTCCACATCTGCAAGATCTTTGAAATAGTCCAGGTGGTCTGCTTCGATATTCAGAATAACCGCCAAAGACGGAAAGAAATTCAGGAAGGAATCGCAGTACTCGCAGCTTTCCAGCAAAATAGTATCACCATTACCTACTCTGTGACCTGCGTGGAGCAGAGGCAAATAACCACCGATCATTACGGTGGGATCCATCTGTGCAGCCATCAAGATATGGGCAACCATAGAGGTTGTTGTGGTCTTGCCATGTGTACCGGAAATGCAGATAGCATTCTTATAGGCACGCATAATAATACCCCAAGCCTGCGCACGCTCAAACACGGGAATGCCCTGCGCTCTTGCGCCGGCAATCTCAGGATTGTCATTATGTACCGCAGCAGTACGGATGATGCAGTCGGCATCCCCAATATTCTCCGCCCGATGACCGATTTCCACACGAATACCCTTGGAAATCAGCTCGTCCGTAGAAACAGAGGAATTCATGTCAGAACCGGAAACGATCAAACCCATTCCCTGCAGCACAAGACCCAGCGGACGCATAGAAACACCGCCAATGCCGATCAGATGCACTTTCTTGCCAGGCTGAATATATTCTTGAAGTTCTAAGGTGTTATGTTCCATAATAACCACAACTCCACTTTCTAATTCATTATTTTATGTATTATATATCATTTCACGTGATTTTACAACTATAAATATGCAGATTGCAACTGTAATCACAAATAAAAGAACCTCCACATAACTGTGGAGGTTTGTGTGTTCGCGTTACCTATTTTCACGGCCAGTCGCCCGGCAACTATCGTCGGCACAAATGAGCTTAACTTCTGTGTTCGGGATGGGGAGCGATGGGAGCGCCGCCTGCGGCGGATAAAGCGACCTGAGCGAGTGGCTGCGGTCGATAAAATCAAGGATCAGCGTAAGCCCGCAGATTTTATCGGGCACCGCAACAGGAAACAGGTGTAACCTGTTCCCAATTGTATAAAAAAGAGCCAGGCCTTAGCCTGACTCTCTTATTGTGTTCGCGTTACCTATTTTCACGGCCAGTCGCCCGGCAACTATCGTCGGCACAAATGAGCTT
>JAZRRL010000012.1:0-27848 GCA_045650665.1 Faecousia sp. | reverse complement strand
ACCTTGGGGCCGCCGCCGTGCATCTTCAGGGAGCGAACGGTAGCAACCAGAACGGAAACGTTGGGAGTCAGACCGGACAAACGAGTCTTAACGTTCCAGAACTTTTCGAAGCCGATGTCAGCAGCGAAGCCGGACTCGGTGACGTGGTAATCAAACAGCTTCAGAGCCAGACGGTCAGAGATAACGGAGGACTGGCCGATAGCGATGTTTGCGAAAGGACCGGCGTGGATCAGCACGGGCTGATGCTCGACGGAGTAGCACATGGTGGGGTTGATAGCGTTACGCATCCAAGCGGTCATAGCGCCGGCAACATCCAAGTCTTCACAAGTAACGGGATCGCCATTGCGGCTGTAAGCGACAACGATCTTGCCGATACGCTCACGCAGATCCTTCAGGTCACGGGCAACAGCCAGGATAGCCATCAGCTCGGAACCAACAGCGATGCCGAACTTGCTTTCCATCATGAAGCCGTCCAGACGGCCGCCGATACCGATGATGATGTTACGCAGGCTCTGTGCACAGAAGTCGATGATCCAGCCCATCTCCACACGCTTGGGGTCGATGTCCAGACGCTTCAGGCCCTTCTTAGCCAGCCACTCGTCGTTGTTGTTACGCTCGTGCTGCATACGTGCAGTCAGGGCAACCATAGCCAGGTTGTGTGCGTTCATGATATCGTTGATATCACCGGTCAGACCCAGAGAGAACTCAGTCATGGGCATCAGCAGAGCGTTACCGCCACCTGCTGCAGTACCCTTAACGTTCATGGTGGGGCCACCGGAAGGCTGACGCAGAGCGCCGCCGGCGTTCTTGCCAATATAGCCCAGGCCTTCAATCAAACCCAGAGAAACGGTGGACTTACCTTCGCCGAAGGGAGTGGGGGTAACAGCGGTGACTTCGATGAACTTGCCGTCGGGCTTATCCTTCAGACGGTTCATAACCTTGATGAAGTCGATCTTGGGGGTCTTGCCGTAGGGGATGATCTCATCCTCCAGCAGGCCCAGCTTCTGGCGGAAGAAATCAACGGGAGGCAGAGTCTTCTCTGCTTCCTCAGCGATCTGCCAGTCAGCGAACTTGGTGGGGTCCAGTTTGACGATGCCTTTTTCGTCTACGTACTTGCCGTTTTCGTCAAAAACGATTGCCATGGGAAATTCCTCCTTGTTTGTTCTCCAAAGTCTTAACTAACCCTTGGAGACTATGTTATTTTCGGTTCTGCACATTATACCTATGTGTACCCCAGAACCATATCGATAATTTTTTATCGGTACGGACGTATTGTATCACCGAAAGGTTCCGGTGTCAACGGGTATTTTGCACAAAAACCGAGGACTTACATGTTATTTTTTTGTGATATTGGCGGTACTGCGAATCAACTGCATGACCTTAGAGGTCAGCACGCTCTTGCGGACAGCTGCTTCAAATTCTGCATCATAGTGGGGTTTCAGCTGTTCCAGGGTAATATTGTTCTGCCGGCAGATCAGAGCAAGCGCCTCGCCAATCTCCTGCTCGGTAGCCTCAAGGTTTTCCAACCGCACGATTTCTTCCACGGCAGCTTCCCGACGAAGGGCAGCCTCAGCAGCGGGATAAGTGTCCTTGTGCAGATCTTCCTTGGTGATACCCATGAAAGAGCAGTACATATCCAGGCTCAGACCCTGCTGAGAAAGCTGTGCTTGCATATTGCGCAGTTGCTGCTCGACAGCATCCTCCAGAACATTGGGGTCTACAGTGTAGTCCAAAGTTGCGGCAGCTTGCTGCAGCAAACGATCCTGCAGGTCCATTTCACCACGATCATCGGTGTAGGACTGGAGGCTTTCTTTCAGCTTGGCCTTCATTTCCTCCAAGGTATCGCAGCCACCGACTTCTTTTGCGAAATCATCGTTCAGCTCGTAGATGGATTTGATACGGATTTGATGGATCTTGCATTTAAATTCAGCTTCCTTGCCAGCGAGGTTTTCAGCATGATACTGTTCCGGGAAAGTGACCTTTACGGAAACCTCTTCACCGGGGACCTTGTCTAACAGCTGTTCCTCAAAGCCGGGAATGAACTGACCGCTGCCCAGAACCAAAGTCTGCATTTCGGCAGTGCCACCGGGGAATTGCTCTCCATCACAGAAGCCTGCGTAGTCTAAAACCACCTCATCGCCGTTTTCTGTAGGACGGTCAGTGATCTCGGTGATTCGGGGAGTCTGCTGCTGCAGACGATGCAAATGCTGATCCACCTCACTGTCTGTTACAATGTGGCGGTCGAATTCTGCGGTCAAACCGCGATAAGTAAATGCCATAGTTTTCGTGTTCTCCTTTAGAAATAATAAAAGGACAATCCAGCGAAAACTGAATTGCCCAGACGGTCGGCATAAAAAGCAACCACATTCCCCCGCGGTAAATCCGCGCATTTCCGTCAGTCGTGCGGTGCATAAGCATCATATACCTTAAAAGCAAATTTGTCAAGATGGAAAAAATAAAAAAATAAAAATGGAAAAAGGCATTGACAAAAGGGTTATGTTTATGGCAATATATTGTGGAACGGTTTTTATGTAAACACAATATATTGCGTGTGCAAAACAATTGTGTTTGCCTATCCTTGTATACAGAAAGAATGGTGTTTAACATGATTCACAGTATTATCAAGCGCGATGGCCGAGTGGCTTTGTATGATCAAAACAAGATTGCAGCTGCGATTTTGAAGGCCATGGAGGTTTCCGGTGAGGGCAATGCTGCTGATGCAGCCCGGGTTGCCAATGATGTTCAGCGGGAACTGGAAAACCATTTTGCTACAGAATCTCCCCATATTGAGCTGATCCAGGACGCTGTGGAACGCCAGTTGATGAACCATGGCTTCAATGCTGCTGCAAAGGCCTACATTCTGTACCGCGCTAACCGTACCCGCGCCCGGGAAGCCAGCACCTCTTTGATGAAGACCATCGACGAGATCACCAATATTGATGCCCGTGTTTCCGATATGAAGCGTGATAATGCCAATATCGATGGCAACACTGCCATGGGCTCTATGCTGCAGATCGGCGCCGCCGGTGCAAAGGCATATAACGAGATGTACTTGCTTCGTCCTGAGCATGCCAAAGCATACCGGGAAGGCGATATCCACATCCATGATTTCGATTTCTATTCTCTGACTACCACTTGCTGTCAGATTGATATTCTGAAGCTGTTCCATGGTGGTTTCTCCACCGGTCACGGCTACCTCCGGGAGCCCCAGAGCATCCAGAGCTATGCGGCTTTGGCAGCGATTGCCATCCAGTCCAACCAGAATGACCAGCATGGCGGTCAATCCATTCCCAACTTTGATTATGCCATGGCCGAAGGCGTTGCAAAGACTTATCGCAAAGCATTTTCTCGTCGTTTGCGGGATGTAGTGGAAGACTACATGGATCTGGAGGATGAAAGCGAGAGCATCTCCGATATCATCAGCCGTGTGGAAGCTGCAACCGGTGAAACTGCCCGTTTGGAAAGCACCAAAGCTTATTTGGACGGCATTGTCGAAGCATTGTCCAGCAAGTATGCTATGAGTGCTGAAACCGCAGCCAAGCTGGTTGATCGTGCTGCAAAGCGTGCATTCCAGAAAACAAATCGGGATACCAAGCAGGCCATGGAGGGCTTTGTACATAACCTGAACACCATGCACTCCCGTGCCGGTGCCCAGACACCCTTCTCCTCCATTAACTATGGTACAGATACCACTCCGGAAGGCAGAATGGCCATTCGCAATGTTCTGTTGGCGCTGGAAGCCGGTTTGGGTCATGGCGAAACCTGCATTTTCCCCATTCACATCTTCAAGGTCAAGGAAGGCGTCAACTATAACGAGAGCGATCCCAACTATGATCTGTTCCGCCTGAGTATGCGTGTCAGCGCAAAACGCTTGTTCCCCAATTATACCTTCCTAGATTCTCCCTTTAACCTGCAGTACTATGTTCCCGGCCGTCCGGAAACAGAAGTGGCTACCATGGGTTGCCGTACCCGCGTTATGGGTAATGTGTACGATCCCAGCCGTCAGATCGCCTACAGCCGTGGCAATCTGTCCTTTACCTCCATCAACCTGCCCCGTATCGCAATCGAAAGCAAGGGCGACGAAAAGGTTTTCTATGAAAAGCTGCAGGAAATGCTGGAACTGGTTGCCCAGCAGATGCTGGATCGTTTCGAAATTCAGGCCAGCAAGCATATCTACAACTACCCCTTCCTCATGGGTCAGGGCGTGTGGCTGGATTCGGACAAGCTGTCCCTGGACGAAGACCTCCGGGAAGTGCTGAAGCATGGCACACTGTCCATCGGTTTCATTGGCCTTGCTGAAACGCTGACCGCTCTGTATGGTCAGCACCATGGTCAGAATGAGGAGCTGCAGAAGAAGGGCTTGGAGATCGTTGGTTTCATGCGCAACTACTGCGATAACAAGTCCAAGGAAATGCAGATGAATATCACCCTGCTAGGTACACCTGCTGAGGGCTTGTCCGGTCGTTTTATCCGTATGGACAAGAAGCGCTATGGCAAGATTCCCGGTGTTACAGACCGTGAGTACTACACCAACAGCTTCCATATTCCCGTATGGCAGTCCATTTCTGTGTACGACAAAATCCGTCTGGAAGCACCTTACCATGCATTGTGTAATGCTGGTCATATTAGCTATGTAGAGCTGGATGGCGATGTGGCACGAAATGTGGAAGCCTTTGAATCCGTGGTTCGTTGCATGCACGATCATGGCATCGGCTACGGCTCCATCAACCATCCCGTTGACCGCGATCCCATCTGCGGCTATGTGGGTATCATCGGTGATGTTTGCCCCCGCTGCGGTCGTCGTGAGGGCGAGCAGATCGATCCGGAAAAGGCAGAACAACTGAAGAGAATGTATCCTGAAATGCCTGCATTCCAGGGCATCCGATAAGGAGGAATTACGTATGACAGTAAAGACTATGAGTGAGAAAATGGGTCAGGGCGTTGGCTTTGAGCGCATTCGCCGTATTACCGGTTATCTGGTAGGCACCATGGACAAGTGGAACGATGCCAAGCGCGCAGAAGAGCGTGATCGCGTCAAGCACAGCATGAGCAAAAATGCTTGATCTTGCCGGTATTGTATCTGACAGCATCGTAGATGGCCCGGGCATCCGGATGACGGTGTTTTGTCAGGGGTGCCCCCATCACTGTGCAGGTTGCCAGAATCCTGAGACTTGGGAATTTGGTTGTGGCACAAAGGTGACGGAAGGGCAGATCCTGGCTGAGGTGCAGAAAAATCCTCTGTGCCGGGGCGTGACCTTTTCCGGTGGTGAGCCTTTTGCTCAGCCGGAGGGCTTTGCGTGCCTTGCAAAGCTTTTAAAGGAAAAGGGCTATGAGGTGGCATCCTATTCCGGATTCACCTTTGAGGCGCTGTTACATGGCACACCGGAGCAAAGGAAACTGCTGGAATCCATTGATGTGCTCATCGACGGACCCTTTATTCAGGCAGAAAAGAGTCTGGAACTGAGTTTCCGTGGGAGCAAAAATCAGCGGATTTTGGACGTTCCTGCCAGCTTAAAGGCAGGGCAGGCTGTTCTGGTGACCAGCCCCCGTTGGTTGGGAGATTACGAATAAGAAAAGCGGCGGTCTTTAGATCGCCGCTTTTTTGTTTTATATGCAAAATAATGCGTTTTTGCACCAAAAAACATGAAAAAAGCCATTGACTTTAGCGCAGTGATGTGATAAAGTAACACAAACCCATTACCGGGAGGTAAATTATGGCGAAAATTGAGAAACAATACCTGGAAAATCTATATCAGGCCATCTTGTCCCTGGAGTCTGCGAAGGAGTGCGCAGCGTTTTTGGATGACATTTGCACCATTCAGGAGCTGGAAGCACTTTCCCAGCGTTTGGAAGTGGCAAGATTACTGCATGAAGGCAGAAATTATGTGGATATTAACAAACTGACCGGCGCCAGTACGGCAACCATCTGCCGTGTCAGCAAATGCCTGTCCTATGGCGACGGGGGATATAAGACCGTAATTCAAAGAATCGTAAAAGCAGGTGAATGATATGAATTTTGATCAGAGCATTTTGAGAAATGATGAAATGGCCGTATTTGCATTGCGTAGCTTGTATCTCAAGTATGGCTATCACCAGTTTAAAATGAGCAAATTTGAGGAGTACGACCTCTATTCCAAAAACAAAGACTTCTTGGTGTCCGAGGGTGTCATTTCCTTTACGGATACCGATGGCAAGCTTTTGGCACTGAAGCCGGACGTGACGCTGTCTATTATCAACAATGCCAAGGATCAGCCCGGTCAGGTGGACAAGTTCTTTTACAATGAAAATGTTTACCGCATTTCCGGTGACTCCCACTCCTATAAAGAAATTATGCAGACCGGTATCGAATGTATCGGTACAGTAGGTGAGGAGAACAGAACAGAGGTCACCCTGCTGGCTGCTCAGAGCTTGGCACTGATCAGCAATTCCTTCAAGCTGTGCATTGCCCACACAGGTTTGGTGCTGGCTCTGCTGGCTGAGTATGGAATGATGGACGCCGACCGAGGTGAATTCTTCACCGCTATCAATGAGAAAAATGCCCGCCTGCTGGAAAATATCTGCACTGCAGAGCAGTATGCGGCACTGAAGGCATTGCTGGTTACATACGAAGATGCGACAGAAGCAGTGGCGGCTTTGGAACAGATCGCCAAGTCCGAGGATGCAGTAGCAGCTCTGAAGGAAATGAAGACCACCATGGATGCGCTGAAGGGCGAATATGCCGATAAGATTGCAGTGGATTTCTCTGTGGTCAGCGACAATGGCTATTATAGCGGCATCGTATTCAAGGGCTTTGTCAACGGTATTGCCGACCGGGTTCTGTCCGGTGGTCAGTACGATAAGCTTATGGAAAAAATGGGTAAGAAGGCAGCGGCAATTGGCTTTGCCGTGTACCTGGATACTTTGGAGCGTTACGAGGAACAGCCTGCGCAAGTTGCTGAAAAACCGGTAATCAATGTGGCACTGCCCAAGGGAAGACTTGGCGAAAAGGTTTATGCCATGTTTGAAGCTGCTGGTTTTGAATGCCCGGCCATTAAGGAAAATAACCGCAAACTGATTTTTGACAACGAGGAGGTGGGCATTCGCTTCTTCTGGGTCAAGCCTTCGGATGTTGCCATTTATGTGGAACGGGGCGCAGCGGACATCGGTGTGGCCGGCAAGGATATTTTGCTGGAATATGCGCCGGATGTGTTTGAGCTGCTGGATCTGAATATGGGCAAGTGCCGCATGGCGGTTGCTGCTAAAAAAGATTTTGTGGACGACCCCTCCAAGACCCTGCGGGTTGCCACGAAGTTCGCCAACATTGCTAAGACCTATTACAAGGAAAAGTGCCGGGATATCGACATTATCCACCTGAACGGCTCTATTGAGCTGGCGCCCATTCTGGGTCTGTCTGATGTGATCGTGGATATCGTGGAAACCGGCAAGACCTTGCTGGAAAATAATCTGGAGCCTAAGCAGACCATCGTACCCATCAGTGCACGATTGATCTCCAATAAGGCATCCTACAATTTCAAAACGGCACGCATTGAACAAATCAAACAGGAACTTTCCAAGCAGGTGGTGCAGGACAATGATTAAAATTTTGAAATACGGCGCCATCAGCGCGGATGAGATATTTGCCCGTAACGAAAGCGAGCTGGATGTGTCGGATATCGTCACCGACATTATCGCAGATGTCCGCAAAAACGGCGATACTGCCTTAAAGGCATACGCCAAGAAATTTGACAAAGCAGAATTGACCTCTTTGGAGGTTACTGATGCCGAGATCGAAGAAGCTTTTGCATCTGTCGAGCCGGAATTTATCGAAATTCTGAAGCAGGCGGCAGGGAATATCCGCACCTTCCACGAGCAGCAGGTGCGTCAAGGCTTTGCCATTCAGCAGGAAAATGGCGTGGTCATCGGGCAGAAGATCACCCCTATTGAAAAGGCGGGTCTGTATGTACCCGGCGGCACAGCGGCTTATCCGTCCACCGTTTTGATGGATTCCATTCCGGCAAAAATCGCCGGCTGTAAGGAGATCTGCATTGCAACACCCCCGTCCAGCAATGGCAAGATCAATCCCGTGATCCTGGCAGCGGCTAAGATCGCCGGCGTTGACCGGATCTTCAAGATGGGTGGCGCTCAGGCCATTGCAGCCTTGGCCTACGGCACTGAAACCGTGCCTAAGGTGGACAAAATCGTAGGCCCCGGCAATGCCTTTGTTGCCGAAGCTAAGCGGCAAGTATTCGGCAAGGTGTCCATCGACATGATTGCCGGTCCCAGTGAGATACTGGTCATTGCCGATGGCAAGAGCAATCCTGCTTATGTGGCGGCAGATCTGCTGTCCCAGGCAGAACATGATAAAATGGCCAGCGCAGTTTTGGTTACGGACAGCGAAGAACTTGCCCTGCAGGTGCAAGCGGAAATTGAAAAGCAACTGGCTGTTCTGCCTCGGCAGGAGATCGCACGCACATCCATCGAGAACAACGGTAAGATCATCGTTGCAAAGGATTTTGACGACGTGTTAGCAGTTGCCAATGAGATCGCACCTGAGCATCTGGAGCTGTGCGTGGACAATCCCTTTGACTATCTGGACAAGGTACAAAATGCCGGTAGTATTTTTATGGGAAGATACTGCCCCGAGGCTTTGGGTGACTATTTTGCAGGCCCGAATCACACCTTGCCCACCTCCGGAACAGCAAGATTCTCAAGCCCGCTGTCTGTGGACGATTTCATCAAAAAGACCCAGTACACCTACTATACCAAGCAGGCGCTGGATAAGGTAGGCAATCAGGTAGCATTTTTTGCAGAAAAGGAAGGTCTGTCGGCTCATGCCCGAAGCGCCACCATTCGACTGGAGGAAGGTAAATGAGTAAATTTTTCAATCCCAGATTGGCCTCCTTGCAGGCCTACACCCCAGGTGAACAGCCTCAGGATCGGACATACATCAAGCTGAACACCAACGAATCCCCCTATGCACCCTCCCGTGGTGTGCGCAAGACGATTGATCGCAAGCGTATTGATGATTTGCGGCTGTACTGCGATCCCAACGCAACGGCATTGAAGAAAGCGTTGGCGGAGCTTTATGATAAGAAACCGTCGGAAATTTTCGTTTCCAACGGCTCGGATGACATTCTGAACTTTGCGTTTCTGGCCTTTGGCGCAGATGGTATTTTATTCCCGGATATTTCCTACGGCTTTTATGAGGTGTTTGCCAATCTGCATGGCCTGCCCTTTGAGATGGTGCCCTTGAAAAAGGATTTTACCATCGATGTGGACGACTACTGCAAGAAAAATAAGATGGTGGTTATTGCCAATCCCAATGCCCCCACCGGGATTGCCCTTCCTGTAAAGAAGATCGAGAAAATTTTGAAAGCAAATCCCGACCATGTGGTGCTGGTAGATGAGGCCTATGTGGATTTCGGTGGAGAGAGCTGCGCTGACCTGATTGAAAAGTACCCCAATTTGCTGTGTGTGCAGACCTTCTCCAAATCCCGGAGCATGGCCGGTGCGAGATTGGGCTTTGCCATCGGCTCGGAAGAGCTGATTGTCGATCTGGAAAAGATCAAGTATTCCACCAATCCCTACAATGTCAACGCCCTGACCCAGGCAGCAGGTGTGGCGGCAATTGAGGACAATCGCTACTATATGCGTAATTGCCGGCGCATTATCAAGAGCCGGAATTACACAAAAAAAGAACTGGAAAAGCTGGGCTTTACGGTGCTGGCCTCTAAGGCAAATTTTGTGTTTGCAAAAAGCGACAAGATCGGCGGCAGAGAGCTGTACCTGCTGTTAAAGGAAAAGGGCGTGCTGGTGCGGTATTTCCGCAAAGAACGCATTTTGGATTATAACCGCATCACCATCGGCAGTCAAAAGGAAATGGAAACCTTCATTGCTGCTGTGAAAGAAATTTTAGGAGAATAATGCTATGAGAATTGCAAAAATCGACCGCAAAACAGCGGAAACGGATATTTCTCTCATTCTGAATCTGGACGGAACCGGAGAAGCCAAGGTGAACACCGGCTGTGGTTTTATGGATCACATGCTGACGCTGTTTGCTCACCACGCAGGCTTTAACCTGGATGTGACCTGCAAGGGCGATACAGATGTGGATTTTCACCACAGTGCGGAGGATATCGGCATCGTTTTGGGCGATGCACTGGCGCAGGCCCTTGGTGACAAGAAGGGCATCACCCGTTACGGCAGCTTCCTTCTGCCTATGGATGAGGCGCTGATCATGACCGCTATCGATATTTCCGGCAGAGGTCACTTGTCCTACGGCTTGGAAATTCCTGCAGCGCGTGTGGGGCAGTTTGATACCGAGCTGGTGCAGGAATTTTTCATCAGCCTGACCCGTCGTGCAGGTATTACCTTGCACATTCGTCAGCTGTCCGGCTTCAATACCCACCACATCATTGAGGGCGCATTCAAATCCGTTGCCCGGAGCTTGGGTATTGCAGTGAAGATCGACCCCAATAAGGCAGACGCCATTCCCTCTACCAAAGGAGTTCTTTAATGATCGCAATAATTGATTATGGTGTGGGCAATCTGTTTTCCCTGATATCCTCCTTTAAGAGTATCGGCGTGGAAGCGGTGGTCACGGACCAAGAAGCTGTGATCGCAGCTGCGGACAAGATCATCCTGCCCGGTGTTGGTGCTTTTGGCGATGCCCGTCGCAAGCTGGCGGAAACCGGTATGGACAAGGTGATCCTGAAAGAGGCGGAAAAGGGCAAACCCATCATGGGCATTTGCCTGGGCATGCAGCTGCTTTTTGAGAAGGGATACGAGTATGGCACCCATGACGGTTTGGGCTTGCTCAAGGGCGAGGTCGTGCCTATGGAGGGCGTTGTGCCTGCGGATTACAAGATTCCCCACATCGGCTGGAACGGCCTGATCTTCAAGCAGGAAAATCCCTTGTTCCGATATATCAAAAACGGGGATTTTGTCTACTTTGTTCACTCCTACTATGTGAAAAACTGTGACGATTCTTTGCTTGCTACAGCAGAATACGGCCCAGAGTTGACCGCAGCGGTTGCCAAGGGTAACATCTACGGCTGCCAGTTCCATCCGGAAAAGAGCGGCAGTGTAGGTCTGGATATTTTGAGGGGGTTTGCAGCATTATGATCTTATTTCCTGCGATTGATTTGTACGACGGCAAGGCAGTACGTCTTTTCAAAGGTGACTATGCCCAAATGACTGTCTACAGCAATAACCCCATCGAAATTGCCCGGGATTTTGAAGCGAAGGGTGCAACTTGGGCGCACTTGGTGGATCTGGAGGGCGCAAAAGATGGCACGACGCCCAATCTGGAAATCGTCAAGCAAATCGCCAATGAAACCACCCTTTCCACAGAGATCGGCGGCGGTATCCGCAATATGCAGACCGTTGCCACCTATCTGGAAAATGGTGTAGACCGGGTGATTTTGGGCACAGCTGCCGTCAATGACGAGGCATTTTTGAAAGAAGCCATCGCCGCTTACGGCAGTCGTATTGCAGTGGGTGTGGATGTAAAGGACGGCTTCGTTGCCATCAAGGGCTGGACGGAAAACAGCCAATACAGCTGCTTTGATTTCTGCCGGAAGATGGTGGATTTGGGTGTGGAATATCTCATCTGCACCGATATTTCCAAGGACGGTGCCATGCAGGGCACCAACCGGGAACTGTATCGGGAGCTTTCTGAAAAATTCCGCGTGAACATCACCGCATCCGGTGGTGTATCCGACCTGGAGGATATCCGGGCACTTCGAAAATTGGATCTTTACGGCGCAATTGTGGGTAAGGCCTACTATAATGGCGCAATCAGCCTGACCGATGCACTGGAGGCAGCAAAATGATCACAAAAAGAATCATCCCCTGCCTGGATGTGCGAAACGGCAGGGTGGTAAAAGGCACAAATTTTGAAAATGTCAGCGATGTTTCCTCTCCCGTGGAGTTGGGTAAGTTTTACAGCGATTGCGGCGCAGATGAATTGGTGTTTTATGATATCACCGCATCCAGCGATGGCAGAAAGCTGTTTACCGACATTCTGACGCAAGTGGCGGAGAATATTTTTATTCCCCTGACAGTGGGCGGCGGCATCAATACTGTTGAGGACTTTGATCGGGTGCTGAAATGCGGTGCAGATAAGGTCAGCGTCAATTCCGGTGCCATCCGCAACCCCGATTTGATTCCCAGAGCTGCAGAGAAATATGGCAACCAATGTGTAGTGATTTCTGCAGATGTGAAGCGTGTGGACGGACAGTTCCGTGTATTTGCCAAGGGCGGCCGAGAAGATACCGGCTTGGAGGCTGTGTCCTGGATCAAACGGTGCGTGGATAATGGCGCCGGGGAAGTGGTGGTCAACTCCATCGATACCGACGGTGTTCGTGGTGGCTTTGACCTGGAGCTGCTGAAGGCTGTCTGCGATGTTGTTAATGTTCCGGTGATCGCCTCCGGTGGCGCCGGCTGTGAGCAGGATTTCGTAGAACTGTTTCGGGAGATTCCCACCATCGATGCCGGTTTGGCGGCATCCATCTTCCATTTCGGTCAGGTCAAAATCTCCGACCTGAAACGAACGCTGAAACAAAACGGCATTCCCGTTAGAATTTAAGAGGTGTGAAAAATGATCAATATCGAAGAATTGAAATTTGACAAAAATGGCCTGATTCCCGCCATCGTGGTGGATGCCCATAGCAAAAAGGTTCTGACCCTTGCCTACATGAATAAAGAAAGCTTGGCAATATCCATGGAAAAGGAGCTGACCTGCTTCTACAGCCGTTCCCGTCAGGAACTGTGGCTGAAGGGTGAAACCAGCGGCAATTATCAGCACATCGTATCCATCACCGCAGATTGCGACAAGGATGCGCTGGTCGTAGTAGTGGAGAAGGACGGTCCTGCTTGTCATAAGGGCACGGATTCCTGCTTCAACGATGCGGTGTTCCAAAGCGAGGAACGCCATGAATTTGCCATTGATGGATTGTATGACCTGCTGGTTGGCCGCAAGGAAACCATGCCCGAGGGCTCTTACACTACCTATCTATTCCAAAAGGGTATCGACAAGATTCTGAAGAAAGTGGGCGAGGAGTCCACCGAGGTTATCATCGGCGGCAAGGCAGGCGACAAGGCTGAAACTGTGTATGAGATCGCAGACCTTGCTTACCATGTGATGGTGCTGATGGTGGAAATGGGCATCACCATGGAAGACGTCCGCAAGGAACTGGCCTCCCGTCATGTTATTGACCACAAGGTCAAGCAAGAAAAGATGAAATAAAGAAAGCCGCGGACACGAAAGTGTCCGCGGACTTTTTATTTGCCTAATTCCTTATTTCGTTGATAAGCGGCTGCCACACATTCCATAACTGCGGAACGGAAACCCTTATTTTCCAATGTCCGCAAACCTACGATGGTACTGCCACCGGGAGAACAGACCGCATCCTTCAGCATACCGGGATGCTGCTTGGAGGAAAGCAACATCTGTGCGGCACCCTCCATGGTGGCGGCAGCATAGACAATCGCTTTGTCCCGAGGCAGACCGCAGGCAACAGCTCCGTCAGCCAATGCTTCGATCATCAGATACATATAGGCAGGTCCGCTGCCGGATAAGGCGCTGGCTGCATCGATCAACTTTTCGGGCAGAGCATCCACAATGCCACAAGGTGCCATGTCTTTCAACCAATCGGAAAGACTTGCCTCGTCTACAAGCTCGTTGCAGCAGTAGGGAATCACACCCTTGCCAATGGCGGTAGGTGTATTGGGCATGATGCGGATGATGGGCAACTTCACACCTACCATAGCTTCGATCCGCGAGATTTCCACGCCTGCGGCCATAGAGATCAGCAGAGGCTTTTTCTCTGCCAGAAGCCCCTTCAGTGGCGCTATGCAGGATGCCATCATATGAGGCTTGACACCCAGGAAAATCCGATCACATTCCTTTACGATGGTCTCGTTATTCGTATATTTGATGTACAATTCCTTGGCGAGCTCCTTTGCCTTTCCGGATTGATCTGTAATGGCAATATCGATGGTGGAGTTGTGTAATGCACGCACCAGACTGGAACCCATATTGCCGCAGCCAATAAAACCGTATTTCATAGTTACCTCCTTAGCGGATATGTCCGTTGCCATGAATGACGTACTTATAAGTCGTCAGCTCCCGTAGACCCATGGGGCCACGGGCGTGGAGTTTTTGGGTGGAAATGCCCATTTCGCAGCCAAGGCCGAACTCACCGCCATCAGTAAATCGGGTGGATGCATTCACATACACAGCTGCGCTGTCCACGCAAGCGGTGAAGATGGCTTCAGCATCTGCATCCTGAGTGATGATGGCTTCGCTGTGACCCGTAGAGTGAGCAGCAATGTGCTTGACAGCATCGCTGACATCCTCCACACACTTAACTGCCAGAATGTAGTCCAAAAACTCTGTGTCGAAATCTGTTTCACCGGCAGGTGTGCCGGAAATGATGGCAGCGGCCTCCTTGTCCAGCCGCAGCTCCACTTGAGGAAGTGCTTCCCGGAGCATGGGCAAGAATGTGGGAGCAATTGCTCGATCAACCAGCAACACTTCCTCGGCATTACACACGCTGGGACGGCTGGTTTTGGCATTTTTTACGATCTTCAGTGCCATGTCCAAATCAGCGCTTTTTTCCACATACACATGGCAGATTCCGGTGCCGGTTGCAATACAGGGTACTGTTGCGGTGCGCACGCAGGCATTGATCAGTCCTGCGCCTCCCCGGGGAATCAGCAGATCCACATAGCCGTTGGCGGTCATCAAAGCGGTTGCGCTATCCCGGGAGGTATCCTGCACCAGATTGATGGCATTTTCCGGGATTCCTACCTGCTTCAGACCTGTACGCAGGGCAGTAACGATGGCGTTGGCGCTGCGGAAAGCTTCCTTGCCACCACGCAGAACACATACATTGCCGCTTTTCAGTGCCAAGGCAGCAGCATCGCTGGTGACATTGGGGCGACTCTCGTAAATAATGGCGATAACGCCCATGGGAACGGAGATTTTTTGGATATTCAAGCCATCAGCACGGGTATGTTCATCCAGCAACAAGCCAATCGGATCGGGCAGCGCTGCCACCTCCCGGATGCCCTTTGCCATACCTTCAATCCGTTCAGGGGAAAGGCGCAGGCGATCCAGCATCACAGTAGAAATGGTGTCTTTAGCGGCCTCCAGATCCATTGCGTTGGCAGAAAGAATGACATTAGTTGCAGCAACCAGTGCATCTGCCATGGCAGTCAAAGCAGTATTTTTTTGTTCTTTTGTCAGCCGGGTAATGTCAGATTTGACCGCCCGGGCATTTTCCAGCATATTGATCATACTTATATCTCCGAAAAGGTGGTGCCTACAGCCTTGCCATCGAGAATATCATAGAGATTCTCAGGACGGCTGCCGTTGGCAATGACCATATCACAGCCGCAGGAGAGGCAAATCTCAGCTGCGTGGAGCTTGGTGACCATGCCGCCGGTACCTTGCGTGGTGGAGCTGACACCGGCCAGAGCCAGAATCTTCTCATCCACCTTTGTTACTCTTTGCAACAGTACAGCATTTTGATCCTTGTGGGGATCAGCTGTGTACAGACCGTCAATATCGCTGAGCAGTACCAGAAGATCAGCATGAATACTCTTGGCAACGATCGCAGCCAAAGTGTCGTTATCACCGATGATGATCTCATCTGTTGCAATGGTGTCATTTTCATTGATGATGGGCAGTGTGCCCAGTTCCAGCAAGCGGTTCAGTGTATTGATAAAATTGTTGTGCCGTTTTTCATTGGCGGTATCGTCCCGGGTGATGAGTAGCTGGGCGACAGTATGGTGATATTCGCTGAACAGCTTATCATATGTATACATAAGCTCACATTGTCCCACCGCAGCTGCTGCCTGCTTGGAGGGGATGTCTGTAGGGCGCTCCCGCAGACCCAATTTGCCAACACCCATGCCAATTGCGCCGGAGGATACCAAAATAACCTCATGGCCGGCATTTTTGATGTCGCTCATGATTTTACACAAGGTTTCGACCCGGCGGATATTCAGATGACCTGACGGATGGGCAAGGGTAGATGTACCAATTTTCACGACGATTCTCATGGAATCCCTCCTAAGTTGCAATTTTTAATATTGTATATCCTTCACGGTATAAAGTAAAGCATAAATACATGAAATATGGGAGATTTTGGCAGAAAGACGCAGCTCTGAGGGGCGCTTTGTTGCTTTTTGTTAGAATATGTGGTATAATTGCGCTGGAATATATTTCCGCACAAAAACAACCTGCCAATAGATTATCTGGAGGTAGCAGTTATGTTTCGTAAAATTTACGCATCGATTGCGGATAAACTTAAAGTAATTCATCAAAAGAATAAGCTGATTTTCCCCGCTGTTGGTGCGGTCGCATTGGTAGTGCTGATTATGGTCATAACATTCAGCGCCTTGGGAAAACAAGTTTCCGTCAAGGATTATATGAGCATCACGGTGGAAGGCTATAACGGTTACGGAAAACTGCACTATGAATTTGGTGATGTGACCTTTGGTTTGCGTGCCTGCGGCAATAAGGACTCCAAGGCATACAAAGAACGCAAGGATAGCGAAGAAGACTTTTTAAAATTCCAGGAAGGCGATGTTCCCGAAGAATATCAAAAGAAATTGGAAAATGCCAAGAAACTGGTAGAGTCTGTGAAAATCACTTACACACTGCCCAATGGCAAGTCTGCAAACACCTTGTCTAATGGTGATGTGATCACCTTTACCATCGAACTGGACAAAGACCTGGCAAAAGAATTGAAATTAACCATTCAGGATACAACCTTCACCTATTTGGTTGTGGGCCTGAAGCAGAGCACAGAGTTTGATGTTCTGTCCTGCTTTGAACTGCAGGCAGATGGTTATGATGGCTATGGTGTCGTAAAGCCGGTGTGCAAGCAGAATGCAACCAAGCAAGTAGCCGGAATCACCTTTGTGATGGAAGCCGGTGCAGATTATATCCGCTACAGCCTGGAAAATGGCTTGAGCGGTACGATTCAACCCTATGTCCAAGGAAACTCCTATAATAAATCCAACGGCGATAAAGTCGAACTCAAAGCGGATGTATATACGGATGGATTCCTCAATTATGGCGTAAAATTGATGGGTCTGGAGAGAAAATTTACGGTGGATGGACTGAAGGAAAATCTGCCCGTGGATCTACTGCAATACTATCAAGTGACGTTTATCGGTGCGACTGGCTCCGGTAGCGGAGTGGTGACGCCTACTCAGGAAACTGCCACCTTTGGCGATTACGAGGTCAATTTGCAGACCGGTGAGTGGACAAAGGACGGGGAATATATTGCCTATACCTCTGTGCAGGTAAGCAATGCCGGAAAATTGTCCAATGGAGAAACAGCAGAAATCTCTGTTACTTTCAGCGAAAAGACGTTTGCAGATCTGGGCATCAAGTTTATCAACAGCAAGCAGGAAGTGACTGTGGAAAAACTAGACACCTATGTGGTATCGTTGGCGGAAATCAAAGATTATGCAAATGCAGATCCAAAGATCCAGCAAGTGATCCAGCAATGGCTGAAAGATAATTGGGCTCTGGCGGTCCACAACAAACTTAGTGGTACGTACAAGAATAAGAAGGTCGGTGACGATCTGGCACTGTACAAGATGTTGCTGACGACACCAAACGATCCGTCTGCTGACAGAAAGAATAGTCTGTGGCTGTTCTACAGCGTGACGGTCAGCGACAATAAGATCAAAACCCCTACGACCTGCTATATTGTGCTGTGTTATGATGACGTGACAGTGAATGCTGATGGCTCTCTGGGGGTGGGGGACAGTCATTATAAGTATGGTGGCAGTACGGATTATGAGGCGCTGTATAACGCACTGTATACATCCTTGAGCCAGAACTACGATTTCACCATCGAAGTCAGCGAATGATCATAAGGATAAATTCAAAAAGCGGAGGAAAAAGCCTCCGCTTTTTTGTTTTATAAGGTTGCGGCCATGACTGCCTTGATGGTGTGCATGCGGTTTTCCGCTTCGTCAAAGACGATAGATTGCTCGCTTTCGAACACCTCATCGGTGACCTCCATGCAATCAATACCGAATTTTTCGTGGATCTGCTTGCCAACCTCGGTGTTCAGGTCGTGGAAAGCAGGCAGACAATGCATAAACCGACACTGAGGACCTGCGTTTTCCATCAGTTCCTTGGTGACCCGATAGGGAAGCAGATCTTTGACTCGGTAGTTCCAGACCTCCTCAGGTTCGCCCATGGAAACCCACACATCGGTGTAGATCACATCTGCACCCTTGGTGGCTTCCATAGGATCGGTGAGAAATTCCAGCTTGGCACCGGTTTCAGCAGCGATTTCCTGACACTGGGCAATCAGCTTTTCGTTAGGATAGTAGTCCAAAGGTGCGCAGGCGACAAAGTGCATACCCATTTTGGCACAGCCGACCATCAAAGAGTCGCCCATGTTGTAACCGGCATCGCCCATATACACCAGCTTTTTACCCTTCAGGCCGCCAAAATGCTCCTGAATGGTGAGAAAATCAGCCAAGATCTGTGTGGGGTGGAATTCGTTGGTCAGGCCGTTCCATACAGGAACGCCGGAGTATTTTGCAAGATCTTCCACAATGGTCTGACCAAAACCGCGATATTCAATGCCATCATACATTCTGCCCAAAACCCGGGCGGTGTCGGCAATGGATTCTTTCTTGCTCATCTGAGAACCGCTGGGGCCAAGATAGGTCACACCCATACCTAGGTCATGACCGGCTACCTCAAAGGCACAGCGAGTTCGGGTGGAGTCCTTGGCAAAGAGAATAACAATATTTTTACCCTCGTGGATCCGATGGGTGATTCCTGCTTTCTTTTTTGCCTTGAAATCTGCAGCCAGATCCAGCAGATATTGAATTTCTGCCGGGGTAAAATCCAGCAAAGTCAGAAAATTTCTACCTTTCAGGTTGATCATAGGTTTTCCTCCTTACAAACGGCCTTGAGGATCTCAATGGCCTTTTCCAGTTGTTCCATGGGAATATTCAGTGCGGGCAGAAGCCGCACTTTTGTTTTTGCAGTCAGTGCCAGCACGCCCTTTTCAATGCAGGCATTTACCACATCCCGGGCATTTCGTTTTGTTTGTATGCCAATCATCAAACCCAGACCGGATACGCTTTCAATGCCCTCTGCACCGCGCAGAGCGGAGAAAATATAATCGCTCTTGCGTTTTACATCTTCAAACAGTTCTTCGTTTAAGCGGCTAAGGATGCTGTAAGCACCGGCGCAGCTGACGGGATTGCCGCCATAGGTGGAGCCGTGGTCGCCGGGACCTAAAACGGATTGGACTTTGTCGCTCATCAGTACAGCACCGATGGGAAGACCGCCCCCCAAGCCCTTGGCTGTGGAAACGACATCCGGCTCAATGCCGAACTGCATATAGGAATACAGCGTGCCGGTGCGGCCGTTGCCGGTCTGGACCTCGTCGATGATCAGGGGAATATCCTTTTCTTTGCACAACTGCGCTGCGGCTACGACAAATTCCTTATTCAGGGGATTGACACCGCCTTCGCCCTGCACGCATTCCAGCATGATAGCAGCCGGTTTGACAGCTTCCGCAGTTTCAGCCAGTGCCTGCACATCGTTGGCCGGCACATGAACGAATCCGGGGGTCAGCGGCTGAAAATACTGATGGAAGTGATCCTGACCGGTGGCTGCCAAAGTAGTCAACGTGCGGCCGTGGAAACTATTTACTAAGGTGATGACAGTGTAGTGATCTGCACCCTTTTTCTCAGCGGAGTATTTTCTTGCCACTTTGATGGCACATTCGTTGGCCTCTGCACCGGAGTTGGAGAAAAATACCTTTTTCATGCCGGTTTTTTGACACAGAAGCTGCGCCAGCTTTGCACAAGGCTCCGTGTAAAACAAATTGGATGCATGCGGCAGCTGCATAGCCTGGGCTGTGATGGCCTGCAGCCAGGCGTCGTCTGCAACACCCAGGGAGCTGACACCAATACCAGAGGTCAGGTCAATATATTCCTTGCCGTTTACATCGGTCAGAATGCAACCCTTGCCGGAAACCAATTCTACCGGGAAACGGTTGTAGGTGCCGGCCACATATTCTTTGTCCAGAGAAATAATGCGCATAGGATCAGCCTTTCGTAAGCATTTGATCAGGTGCGTTCGTCACCATTGATTTTGACATAATCATAGGTCAGGTCACAACCCCAGGCGGTAGCGCTGTAAGGACCGTCGCCCAAGGTCAATAGAATTTCAATTTCTTTTTCCAGCAAGATATCCTTGGCCAGTTCCTCAGAGAAGGGAATACCAGCGCCATTTTCACAGACCTGCACAGTGCCTTTGGCACTGCGGAAGGAAACATGGATCTTGCTGATATCCACATTTGCGCCACTGTAGCCGATAGCACCCAGCACCCGACCCCAGTTGGCGTCCGCACCAAACATGGCAGCCTTCAGCAAGCTGGAGCAGATGACACTCTTGGCACATTTTTTGGCAGCATCTTCGCTGTCTGCACCGGTGGCGATACATTCCAGCAGCTTGGTTGCGCCCTCGCCATCTCCTGCAATGCAGCGGCAGAGGTTGACGGTGATGGTGTTCAGCGCCTGCATGAAAACAGCAAAATCTTTGCCCTCAGCGGTGATTTCAGGATTGCCGGCCATGCCGTTTGCCAGAACAGTTACCATGTCGTTGGTGGAGGTGTCACCGTCAATACTGAGCATATTGAAGGTGGTTTGGATGTCCGTTTGCAGCGCTTTCTGCAGCATTTCAGCGGAAATAGCCGCATCGGTGGTTATAAACACCAGCATGGTTGCCATGTTGGGATGGATCATACCGCTGCCTTTGGCAATGCCGCCCATGCGACAAAGTTTACCGCCTAGGGTAAACTCTACAGCCAACTCTTTTGCCACGGTATCCGTGGTCATGATGGCCTGAGCGGCGGCACTGCTGCCAGTATCGGAAAGACCGGCGCACAGCTGCGCCATGCCCTTTGCAATAGGCTGAAGGTTCAAGGGCTGACCGATGACACCGGTGGATGCAACCACCACATCATTGGCGGAAATTCCAGTGTTTTCCGATACCAGCGCACACATACCTTCGGCGATTTCAATGCCATTGGCATTACAAGTGTTGGCGTTGCCGCTGTTGCAGATCACTGCCTGGGCAAAGCCATCACGAATATTCTTTTTTGTGACAGTCAGGGGCGCGCCCTTGACCAAACTGGTGGTATAGACAGCTGCGGCAGTTGCTTTGCAATCGCTGACAATCAGCGCAAGATCCTTTTTGGAATCCTGATTGCGGATGCCACAGTGGATACCGTTCGCTTTAAAGCCTTGCGCGGCACATACGCCGCCGGAAATCATTTTCATAGTGCAATTTTTTCTGCATAGAAATCTTCAAAGGAGGGGATACCCCCCTCCCTGAATGATTTACAGATAAGCCTTTACATATTGGATCTGTGCTTCCACAGAAGCAACGGATGTGCCACCCTGAGAAATACGCTTTTCCACGCATTTATAAAGATCAATGGCTTCATACAAATCGTTATCGAACAATTCGCTGAAGGTTTGATAGGTTTCCAGAGGCAATTCCTCCAGAACGGTGCCCTTTTGGATACACAGAGCAACCAGTTGACCGGAGATCTTATAGGCGCTGCGGAAAGGCAGGCCTTTTTTCACCAGATAGTCAGCAAGATCGGTTGCGTTAATAAAGCCCTTTTGGGCAGCCAACTTCATGTTGGCGGTATTGGCGGTGAGAGTTTCAACCATACCGCCAAATACCTGCAGACACATTTTAACAGTATCGCAGGCATCAAACACAGCCTCTTTGTCTTCCTGCATGTCCTTATTGTAGGCAAGGGGCAGACCCTCCAAGGTGGTCAGCAGCGCCATCAGATCGCCATAGACACGACCGGTCTTGCCACGAACCAGCTCTGCCATATCGGGGTTTTTCTTTTGTGGCATGATGGAAGAACCGGTGGTATAGGCATCGGACAGCTCCACAAACTTGAACTCCCAGCTGGACCAGAGGATAATCTCCTCAGAGAACCGGGAAAGGTGCATCATCAGTACGCTGATGGCACTCATCAGCTCCACACAGAAATCCCGGTCGGATACACCGTCAAGAGAATTCAGGCAGATGCCGTCGAAGCCAAGCTTTTCTGCCTCAAAATTCCGGTCTGTGTCGTAAGTGGTGCCGGCCAAAGCACAGCAGCCGATGGGGGAGATATTCATCCGTTTGCGGCAATCTGCCAAGCGGTCAATATCCCGCAGGAGCATCATGGCATAAGCCATGAGATGATGTCCAAAGGTGATGGGCTGCGCCCGTTGCAGATGGGTGTAGCCGGGCATGATGGCATCTTTATATTGCTCTGCCTTTGCCACAACTGCGCCCAGCAGTTTCCTGGTCAGATCGGTGATGTCATCGATCTGGGTGCGCAGATACATACGGATATCCAGCGCCACCTGATCATTCCGGGAACGGGCGGTGTGCAATTTTTTACCCACATCGCCAAGGCGCTCTGTCAGTACCTGCTCCACGAACATATGGATGTCTTCACATTCCATGTCAATGGACAAAGCACCGCTTTCAATGTCAGAGAGGATCTTTTCCAGACCGTCGATCAGCTGATCAGCATCGGCCTGAGCAATGATACCCTTGCTTGCCAGCATGGCAGCGTGAGCCATGGAACCGGTGATATCCTGCCGGTACATACGGCAGTCGAAATGGATGGAGGAATTAAAATCATCCGCGATTTTTGCGGTGGCACCATCGGTCACACCGGCCCACATCTTTGCCATGAGAGAATCTCCTTACTTCTTGTTCTTAGCGTCAACCATAGCCTTAACAGTGATGGGCAGGCCATAGAGATTGATAAAGCCGGCAGCGTCTGCCTGATTGTAGTCGCTTTCGCCGAAGGTTGCGATCTCCTCAGAGTACAGAGAGTAATCGCTCCATACACCGGCGTTGATCATATTGCCCTTGTACAGCTTCAGACGCACCTTACCGGTGACGGTTTCCTGGGTCTTGTCTACAAATGCGGCAAGAGCCTCACGCAGAGGAGTGAACCACTGGCCGTTGTAAACCAGCTCTGCGTAGGTGATGGCCAATCTCTGCTTTTCGTGCAGAACCATCTTGTCCAGACAGATGCTTTCCAGCACGCTGTGTGCCTTGTACAGAATAGCACCGCCGGGAGTTTCATACACGCCACGGCACTTCATGCCGACCAGACGGTTTTCTACAATATCCAGCAGGCCAATGCCGTTGGCGCCGCCGATTTTGTTCAGCTTCAGAATAATATTTTTGGCGCTCATCTTTTCGCCATCCAGGGCAACGGGAACACCCTGCTCAAAGTCGATGGTCACATAGGTGGGAGCATCGGGAGCCATAACAGGAGAAACACCCATTTCCAGGAAGCCGGGCTTTTCATACTGGGGCTCATTGCCGGTATCCTCCAGATCCAGACCTTCGTGGCTCAGGTGCCACAGGTTCTTATCCTTGGAGTAGTTGGTTTCCCGGTTGATCTTCAGGGGAACATTGTGTGCCTCTGCGTAGTCGATCTCTTCTTCACGGGACTTGATATCCCACTCACGCCAGGGAGCGATCACGGGCATATCGGGAGCAAAGTGCTTGATGGTCAGCTCGAAACGAACCTGGTCGTTGCCCTTACCGGTGCAGCCGTGGCAGATAGCGTCAGCGCCTTCCTTCAGCGCGATCTCTACCAGACCCTTGGCAATGCAGGGACGGGCATGGGAGGTACCCAGCAAGTATTCCTCGTAAATAGCACCGGCCTTGACGCAGGGGATGATGTAATCGTCCACATATTCATCGGTCAGATCCAGCACGTACAGCTTAGAAGCACCGGTTTTCAGGGCCTTCTCTTCCAGACCGTCCAGCTCGTCAGCTTGGCCAACGTTACCGGCAACGGCAATGACTTCACAGTTGTTATAGTTCTCCTTCAGCCAGGGGATGATGATGGATGTATCCAAGCCACCGGAGTAGGCCAGAACGACCTTTTTGATGTTTTCCTTGTTCATAAGTAATTCCTCCAAATTTGTTTATTAAGCATGAAAAAATTATACATCTACAAAGGACATTTGTCAACTCGGGGTGCATAAAATTTCGCTATATTCATAAACATCCACTAAATATACACAAATATACAGAATATACCCAAGTGGGTTATGCAAAATCACAATGCAGCACAAAAAAGGGCCGCATCTGCGGCCCTTTCTCTTTAGATTGTACCGGTAACCACCAAAGTGGCAATACCCGGAGTCAGTGTATATGCCCCAGTGACAGGGTCCTGGGTGTAGGTGGCGGCAGGCACTGTGATCTGGCCGGGAACTGTGGTGAACAGCCCAGTGGCTTCGTCATAGTTATACTGCACACCCTCTGTCCAGGTGACGCCGTTGAAGGTGACTACGAGATCCGTCAGAATGGGGTCAAAGATGTCAGTGATGGCAGCATTGTCCGTTGCCACAACCGCTTCGTTACCGGTATTCTGAATGAGGAAGGTGTAGGTTACTCGGTCATTGTCCACAACCTGCGCCGGGGAGATGGACTTGGTGATGCTCAGCAAGGGTGCAGTTGTGCCGGTGATGGTTTCTGTTGCGGTGGCAGGGGTGTTCAAGCCGTCTCCGGTGACAGTGATGGTGTTGACAATAGTGCCATCGGCGGTGGGATTGGCAAATTCATTGGCACGAGCCTGATATACCAGAACCAGATCACCATCTGCGGGGACCGTCAGGCCGGTAATCACCAGGGGAGGACCTGCAGTGACAGCGGGATCTGCCTGGGGAACGCCGTCAATGAACAGCAATGCAGAGTTGGGCTCATAGGTCAGCGGATATATGGTTGTGCCATTCAGGTCATAACCGCCCAGATCATCTGTGATCGTTAGACCGGTCAGGGGAGCAGAGCCGGTATTGCGCAGTGTCACCACATAGGTGACCAGTTGGCCGGGGGAGTAAGTGCCCTCAACGGCAGTTTTGGTAGCGGCCAGCACATCCAGAATTTCGCCGTAGGCGATGTTGGAATTGGTACTGGTACCATTGTAGGTCAGTGTCGCTTGGTTAGAAAAAATAGCCATAAGATACCTCCTGCATATAATTACCGGGGTATTGCCCGGCAATGCATTCTATGCCTTCTCGACAGCTGGCGACACAAAAACGCACCGGCCATTTGGCCGGTGCGTTTGAAGTTTATTAAATGCCGTTGGGGTTTCCTGTAAAGAGTTCTTCCCGATAGACGATTTCCTTATCCGTATCCAGCAAGGGAGCAAGATGGGTCAGGACTTGCTTGGTGAATGCCTCTGTACCAATGGAGGTGTAATAATGCACCGTGTCAGAGTGGGCTTCCTCCGGCAGTACCATGGAAACCGGGAACATATCATTGACTGCGAAGCTATACTTTTTAACCACAGCCACAGCGGCTTCATTATACTTTGCAATTTCTTCGTTGTAGCGCTTGAAATCCTTGTCCATTTTTTCAGATTGCACAGTGGTAGAAGTGGCGAAGATCACTTTTGCATCGGGCATGAGCTTTTTGATGCGGATGCAAATACGCTCAATGTAATAAGCATATACATCGATAGGCGTATGGGGTTCTTCTTCAAAAAGCCGCAGGCAATCCCAAAGACCTGCATTCCAGTGGAGAATATCCACCTTTCCCTCCGGTACCAAATCTTTGTAAGTATGAATATAGCGTAGAATATAGGAAGCAAAGCGGCAGTTTTCCAGCGGAGCATAGACGTTGGCGATGCCTTCCAGAGATTTTCTTACAGACAGATCATAACCCAGTCGAATGGAATCGCCCACGAGCAGAATATTTTTCACTACAAAAGTCCCCCTTAGCGGTTAAAATCAAAATCGCATTTTTTTAAAAAGCTTTTGCCATCAGCATAGCGCCTACCTGATTGGGATTCAGGCTCACCACATCCCGGTCAAAACGCTCCAACAGAGCCCGGGTGGTATTACCGGAAATGCCGGAGTTGGTGACGCGTACCTTGATTTCCGGATAGCAAGCGGCCAACATGCTGTCCACGATCCGCACATAGCCATGACCCAAACTGTCAAACAAACCTTCGCCAACGGGATTGTTGCTGCTCATATCAGTAACGGAATCACCGGCAAAAACAATGCGGTCCATGTTCTGAAAAAATCATAAAGATACTCCTTGGTTTTATATAGATTAAATATCCCAATGGGTATCACGGAAGGCTTTCAGCCATTCCTTTTTGATGATCTGATGTCCCATAGCGGTGGGGTGTACGCCATCGTACAACCAATAGGTATTCTCAGCAGTTTCTGCTGCTGCATCAAATTTGTCCTGCAGCGTCACAAAAGGCAAATCAAATTTTTCCGCAACGGCTTTTGCCCGGCGGGCACGTTCCTCCACACCGGTACGGAAGCCTTCCCATTTATTGGGACATTCTTCTGTGTTGTCGGTTGCACTGGCCCGGAGACAGAAAGGTGCCAAAATCATAATCTTAATATCCGGCAGAGCAGCTTTGATCTCTTCGATCAGCATGCAGTAGATCTTTTCAAATTTATCTGCATCTACACCATCATTACGGGAGAACTCGTGCCAAACGTCATTGACACCAACCAAAAGGCTCATATAATCGGGCTTGAGGTTGATAATATCTCTTTTGATCCGGGCATAAATATCGGTAATGCGGTTGCCGCTGATACCCCGATTGAGAAACTGATATTTTCCGGGATTTTCACAGCCCAATTCTGCTGTGACCATCAGGGCGTAGCCGTTGCCCAGGCCGTCGCCGCGGCCGCAGTCCGTGATAGAATCACCTTGAAATAAAATCGTTTTCATAGAAAGTATCCTTTCTGTTTTACAAATTATCGTCCATCCTTTTCTTCCACCTTAGCGATACGCTGGCTCAGCGGGGGATGGCTGTATTCCAGTACCACATTGATGGGGGAGGGGGCAAGATGAGCAAAGTTCTCCTTGGCCAGTTTTTTCAGCGCCACGACCATGGCTTCACCATAGCCTTCTTCCACTGCCTGACGGTCTGCCTTGTATTCAGCCCGACGGCTGTAAGCATTGATCACCATGCCGCCCAAAGGCTGTGTCAGCCCCAAACCGATGCCTGCCAGCACATAGGCAAAGCCGTAGTTCACCGTATCAAAACCGAATGCAGCGTGGAGCTGGGGATCTCGCACAGCCAGCCAAACCACAACGGCCATTACCAACAGATTGCCAAAATTCATGATCTGCATCTTCAGCACATCCTTGTGCAAGCCATGACCCAGCTCATGGGCAAAGACAGCACAAATTTCGTCAGGTGTCATGGCGTTGACCAGATTGTCGTACAGAACGATGGTCTTCATCTTGCCGAAACCAGTGAAATAGGCGTTAAGCTTGGTGGTGCGGCGGGAGGCATCCATAACCTCGATGGCCTTCACCTGATAGCCGTGACGGTTCAAAAGCCCCAGAAGGGTTTCCTTCAGTTCCCCGTCCTCCAGGGGCACGAATTTGTTGCCGATCCGGCTGAAAATGGGGTAGAGGAAGCTGATCAGCAGGGTAAAGCAGAACACCACACCGGCAAACAGCAAAATCACCCAATTGCCCATGGCCCCATGGAGCCAGAACAGCACTGTCATCAGCAGGGTGGACAGCAGCAGCTCCAGGAGGAAATTGCGGATCTGGTCCGTAACAAAGGTCTTTACACTGGAACGGTTGAAGCCGTACTTTTCTTCAATCACCAGGGCGTCGTAGTAATTCAGCGCCGCCTGCACCACCGCCTCGGCCAGACTCTGCAGCAGCAGAACTGCCAGCAGCTGCCAGAACGCCCCCTGGGGGAACCAGGCCGCCACCGCACTGTAGCAGTTCGTCAGCAGCAGCACCAGGGACAGCCCGAAGGACACCAAAGTGG
>JAZRRL010000011.1:0-112309 GCA_045650665.1 Faecousia sp. | reverse complement strand
TATGATTATCAAAAGTTTTTTGGGGAGGTGTTGTCTGTGGAAACCTTTACTATGGAAATTGCCGGGGTGGTTGTATGCGTGCAGCCTTTATTCCAGAGCACAAAGGAATATTGCAGGCCCTACCTTACCAACAAGAATCCGGACTTTTTCGTTCAGATAAGTATAGATGATCTTGCCCATCAGCAAATGCTGCTGGAGCGAGAGGCTGTGGAGGAAGGGCTGAAGATCCGAAAGTTCACTGAGCCTTTTTTGGAGCGTGCAACTATCCAGCGACGGGTGGCTGATTACCTTGTGGGGCAAAATACGTTGTTGCTGCATGGCAGCACGGTTGCTGCTGACGGAAATGCGTATCTTTTTACAGCTCCCTGCGGCACCGGAAAATCCACGCACACCAGATTATGGCGAGAATTGCTCGGCGAACGGGCGATTATGGTTAATGATGACAAGCCTTTTTTGCAGATCACATCTGATCGTGTGATGGCTTATGGGTCACCCTGGAGCGGAAAGCATGGACTGGCGACCAATGTGTGCGTGCCCCTAAAGGGGATCTGCTTGCTGCATCGTGGAAACGAGAATGTGATCCAGCGGGGGGAAACGGAGAAAATTGTAGATTTCCTTCGGCAGCAAGTGCATGTCCCGGATGATGATGTCTTGGCACAAAAAACGTTCTCTTTGGTGCATGCGTTGGCGGAGCGGGTTTCCTTGTGGGAAATGTATTGCAACAAGGAATTGGATGCTGCAAAGGTGGCATACGCTGCAATGTGTTGTGAATGACCTATATAGAAACACCACCCGGGAGGGTGGTGTTTTTTAATGGTGATGGTGGCCGTGGTGGTGATGTCCATGGCTGCAGGTGGGTGTGTCGGTGAGTGTGCAGTGTTTCTCGTGGCACTGGGCATTTTCGGATTCCAACTCCAGTGTTGCATGGGAAATGCCGTGCTCCCGCAATTCGTGGCGAACAGCTTGCTTGATTTTCTCCGGATTGCTGTTTGTTACGATATGCATCGTCGCATAATTTCGCACCCCGTCCGTGCTCCACACATGGATATGGTGCACATCTGTTACGCCATCTATTGCGCAGATATGGGCCGTTATTTCAGCAATGTCCACGTTATGAGGTGTTTTTTCAAGAAACAGATCCACTACTGCCTTTAAGTATTTAATAGCATTGCCCAGAATGAATACGGAGACAGCCATGGACATAAGGGGATCGAGAAAAGCAAAACCTGTAAAGCGCATGACGATTGCGCCAACCAAAACCACTATCCAGCCCAGGACATCCTCCAGCATGTGCAAATTTACAGCTTTTTGATTCAAGGAATCTCCGTTCCGGGTAAAAAATGCGGCACAGAGATTGACACAGACACCTGCAACGGCAAAAAGGATCATTCCGTCATAGTGAATCGGTGTGGGGTGGATCAGCCGGCTGATGGCGCTGCAGATCATGGCGATGGACCCAAGAAGCAAAATCAGCGTGGTGATCAGGCTGCCCAGTGTGGAGTAGCGGGTATATCCGTAGGTATATGCCGCGTCCGGCTGTTTTTTACTTTTCCTTTCCAGGGCGTAAGCAATGCCAATGCTGGCTGCATCACCAATGTCATGGATGGCGTCGGAGAGAATTGCCACGCTTCCGGTGAGAATACCGCCGATAAATTCAAAGACGGAAAAGCCCAAGTTCAGGAAAAATGCCAGGAGAATATTCCGTTGTGTTTTCATAGTGACCTCCATTGACGGACAAACCGTTTTATGATACAATGTTATGGAACAAGGTGTTCAATAGCATTGTATGATAGATAGCTTGCCTATGCAACATACGGTATCGGCTGTGTGTTCGCTACGGAACAAATTTGGGAAAATGTATGGTAAGAGCAATGGATAGACGGCAAAGAAGAACAAGGGAAGCGATTTTTAGCGGATTTTCCGAGCTGCTTTCGCAAAAAGAGTTTACACAGATAACCGTTGGGGAGATTATCGCCAAGGCCGATGTTGGCCGGGCGACCTTTTATGCCCATTTTGAAACCAAGGATTATCTTCTGAAGGCCTTTTGCGAGGAACTTTTCTGCCATATATTTGACACTGCAAACAACGAAAATGATCACCACCGGCATATTTTTACCTGCGATGGGGCGGATTCGGTTTTTTTGCATCTGTTTCAGCATTTTCAGAAGAATGACAACAACCTTTTGCGGCTGCTGTCCTCACAAAATAACGAGCTCTTTCTGAAATTTTTTAAGGAAAATCTGGAGCGCCTGATTGACAAGCAACCGTCGCAGTTTGTGGTGTTCAGAAATGTTGGCTTGCCGGAATCCTTTTGGAAAAATCACATTACTTCTGCTTTTGTAGAAACACTGAAATGGTGGATCGACAATGGAATGCGGGAAACGCCGGAGGAAATCACGTCGTATTTTCTTCGGATTGTTACTTTATAATTGGGAGAAAGAGTAGACGCCGTTGAAGGAGTAAAAATTTTTGAATACTTTATAGAATTGTGCGGCAAATAAGCGCATGCTTAAAAAACACCACCGATGAAGGTGGTGTTTTTATTATGGAATATGCAAGGAGGACCACTTAACACTTGCTACCAAGGGGGGAATATGTTAAAATGAATAAAAGTTTCAACAAAAGTTGCAAGGAGAAAGAAGGAGCAATTATGAAAAACGGTATTATTCATCACGGCGATCCTATTAAGCGCGATGGCCCGGTATTGACTCCCTGGCAGGCAAAATGGATCTGGGAGAAGGACAACCTAACGATGCACAACTGGATTTGCCTGCGTAAAAAAATGCTTATTGACGCAGTTCCTGCAACTGCAATTGCGCGGATCGCAGTGGATTCCCGGTACTGGCTGTGGATCAATGGCAAAATTGTCATTGAGGACGGTCAGGTTAAGCGTGGTCCTACGGAAAATGACTCCTATTTTGAATATGTAGACATGAAGCCCTATCTGCACAATGGAGAAAATACCATTGCTGTACTGGCGTTGTACTATGGTAATGACAGCAAGTACTATTCTTATCATTCCAGCGGCAAGGGTGCTTTTGTGATGGAGGCGGAGCTGGGAGATGTTCTGCTGAAAACCGACGAAAGCTGGAAGGTTAAGCGGCATCCTGCTTTTCTGAATCGGCAGGAGCTGAAGGGGGAGGGCCCTACCGGCCGTATTCCCGAGGAGCATAACTATTACGATGCCCGCTTGGAAAAGGGTCTGGAAAACTGGCAGATGCCCGATTTTGATGACAACGATTGGGAGAATGCTACTGTATTGGGCGAAGTAGGCGATGCGCCTTGGGGCGGTCTGTGGGAACGCTCCATTCCGCAAATGAAATACTGGAAGCGGACACCCTATCTAAATTCGGAAGCTTTTGCACTTTATACAGAAAAAGCAACTACCGAGCAGGTAGAAATCGGCATGCGCCTGCCTTACAATATGCAGCTGCAGCCCTATCTGAAGGTGGATGCGCCTGCCGGTTTGGAAATCCAGATGCTCAGCGATGGCAAAGAAGCGGTAAACACCTATTATGTGACCAAAGAGGGTGTGCAGGAATTTGAAGGCTGGTACTGGATGAGCGCCCAAACTTTGACATACGTAGTACCTGCCGGTGTGAAGATTTTGGATCTGCAGTACCGTCAAAGTGGCTACAATGCGGAATTTGCAGGCAATTTCCACTGCGATGATGAGAACTTGAACATCTTGTGGAAAAAGTCTTTGTATACGCTGTACATAACCATGCGCGACACCTATATGGACTGCCCGGACCGGGAGCGTGCGCAGTGGTGGGGCGATTGCACAAATGAATCCCATATGACCTTCTATGCGCTGGATCCGGATTCTTACCTGCTGTACCGCAAGGGCGTGGATACGGTTGTGGGTTGGCGCAGAACGGATGTGTATCCGGCATATCAGACCAATATTCTGCAGACGGTGGTGCCCATTACCAATCACTACTTTGAACTGCCCTTCCAGCAGTTGGCAGGTGTATACGGTTTCTGGACTTACTATCTTTACACCGGAGAAAAAGATTTGCTGGAGCAGGTGTATCAGCCCTGTGTGGACTATCTGAAGATGTGGGTATTGGGTCAGGATGGTTTGCTGGTTCATCGGCTGGGCAACTGGGACTGGCCGGACTGGGGCGAAAAATTCGACGTGCCGGTGATGGAAAATGCCTGGTACTATATGGCTATGTCCGCTGTGAAGAACATGGCGCTGGTTCTGGGCGAAACAAAAGATCTGCCGCTGTTTGATAAGCGGCTGCAATCCATTTCTGCTGGATTTAAGCGTAAATATTGGACTGAGAACGGCTATCATGCGCCTCAGGACAGCTATGACGAGAATGGCTACTCCTATAAATTCTCCCGTCCTGAGCAGCCGGATGACCGGGCAAATGCTTTGGCGGTGCTGTCAGGTCTGGCGGATGAGAAACAGTACCCGACAATTCTCAAGGTGCTGACTACGCAGTTCAATTCCAGCCCGTATATGGAAAAATATGTACTGGATGCCATGTTCTTTATGGGCTGTGAAGCCGAAGCTCTGGAGAGAATGCGCTATCGCTACAAGCCCATGATCGATCATGAATCCACAACATTGTGGGAGCACTTTATCTCAGGGTGGGGCACCAGAAATCATGCATGGACCGGCGGTCCGCTGATCAATTTGTCCGGACATGTGGCGGGCGTGTGGCCGGAAGAACCGGGATATACGAAATATCACGTGATCCCGCAGCTGGGCGATTTGAAGGAGATTTCTGTGTCAGTACCCTCTGTCAAGGGTGATATCAAGGTGGAGATCTGCCGTAAGGATGCGGAAATTCACATTAAGTTGGATTCTCCCGCAGGTACAATTGCCCGAGTGGGTGTACCGAAGTTGAACGAGGAAATGAAGGTTTCCTGCACTGCAGAATTTGCAGGCGAGGATGAAAAGTACGTCTACTTCCTGGCACAGCCGGGACGGCATGAATTTGTAGGAAAGCAAACAGAGAGGGAAAGGCCTATGAAACGGGGTTCTGCGCTTTATCGGCAATATCTGAACATTTTGCAGGAAGAACTGCGTCCTGCCATGGGCTGCACAGAACCGATTGCCCTTGCCTATGCCGGTGCAAAAGGCCGCCAGCTTTTGGGCGGCTTGCCGGATGCGGTGACGGCACGAATCAGCGGTGCGATCATCAAAAATGTTAAAAGCGTGATCGTTCCCAATACCGGGGGACAGCACGGCATCGTTCCGGCAATTTGCATTGGCATGCTTGCCGGTGACGCAGACAAGGAGCTGCAGGTGCTTTCCAAAGTGGGGCAGGAGCAGATTTCTGCATTGCAGGAATATATGGCTCGCACACCGGTCAAAGTCATGCAGGCAGACTCAGAATTGTCCTTTGACATCGACCTGACCCTGACACGGGGGCAAGAACAGGTGCGGATCCGCATTACCAATCATCACACCAATGTGATCTACTTGGAGAAAAATGGGGAAATTCTGCTGGATCTGCCCGTGGTGGAAGCATCTGAGGATCATTTGACGGATAAATCCTGCCTGAACATTGAGGATATTGTGGCGTTTGCGGATTGTCTGGATGTGGAAGATGTGCGAAGCACAGTTGGGCTGCAGCTGCGATGCAATATGGCGCTGGCAGAGGAAGGTTTGAAAAACAACTGGGGCGCAAATATCGGCAGTGTTTTGATGAGCCGTCAGGGACAGCTTTTGAGCAAGCAGGCAGCGGCTTATGCTGCAGCGGGTTCTGATGCCCGGATGAGTGGCTGCGAAATGCCGGCAATTATCCTCTCCGGCAGCGGCAATCAGGGTATTACCGCCAGTGTACCTGTGGCGATCTATGCCCAGGCACTTGGGAAAAGTGAGGAAGAATTGCTGCGGGCAGTGACCGTCAGCGATTTGGTGACTATCCATCAAAAGAGCGGTATCGGCAGACTTTCTGCTTACTGCGGTGCCATTAGTGCGGGTTGCGGTGCAGGTGCAGGCATTGCCTATCTTATGGGCGGAAGAATGCATGCGGTTGCGCATACAGTGGTCAATGCCATTGCGATCTTGTCCGGCACTGTGTGCGACGGTGCAAAGCCCTCCTGTGCAGCCAAAATTGCTGCGGCAGTAGATGCCGGTATTTTGGGCTGGGATATGTACTGCGAAAAGCAACAGTTCTATGGCGGTGACGGAATCGTTACCAAGGGCGTGGACAAGACAGTGCGAAATGTGGGCCGTCTGGCCCGGGAAGGCATGAAGGCCACGGATAAAACTATTTTGGATATTATGCTGGGCGAGGAAAATGCCCGGTCTTGCTGAAAAAGAAAACCAGGACTGCAAAGTCCTGGTTTTTTGTTATTCCTTTTTCAGCAGGTCAGCGAGGGTGATACCCTCGAAGAAATTGTCGATCATGGTGTCCAGCTTGTCCCACATGGGCTTGGCTTCGCAACAAGTGGTGCGGGAGCATGCCGCAGGGCCGGTGACGGAGCAGGAAGCAACCGCCAAAGTGCCTTCTGTCAGCTTCAAAATGCTGCCGATGGTGTAACCGTCCGGTGTGCGATTCAGCCGATAGCCGCCGCCTTTGCCGTGAACAGCATCCACAAAGCCTGCTTTGGAAAGGGTGGTCATGATGGATTCCAGATATTTCTGGGAGATATGTTCTGCCTCTGCGATCTCTTTCAGGGGAATGTATGCGCTGGGCTCCTGCTGTGCCAGGCACACCATCACCCGCAGGGCGTAGCGTCCTTTTGTTGATACAATCATGGCTTACTCACAGTGCGCGCAATGCTCGCAGTCAGGGAAGTCCTTTTCGTCGTAGGGAATGTTATTCTTGTCGAAATAGTCCTTCAATGCGCCCTTGATGGCTTCTTCTGCCAGCACAGAGCAGTGTACCTTATGCAGGGGCAGACCGTCCAGCGCCTCGGCCACAGCCTTATTGGTCAGCTGCATGGCTTCGTGAATGGATTTACCCATGATCATTTCGGTGGCCATGGAGGAAGATGCAATGGCGCTACCGCAGCCAAAGGTCTCAAATTTTACATCTACAATAATGTCGTTTTCGATCTTCAGGTAGATCTTCATAATGTCGCCGCACTTGGCGTTGCCGACTTCGCCGACACCGTCGGCATTTTCAATGACACCCACGTTCCGGGGGTGCATGAAGTGATCCATAACTTTTTCGCTGTAAAGTGCCATAATTTTTCTCCTATTTACAAAATATATGTTCGTTTGCCGGTTTGCAGATCCCGCCAGACGGGGGAAATGCTTCGCAGGTAGGCCACTACCTCCGGAACAACGGCAAGAATATGGTCGATTTCTTCTTCGGTGTTGTATTCGCACAGAGATAGGCGCAGAGAGCCATGGGCTACATCATGAATGCGGCCGATGGCCAGCAAAACATGGCTGGGATCCAGAGAACCAGAGGTGCAGGCAGAGCCGGAGGAGGCTTGCACACCTTTCATATCCAGCAGAAGCAGCAGGCTTTCGCCTTCGATGCCTTCAAAGCAGAAGCTTACATTGCCGGGCAGACGGTTGATGGGATCACCATTCAGGGCGCAGTGCGGAATATGGGAAAGACCGGCAATCAGCTTATCCCGCAGGGCAGTGACTTTGGCGGTGTTGGCTTCCAGATTGGCAAGGCTGTCTTCCAAAGCGGCGACCATGCCGCAGATGCCGGGCAGATTTTCCGTACCGGCACGCTTACCACGCTCCTGAGCGCCGCCGTCAATAAGATTCGACAGCATAATGCCACGACGGCAGTACAGTGCGCCTACGCCCTTGGGACCATGGAACTTGTGACCGGACAGGCTCAGCATATCGATGTTTTCTTTTTTAACATCAATTGCCAGGTGACCCACGGCCTGAACAGCATCGGTGTGAAAAAGCACACCGGCTTCCTTACAAACGGCGCCAATTTCACGGATGGGCAGCACGGATCCAATTTCGTTGTTGGCATACATGACAGTTACCAAGCAGGTATCGGGACGGATAGCGTTTTGCACATCCTGCGCAGTGATGTTGTGATTGGTTCTGACATCCAGATAGGTGATTTCAAAACCCTCTTTTTCCAACTTTTCCAGCACGTGCAACACGGCATGATGCTCAAAAGCGGTGGAAATAATGTGTTTTTTACCTTTTTTTGCGCCCAGCTTGGCGGCAGAAAGAATGGCTTGATTATCGGCCTCACTGCCACCGGAGGTGAAATAAATTTCTCTCGGTTCGGCACCGATGCATCGGGCAATGCGTTCCCGTGCGTCTTCCAACATTTCCTTGGCTTCCTGCCCAACAGAGTGCAGGCTGGAAGGATTGCCATAATAGGTTTCAAAAACCGGCATCATGGCCTTTAAAGCCGCGCTGCTTATCTTGGTTGTGGCGGCATTATCTGCGTAAACTTGCATATAAAAAACCCTCCTGGGATTTACCTAGTTTTTCCGTAGGTAATATAGCATCACTTACCTACTTTGTCAATAGGTAAAAGAAATGAAGTTGTAAAATTCTTCCTGATTTTTCGACTTTTTCAGTGTTTACAATCTGCCGGGTATGGAATATTAAGAGGGCAGAGGTGAAGGAGGTCAGAAAAATGAAAATTATGTTGAAACGCGCTGCAGCAGCAGTGTTGTGTGTATATCTGTTAGCCACCACCGCATTTGCAAAAGAGCTGGTGCCGATAGGGCAAGTGGTGGGGCTGGAATTGGTGGATCAGCAAGTGGTCGTCGTGGGATATGATGAACAGCAAGGAACGGCTGCAAAGGCGGCAGGCATTCTCAGCGGTGATGTGATTCAGAAAATTGACGATGTGAAAATTACCTGTGCTGAGGATGTACGCAAGGCATTGCGGCAATCAGATGGAACAGTGTCCATGGAGATATCCCGGAAGGGAAAAATCACACTGGTGAAGATGAAGCCGGTGATTACAAAGGATGGCCCAAAGCTGGGTGTATTTCTGCGGCAGGGGATCACCGGTATCGGTACGGTGACATGGTATGACCCGGAAACAAAAAAGTTTGGCACATTGGGGCATGGGGTCAACGACGGCACCGGCAAGCTCTTGGCCATGCGAGAAGGGCGAGTGTATCATGCGCAGGTAACGGCAGTCAAAAAAGGACAGATCGGCGAGCCCGGACAACTGTATGGGGCTATGCTGTCGTCGGAACCGGCGGGCTATTTGCAAAGAAATACCCAGCAGGGTGTTTTCGGAATTTGCGAGAATGGATGGGAAGGACAAGCAATTCCTGTGGCAACTTTCAGCGATGTTAAAACCGGTGATGCAGTGATCCGATCCACAGTTTCCGGAAATACTGTACGTGAATATTCTGTGAAAATTTTGAAGATTTATCCCAAAGCCCGGAACGGAGGCCGCAATTTGCTGTTAAAAGTAACCGATCCGGAGCTTTTGGCGGTGACGGGTGGAATCGTGCAGGGGATGAGCGGCAGTCCCATTATTCAGGACGGAAAATTGGTGGGTGCGGTGACGCATGTTCTTGTGAACGATCCCACAATGGGGTATGGGATTTTAATTGAAAACATGTTGGATGCGGCGGCTTAAGGAGGTTTTTATGGATTTCTATAAGATTCCGATTGGTTTTGGGTTGGCATTGGCGCAAAATACGGCGGCTATGAACCGCTATGCACACTTAAATGTACAGCAAAAGCAGGATATTTTGAACAAGGCGCACAATGTAAGAAATGAGAAGGAAATGTATTCTTTAGTGGCAAGCCTTGCGAATGGAATTATGGAATAATTTAGGCGGGGGTCTCCCCGCCTTTTTTCTTGTTTTTATTGTACGTTCTGTAATACAATAAAAAGAAAAGCCGGTGCGTTTATGGAAATTCTAAACGGCCAGGCAGCTCTATCCAATTACACGATTGATGAACTTAGAACAATGGTAGAATCATCAGATATGCAGACCTTTGCTCTTGCATGTGAAGGCATAAATGTACATTGAAAAAGCACCCCGAATTTTCGGGGTGCTTTTGTTTTATAAGAAATCAATAGGCATCAATGCGGCCACCGATGTTGCTGCCGAAGTGGTAATTGCCCTGAACCTTTACACCATCGGAGAAATAAATGAAGGTATCCGGGTGCTTTTTCATGGTGGACATAAACTCATTCATGTTTCGGTTATTTAGCACGGTCACGACCATGGAATAGGTATCGCCGGAGTACATGCCGGTGGCCTCCAGGATGGTCGCACTATGCTGATATTTTTCGAGAATCTCATTCCGGATCAACTCGGGGGCTTTCGTGATGATCTTTACTTCCACAGCATAGCGGTCTTTTCGCAGGAGCGAGGCGACTGTCCATTCAAACACAAAAATCTGAATCACGGACAAAAGAATACTGGTCAGATCCCAATATACAAAGTAGGAGCAGAGAATGACACAGTAGCAAATGATGCTGATAATTCGCTCAATGTTAAAATTGGGCTTTTTCAGGTTTACCAGGCAGGCAACGATGTCAATGCCGCCAGTGGAGCATCCGATCTTCAGCATAATGCCGGTGCAGATACCCAAAGAAACGCCGGAAGCAATGGATGCGATCAGGCGGTAGCCGATTTGTTCACCGGTGGTCAGACCTTCGGGAATAAAGGTGTAGAAGTTCAGCTTTTCCAGAACGATCACACCGAAAGAGTCGAACAGAATAAAGGCGATTACATAAAAGACGTATCGTTTCTTGAGAAAAATCCATGCCAGCACCATCAGCGGAATATTGATGGCCAGCTTGAACCAACCGATGTTAATATCGGTCAATTCGTACAAAATGGTGCTGATTCCGTCCACACCGCTGGGGGAAAAATTGGAGGGGATCACGAATACGTACAGCGATACGTAGGACACGGTAACGGCGACCAGCATCATAAGAATACTTTTTAGTTCGGTTTTTATTTTGTTTTGCTTTTCCATAGGATACCTCTCGTCACAATTTGCTAAAGTATAACACGGAACTTGACAAAAGTAAAAAGCAGATTTATACTCATACTGTGAAAATAATTCACAACAAAAAAGGAGGGAGCACGTTGGATACACAAAAAGTAAAGCTGTTTTTGCTGGTGGAAAAGAATAAAAGTTTTTCTGCTGTGGCAAATGAATTTCAGTATACTCCCTCGGCCATTTCCCACATGGCAGATGCGTTGGAAGCGGAATTGGGTGTAAAGCTTTTTCATCGCACCAACAAGGGCGTACATTTAACGGATGACGGTCGGGAAATGTACGATAAATTCCTGGCAATGGCCAGCGCAGAAGAAGCCTTGCTGGAAAAGGCAACAGCAATGGCAGTACAAAGAAAGCATGTTTTGCGTATCGGTACGTACTCCAGCATCGCTTTGTATTTTCTGCCTGGTATTTTGCAAAATTTCAAAAAGAAATTCCCCACTGTAAAGACTACGATTACGGTAGAGGACGATATGCAGGATTGGCTGAAAAAGGGCGTCGTGGATGTAATTCTGGCAGACCACCTTATGGCAAACAATCAATGGCACCCCCTTTTGGAAGATGAATATGTTGCAGTCGTTCCGGAAAGTGAATTTGCAGATCAATCAGAAGTTCATGTGAAAGACCTTTATGAATATACGCTGATTAAAGCCAGAGAGGTGCTTTTGGATAACTATTTGGATTATTCCAAATTTCGGGATATCATTGATGTAAAATCCATTGAAGATAATACGCTGATCTTTATGGTGAAGGAAAAACTCGGGGTTACCATTCTGCCCGGCTTGAGCATCCATGCGCTGCCGAAGGGCGTGAAGGCCTTGAAACTGACCCCGGAGCTGAAAAGAACGATCGGCGTTATTTATGATCCGAAGCGTGCGTCGTGGGCGTGCGAACAGTTTGTACAGCATGTGACAAAATAACGGACGGCATATTATGAAAAGAGATAGAGAAAAAAGATTACTTTCCGCAATATTGGCCTTTGTACTGGTGTTTCTGGCCGGTTGCAAATCTGTGGCGGAGGATACCCGGACTTCTTCACAGGCACATATTCACAACTATATATCCACCGTTGTGAAGCCCAGCTATGCAGCTGAGGGCTACACCCTGCATACATGCACGGCATGCAAGGAAGAATATCGGGACAATTTTACAAAAATGCCGTCGGAGATCGTTTCTGCAATGGCAACGAAGGATTATTTGCAGCCCTTTGAAGATTTCTCCAGAGCGCGGGTACATAATCCGGAGTTTGTAATGGTGCATTTTACCAGCGCTGTGGTACTTGCTCCCAAGGATCCGTACAATATGGGCATCGTTCGCTCTATATTTGAGGATTATAAGGTGAGTGTGCATTACATCATTCAGCGCAATGGCGAAATTTTTTGCTACATACCGGAGGAGTTGGTTGCTTACCATGCCGGATACGGAACATGGCAGGATGATCCCAAATATACGGACAACCTGAACAACTATTCCATTGGCATTGAGCTGGTGGCCATGGGTTCACAAGAGGATATGGCCCAGTATTTGACGGCAGAGGAATATCAAAAGCTGCCGCCGGAGCTGATCGGCTATACAGACGCCCAGTATGCGGCGCTGAAATGCCTGATCGAGGATATTTGCGCCCGCAATGACATTCCCATGGATCGGCAGCATATCATCGGCCATGAGGAATACTCTCCCAAGAAGACAGATCCCGGAGAATTGTTCGATTGGGAGCGACTGTTTTCGTAATTTATTGCATTTTTGGCATGATATGGTATCATAAAAGAAAAGGAGTGGTTCATTATGGCAAAAGAACAACTTTCCATGGAATTATCTGCACGGATGGAATGTGAAAAGGCGGAGCGAACCTACACAGACCGTTCCTGCCTTGACAATATGGCGCAGCGTCGTTTCAGAAACGATAAGCAGGCGGCTGTTTGGCGCCCGAAATTCGCCGAGGATATTGACCGCATTCTGTACAGCCCCTACTACAATCGTTATACGGACAAAACCCAGGTCTTCTCCCTGACGAAAAATGATGACATTACCCGTCGGAGTCTGCACGTTCAGCTGGTTTCCCGAATTGCACGAACCATCGGCAGAGCCCTGAATCTGAATCTTGATCTGATTGAGGCCATTGCCTTGGGTCACGATATCGGTCATACACCCTTTGCTCACTGCGGTGAGGTGTACTTAAATGAACTGTACAACAGCCACACCGGTCGGTTCTTCAACCACAATATTCATTCTGCCCGGGTGCTGGATAAGATCTTCCCCTTGAATCTGACCTTGCAGACACTGTCCGGTATTGCCGGTCACAACGGTGAGATCGAGCTTGCGGAATACCATCCCGTACCCATCAACAGCTTTGAAGAATTTGATGCCGAATTGGAAAAGGCCTATACCATCAAAGGCTATGCCAACAAGATTCAGCCCAATACCCTGGAGGGTAATGTGGTACGTATTTCCGATATTATCGCATATTTGGGCAAGGACCGGCAGGATGCCGCCAGCATGCAGATGGTGGACAACCGCCAGTTTTCGGATTCTGTGATCGGCAGCGTCAATTCGGAGATCATCAACAATCTGGTGGTCAATATTATCGAAAACAGCTACGGCCATCCCTATATCAAGCTGGATGAGGAGCATTTCAAGGCAGTACAGTCCTACAAGAAGGAAAACTACGCCATGATCTATGCCAATGAGCCGGGTCGTGTGATTCTGAATCGGGTGGTCAAGCCCATGATGCAGGAAATCTATGAACAGCTGTTGGATGATCTGATTCAGGACAATCAAAATTCGCCCATTTTTGTACATCATGTAGATTATGTAAACCACACACGGTATGACAGAACGGTTCGTTACGGCAAAGGCGAGCCCAATGAGATCGTGGTGGACTACATCGCCAGCATGACAGATGACTATCTCATTGATCTGCACCGGTATTTGTTCCCCGAGAGCAACTACTATGTGGAATACACCGGTTATTTCAATGATCTGTATGAGCAGCGCAACCGTCTCAGCGGTCAGCTGACTTTGGATGAGCCTATTTAAAAAACAGAGAAACGGAAGCCTTTTGGCTTCCGTTTTTTGCAGGCGCATATTTGAAAGAACGTAGAAAAATATAAAAATTTCATTTTTATATGTAAAAAACGTTGACAAAAAAATAGAAAGGGATATAATAACCTGGGGTTCGGAAAAGGAATCTTTTTATGCCGAATAAAGAAAAAGGAAGGTTATAATATGAGCTACAATCCTTATCAAAATATGCTGAATGTGGTGGATCGGGCAGCTACAATGCTGGGATATGCACCCAGCGATTACGAGAATCTCAAATATCCTGAGCGGGAACTGAAGGTAGCGGTACCGGTAGAGATGGATGACGGAACAGTCCATATCTTTGAGGGCTACCGTGTGCAGCACTCAACCTCCAGAGGTCCTGCTAAGGGTGGTATCCGTTATCATGAGAGCGTTGATCTGGATGAGGTAAAGGCACTGGCCGGTTGGATGACCTTTAAATGTGCGGTTGTCAATATTCCCTACGGTGGCGGAAAAGGTGGAGTTGTGGTCAATCCTGCGAAACTTTCCAACGCTGAACTGCGCCGGCTGACTCGTCGTTTTACTGCAATGATTGCACCGATCATTGGACCTGAGCAGGATATTCCTGCGCCGGATGTTGGCACAAATCCGGAGGTTATGGGTTGGATCATGGATACATATAGTATGCTCCACGGTCGCTGCATCCATGGTGTCGTTACTGGTAAACCTGTAGAAATTGGCGGTGCACTGGGCAGAAAGGCGGCTACCGGCCGGGGCGTTATGTTGAACGCCAAGTTTATTTTGGAAAAATTGGGTCGTAAGATTGAGGAAACCACTGTCGCAATTCAGGGGCAGGGTAATGTTGGCGGTGTTACTGCTGAGCTGATGTACAATGAAGGCTTCAAGGTCGTGGCTGTCAGCGATATTTCCGGCGGCCTGTATGATCCCGACGGTTTGGATATTCCGGCTATCCGCAAGCATTTGGCTGTGAGAGGCGCTACCTTGGAAACCTTCCCTGCGGGTAAGGCAAAGTGGATCACCAATGCAGAGCTTCTGGAGCTGCCGGTTACCATGTTGGTGCCTGCTGCACTGGAAAATCAGGTCAACGGTAGCAATGCTGACCGTATTCGGGCGGAAATTATTGTGGAAGGCGCAAATGGCCCGCTTGCCAATGAAGCGGATGAAATTCTGGATAAGAAGGGTGTTGTGATCGTTCCGGATATTCTGGCAAATGCCGGCGGTGTAATTGTATCCTACTTTGAATGGGTACAGAACATTCAATCTGTCAGCTGGAGCGAGGAAGAGGTTAATGCCAAGCTGTTTGATATTATTTCCCGTGCCTTTGAGGGCGTATGGGAAATTTCCAAGGAAAAGGATGTAACATTGCGCACAGGCGCATATCTGATTGCCGTCAAACGTGTGGTAGAAGCCAATAAGTTGCGTGGTATTTGGCCCTGAGCAATTTACAAAAAAGCGGAAGCCGGAAGGCTTCCGCTTTTTGCAAGTTATCTTGCGCCCGTGGCTTGCATTCTTTCATTGAGTGTGATAAACTGAAGAAAAAATGCAGATTTCCATAGTATACAACAATAGGAGGTCGTTCTATGAAATTTACAGCAGCAGGTGATGCTCTGCTTCAGCAGAGAATTCCTCAAAATTATGAGGGTTTTGCAAAGATCCGAGATTTTATACAGCAGGGGGATGCCAGATTCTTCAATCTGGAAACAACGCTGAATTATGAGGGCGAGTGCTTTGCTTCTCAGTTTTCCGGTGGTACATATGTGCGTACAGATCCGGAGGGATTTGGCGATCTGCTGGAATATGGCTTTAATATGACCAGCTTCAACAACAACCACACCATGGACTTTTCCTATGAGGGCATGCTGAAGACAATCGACGCTGTGGATGCCTATGGCGTGGTGCACAGCGGTGTGGGCCGGAATCTGGACGAGGCAGCTGCGCCTCATTATTTGGATACTCCCAACGGCCGGGTGGCACTGATTTCTGTGAATACCTATTTTGAACCCTGCATGATGGCCGGCAAGCAGTCTCGTCGTTTCCCTGGCAGACCCGGCATCAACGGTCTGCGGCATACCGAAACACTGGTTGTGGAAGCAGAGGATTTTGCAAAGATTCAGGAAATTACAGAGAAGACCGGCATCAATTTTGAAGAGAAAATTCACATTGCTCAGGGTTACAGCAAACCGTTCCCGGAAGGTGTCTGCCAAATGGGCTCGTTGCGCTTTGAACTGGGTGAAAAGGCTGGTCGTGTGGGAAAATGCAATGAAGAAGATCTGGCACGGGTGGAAAAGGCTATTTTCGAGGCTCAGCTGCAGGCAAACTATATTTTGATTTCCCTGCATCATCATGAGATGGGCCCGGGCTCTAATGAACTGCCTCCGGATTTTGTGGAAGAATTTGCTCGTCGGTGCATCGATGCCGGTGCCCATGCGGTTATCGGCCATGGCCCTCATCTGCTCCGCCCGGTGGAAGTGTATAAGAATCGGCCTATTTTCTATTCCTTGGGCGATTTTATTCTGCAGCTGTACAGTGTACCGGTCGCACCGGAGGATTTCTATGCAAAGCAGAACCTGACCTCTGATGTGACGGTTCATGAATTGTTGAAGAAGCGTTCCAACAATTTCTCCCGGGGTCTGATGGAAGATCCGGTGATGAGCGAGGCTGTCGTACCCTACTGGGAAATGGAAAACGGTGAACTGACCAAGCTGGAACTGCTGCCGGTGACCTGCCGCAAGCAGGAAAACAAGAGCGTTTCCGGTCTGCCCATTGTAGCAGAAGAAGAAAAAATTGCCGAAAGACTGGCAAGATTATCTGAATCCTACGGTGTGAAGATGAAGCTGGAGAACGGCATCATCAAGTGCAGTTGGTAAGGAGATATAAACATGGAACTGAATCAGAATGTTCTGAACTATTTGGAGCAATCCGTCGGGGAAAGCATGGAGCTTTTGGAGACCATTTGCAAAATTCCTGCGCCTTCCAACCATGAACAGAAGCGGGCGGCATTCTGCAAAAAGTGGCTGGAAGACATTGGCGCAAAGAATGTATACATCGATGATGCGCTGAATGTGGTATTTCCCTGGAATTGCGAGGGCAAGGACAACATTGTGGCATTTTTGGCGCATACCGATACGGTATTCCCGGATATGACCGAGCCCATGCCCTACAGCGCTGATGAAAAATATGCCTATTCTCCCGGTGTAGGTGACGACACCGTATGTCTGGTGCAGATGCTGATGGTGGCAAAGTACATCGTAAAGAATAATATTTCCTCTGATCGGGGCATTTTGTTTGTTGCCAATGCAGGAGAAGAAGGTCTGGGTAATCTGAAGGGTGTCAAGCAGATCATGGCAGATTATGAAGGTCGGATCGAAAGATTGTATACCTTTGACGGCCGATATGATGAGCTGATTTATCTGCCAGTCGGTTCTCACCGTTATAAGCTGCATGTTCAGACCAAGGGCGGTCATTCCTTCGGTGATTTTGGCAACCGCAATGCTATCTGCGTAGCGGCAGAATTGATCTGCGCACTGAACAAGTGTCAGGTGCCGGTGGAGGGCAGCAGCAAGACTACGTTCAATGTGGGTATGATCGAGGGTGGTACCTCTGTCAACACCATTGCACAGAATGCGTCCTTTTTGTATGAGTATCGTTCGGATTCTTATCCGTGTCTGGAGCAGATGAAAACATTTTTTGAGCAGACAGTTGCCAAGGCACAGGAGGATCCTGAGGCAAAGATTGGCGTAGAAGTGATCGGTATTCGTCCCTGCGGTGCAGAGGTGGATCAAAAGGTCTTTAATGAAATGTTCCAGAATGCCAAGGAAGTTTGCGAAAAACATTCGGGAATTCCCTGCGTGCCGGAATCCGGCTCTACAGATGCAAACATTCCCATGTCTTTGGGTGTGCCGGCACTGTGTGTTGGTACCTATATGGGTGGCGGTATGCACACGAGAGAGGAATTTTTGGAGATCGCATCCGTACCCGTTGGTTTGAAGATCACGGCGGAAATCATTTTGCAATATTGCGGATAATATAAAGGGGAACCGTCAAAACGGTTGCCCTTTATTTTTAAAAAACTTGCAAAGTGGAAAAATATGCTTTATAATAAATGGCGGCAAGACGAATAATATAATATACGGCTAGACGAATAAATATAATGCGTTATAACGAATAATGCGGGGGTGTTTTCATGGAGTATTTAAAGGCGAAGGAAGCAGCGGAACGGTGGGGCGTATCTTCCAGACGCATACAAGCAATGTGTTCGGCCGGTAAGATTGAAGGTGCAGTGCGATTTGGTCGGGATTGGATGATTCCAAAGAATGCATCGCAACCTTGTGACGGCAGAACCAAAGCAGGTCGTGGAAATGCAGAAAAGTTGAGGCAGGCAGATATGCCGATGCCCCGTCAAACGCCATTTCTATATATGACGGATCTGTACAGCGTACCGGGGAGTGCTGACAAATGTGCGGAAAAGCTGATGGACAATCACGAGGCGCAGGTGCTGTTTGAGGCAGAGATTGCCTATTCCAGAGGGCAAATCGACAAGGTTTACGACCGCGCGAATTATTTGTTAAATAAGCATTCAGGGTTTTATGCGGTGCTTTCGGCGGGCATGCTCTTGGCATTGTGTGCGATTTGGCATGGAGATATTGCTATGTGGCGTCGGGCAAAGGTGCATATTGCGGAAGCGCCGGCGAGGTCGGACAGTGACCGGGATATCATGTCCTTTTCCATTACGGCTGTGGACAGTATGCTGTATGATATTGAAAATTTCCCGGATTGGTTCAAGATCGGTTGTTTTGAGCCCTTGCACAAGGACTCACTTCCGGCTGCCAAGATATTTTACGCAAAGTATTTGTATGCCACCGGATATGCAGTGGCAACCAGACAGCTGGAACTGCCGGGACTCCAAGGCTTGACGCTGATGTCCATCCTGCCCGCGTCTGTTGAACCCATGATATCTCAGGCTGTGGCAGATAATTCAATTATGGCAGAGGCCTATTTGCGGATGACCTGCGCTGTTGTTTATCATTACAGCGGCAACAGAGATCAGGCAATTCGGCATATTGATCGGGCGTTGGCCCTGGTGCTTCCGGATAAGCTATACGGTTTTCTGGCAGAATACTGCCGAACCTTGGATGCACTGCTGGAATCCCGGTTGTGTATGGTGGATCCAGCGGCGTGGGAAGAAGTCAAGCGGCTGTATAAGATATACAATGCCGGTTGGTCAAAGCTTAGCGGTACTGTTCGGGGGCGTACGATCATCACCACCCTATCCCGTCGAGAAAGAGAAGTGGCAAAACTGGCGGCATTTGGAATGCAGAACAGCGAAATTGCCCAAAAGCTGCATATGTCCTTGTCCGGTGTAAAGCAGGCGATTCGCATCGTTAGTGAAAAGACCGGTGTGAGCCGGGATGAGTTTGCAGCATATTTGTAAAATATATCCTGGGAGCAGATTGGAAGATATATTCAATTTTAGAAAAATCTGAAAATTTATGGCCGTAAAAAGTGTTTTGCGGTAGTACAAAGAAAAAGCAGACCTTGCTATAGTATTGTCATCCAATACAGCAGGGTCTGTTTTTTGCAGACTGAAAGGAGAAGCCTATGTTTGTACATCCGTTTCCCCTGAGTGCAGCACCGGCTGCATCACAGAACCAGGAAGGTGAACTGTTCAAGATTATCTATGTGCATGGGAAAAGCTTTCCAATTTACTATGGATATTATGAAGATTGTGATCGGCATAATCCGGTAGTGGAGCCCATGCCCATCTACCCAGACTTTATTGCACATCCGCAATACACAGAAGAAGGATTCCCCTTTGTTACCAAAATGCAAGCAGCCTGCCAATATTATCGAGGGCGGGTGACAAAAGAGCAAGATTGTGCGGAATGTGAGTATTACAAGCATGGCGATGAGCTTTTAGGTGTATGTGTATGCTTGAAGAACCGCGTTGAACCTGCAAAAGAGGAGGAACGCACATAATGAAAAAGAACGAGTTGCGGAAAAACTCACGGGAGGAAAATATAATGAAAAAGTTCACCTTCGGACAAAGAATGTTAAGCATCCTGCTTTGCGTGGCATTGCTGGTGGGATATATTCCCGCAGCTGCCTCTGCAGCACAGGAGCCGGAGAGCTTCTATAACCGGATCGTAGATGCCAATACTATGGACAACTGGACAAAGTATTTTAATCTGGACGATCTGACCACCGTCAATGCCGGCGGCGTTTGGACCGATAAATCCGTCTTCAAGGATGCAAGCGCATTCGGCGGCAAGATCTCCATGCTGGACAGTGAAAAGAATTTCCTGACAGCATTGTCCGCACTGGCAGCCAATAAGGAAGTTGTAGGCTATTCTACAGTGCCTACCGATACCGTTCTTGTATTGGATCTGTCCGGCTCAATGAGCAACTCCAATTCCGAGAGGGATTTGATCGATGCGGCAAACAATGCCATTCAAACCCTGCTGGACACCAACGAGAATAACCGGGTTGGTGTAGTTCTGTACTCTGCATCCTCCAGTGCCGGTACTTCTACCTATTCTCAAAGCGTGACCCGGATTCTTCCTATTGACCGCTACACTACCGATTCTGACGGTGTATACCTGAATCTGAGCAATCAGGGCAAAGTTTCTGTTGACAGAAATGTGGAAGGCACAATTGCCAATGCAGATCTGGATAACACAAAATCCTTTGGCGGCGGTACATACATTCAGGCAGGCTTGTTTGAAGCAATGAAGATGTTCCAGGAAATGGACACCACCATCGCCGACAACAACTGGCAGGCCGGTGATGACCGGATGCCGATTCTGGTGTTGATGTCTGACGGCGCATGCTCCACCGGTACCTCCAACTACACCAACGTAGGCACCTCCAATGTGGGCAACGGCAACGAAAGCAATCTGACTGCCGGCAATGCATTTTTGACCCAGCTGACTGCAGCCTATGTTATGGCGCAGATTGAGGCACATTATCAGAAAAATGACTCCTATGTCCGCGGTTTGTTCTACACACTGGGCTTTAATATCGGTGGTAACAATATTGCGCAAGCGGTTATGAACCCTGACAGTTCCACTTTGACCGATTCTCTGTGGCAGTCATATCTGAAGCTGGGCAATGGTGCATTGAGTGTCAAAGTCAAAGGCACCAGCGGCAGCAACAACTCCAGCACAAAGGATGTTACGATTACCAAGAACTCCTACGTAACAAGCAAATCCTATGTGGATAAATATTTCTCCGCTTCCGGCAACGGCCTGACCACTGCATTTGCATCCCTCGTGGAAGAAATCATTCTCCAGTCCCGTTACTATCCCACCCACCTGGAAGGCGGCAGCCCCGACTTCTCCGGTTATGTTAGTTTTACCGATGATCTCGGTGAGTACATGGAAGTGAAGGAAATCAAGGGCATTCTGTTGGGAAGCGCCTTGTTTGATGGCCACATGATGGCCTCTAAACTGACCACCTCTGATGAGGGTGGCTTGGGTTCTTTAGAAAATCCCACCGCATTGGGCAATGAATTTATCCGTGCAGTTAAGACCCGATTGGGTATTGCAGATAACGCAACTGCTCAGACTTTGGTTGCCAGCGCGTTTGCAACTGGTCAGCTGAAGTACAATTCTCCCACTGATTGGTCCAACTATATTGGCTGGTATGCCAAGGCTGACGGCACTTATGTCTGCTTCTGGAATGAAAATTCCGCCGCTGCAGCACCTGCCGATGCTGTTTATAAGATCAAGTCCTACTGCTTCCTGGGCGAGACCCACGGCAACATTAAAAACTCCGATATGATGTATATGTCTGTGCAGGTGCGCACCAACATCGCAACCGGTATGCAGACAGTTCTATGGAGCATTCCGGCATCCCTGGTCCCCCTGATAACTTATGAAGTAAGCCTGAAGGGTACCAATGTGGATGAGGCAACCGATGTAAAGGTTGCGGTCAAGAATGCTGAAAGCATTTCTCCCATTCGTTTGATATTTGAAAGCGGTCTGCGTTCTGATCTGAATGAGCTGAATATCACACGCATTACCGAAAGCAAACATATTGCAGAGGATGGTGTGACCCGTCAGTTCTGGACAAACTACTTTGATATCTCGGCTGAGAATCACGACAATCACAAGGTTACGCTCGCTGAGTTTACACCCTCTAAGGAAAATGAGCGTTTCTACTATACCTTCGATTCTGCTGTGTTTAAAAAGAGTGGCGAAAACTATGTGCTGCTGGCAGAGAACGAGGGTGTAAACGGTGCACTGAATGAACGGGGCGAATATTATCACCGCCGTTACATCTTTACAGACGATTCCTCTGTACCTATCTTTGTATATGAAAAGATGTCTGCTTCTTCCATCAGATCGGCAGAATGGAAGGCTGACTACGTGACAAAGACCGGTGAGACCGGTGCGTGGGTGGTTCCTTCCGGCACACCTGCCCGGGAACTGCGAATGTACGACGAGGAAAAGGGTGATGAGGATGCCACCAAATCTGCGCACATGGTATTCTATCCCTATCTGACCGAACAGAACAATGTATTCTATGTGGATATGAATCTGGGCAACAACGGTCTGCTGGAGGTAACGCCTGCACAAGGTATCAAGCTCTCCAAGACAGTGGATATCTATGAGACTGGTACATCCGACAGATTCCAATTCCGCATCACCATCAAAAAAGAAGATGGCACGCCCTATACCGGCCAGCTGAACAGCTGGATCACCGATCTGGATGTAGTTCCCATGGGCGCTGCAACGGTGATCAGCGTTCCTGCAAATGGTATTTATACAGTAGAACTGTCCCGGGATCAGAGCTTCTGGCTCACTGGCATTCCCGCCGGCGCAGCCTATACCATTGAGGAAATTTCTGACAACCAAGATTACAAGGTCAAGTCCGTACACGTCAATGGCATTGCCTTGGGGAATGTTGCAACCGGCACTGTTGCGGCATACTTTATCGATGAGGTTGACTTTGTTAACACCGCCATGGGTGAAGGCGATCTGGTCATCACCAAGCAGGTGGTAGATGCCAATGGCAATGTTGTGGATGTTTCTGACAGCATCACCTTCACTGCTGAAGTTACACTGACCAATGCCTCCGGCGCTCCGGTATCCGGAACCTTTGAATCCTCCGTAGGCACTTTGACCGTGCCGGCAAACGGCAAGTTTACGATTACCTTGAAGGATGGCGAATCCGTGGTCATTCGAGGAATCGTTGAAAAGACCCGGTATTCTGTGGAGGAAATCAATGTCCCTGAGGGATTTGCCCTTGACGTGAACAGAAGCAGCCTGAGCGGTGTGATCGATACTACCGCCAATGATCAGGCGCTGATCGTCAACACCTATGAACCCACAGAAACTGACGGTCGGGGTATTGATGTGGTGATCAACAAGTCCATTTCCGGCAACCGTACCGAGTGGCTGGCCGGTGAAAGCTACACCTTCACTCTGGAACGGCTGGATGCAGCACGGACAACTGTGATCGGCACAGCTACCATTGATGACAAGGATACAGACAAGAGCCATTTGTTTGATCTGAACTCCGAAATTTATGCAGAAGCAGGTACTTATCACTATCGTGTTACCGAAGCCCTTGGCAACCAGGGCGGCGTGACCTACGATACCGCTGAGCGTCGCTTCAGTGTTGTGGTGGCGGATAAGGACATGGACGGCGATCTGGAGATCGTGGCTGTGAACAATGAGGCCAATACCACCGTTTCCGGTACGTATGTGGTTACCGCTGACTTTACTAACATTTATCAGCCGAATGGAACAGCTTCCGTAACAGTGGATATTCAGAAAAAGATGAATGGCAATCACAGCCTGGCAGGATTCCAGTTTGTATTGCTGGATTCTGACAACTTGACTGAAGCTTCTGAGATTATGCGGTCCCATGTGACCGGTACTGACGGCAAAACAAGCATGACGCTGAACTATGCTGCGAACCGAGCAACCATGGAAGGTGCTGTATTTACCTACTATCTGGCTGAAATTAACACCGGCAATCCCAATATCAGTTACGACACCGCAATCTACAAAGTGGAAGTGACTGTGAAGGACAACGGAGATGGCACCATCACTGCCAATGCAGTGGTCACTGCTCACAGCGGTGGAAACGTAGAAAACGGCAAGGCTGTCTTTACCAACACCTATGTGCCTTCTGCTTCTGATTTTGTCACCATTTCCGGCGATAAGGCCATCAGCGGTGACCGTGTACTGAACGCAGAGGAATTCTCCTTCACCATTACCTCTGACGATGTAAATGCACCCCTGCCCAGCATTACCACTGTGGTCAACGATGCAAATGGTTATTTTGAATTCCCCGCCATTGAGTTTACCGATGCGCACAAGGGCAGCACCTACTGCTATGTAGTATCCGAGGAGAAGAATGCACCTATTGGCGGATTTACCTACGATACAGCTGTATTTAAGGTCTATGTAGCTGTGATGGACAATGGTGATGCAACTCTCAGCGCAACCATTACAAAGATTGAAAAGGTCGCCAATGCCACCACAAATGTGGATAACATTTTGTTTACGAACGTGTACTATGCACCGCCCGTGGATATCCAGCTGAAGGGTGAGAAGCTCCTCACCGGCAAGACTTTGCAGGATGGCGAGTTCCAATTCCGGTTGGAGGCAGTTACTGCCGGCGCACCTATGCCTGCAGCTGCCGTTGTCAGCAACAACGCCAAGGGTGTGATCGATTTTGGTATGATCACCTATGAAAAGGCCGGTGTGTATGTTTACACATTGAAGGAAGTAAACGGCGGCGATACCCGTTATGACTACGACACATCGGTTTACACAGTTACTGTGACCGTTACTGACAATTCTCGCGGTGTACTGACTGCCCAGGTCAAGCTGAGCAAGAATGATACCTCTGCATCTGCTATTGTATTCCGCAATGGCTTCGTGCCGATTCCGATTTCCTATGATATCCATGCAGACTTCGGTGGCGAAAAGGTTTTGACCGGTCGTGCACTGGAAGCTGGGGAGTTTGCGTTTGTGTTGATCAATGCAATCAACGGCCAGCAAATCGGAGAGCCTGTGAAGAACGATGCTCTGGGCAGCTTTAAGTTCCCTGCAGTTTCTCTGAGTGCAGCAGGCATCTACCACTTTAAAATTACGGAAATCACCGGCGATAAGCCCGGGGTCAGCTATGATATTTCTTCCTACCACATTCGTCTGGAAGTGGTGCAGGATGATAACGGTGTACTGTCTATCGCAAATAAGCAGCTGTACAAGGGTACTGTTACCAAGGTGGAGGTTGACGGTGTGCTGACCGAAGTTACCAACTACGAAGACATTACAGCAAATGGCAGCATTGTATTTAACAATCAGTATGAGGCTGCAACTGTCTATGTAACCCTGGAAGCAACCAAGATTCTGGAAGGCAGAGATCTGGTAGACGGCGAGTTTAAGTTCGATCTGCACAAGACCGACAGCACCTATGCTATCAGCGACAAGACTCTGGTGCAGGACGATGTGGTTCTGGCGCTGCAGGCCGATGGCACGGGCAAGATCGCCTTTGCAGCAGAGGCGTTTGACAAGGTCGGTACTTACTACTATGTAATCGTAGAAGACGAGCTTGACGAGAACGGCATCACTACCCACAAGACACCTTACAAGGTGGAGATCAATGTTACTGACGACCTGAACGGCAGCTTGCTTGCTGAGGTAAAGGTCAACGGCGAGCAGGTGTCCGGTTCTACCGCAAGTCTTGTATGGTTCAAGAATACCTACAATGTAACTCCCGGTACGATTGTGCTGGGTGGCAATAAGACATTGAAGGGTCGCAAGCTGGCGGCAGAAGAATTTACCTTCAATCTCTATCTGGCAAAGCTGAATGCAGAAGGCAAGTGGGAGAAGGCTGAGCTGGTGGAGCAGGTGAAGAATAAGGCTGACGGCACTTTCGCCTTCACCGACATCCAGGCTGAGGCGGGCGCTACCTATGCTTACTTCATCACCGAAGACGCAAGTGCTGCCGATGATACCATTACCTACGACAAGGCAGAATATCTGGTTGTGATCACCACCAAGGACAACGGTGACGGCACCATGACGCTGGAGTACACCTACACCAAGGGTGTTGCGCGCGTGGAAGGTGTGCAGTTTGTTAACACCTACACTGCTCCGGAAGCTCCCGATAAGACTGGCGATGAAATGAATGTCGCTTTGTGGATCGGTATGATGACCATTAGCGGTATTGCTCTGGTGGCAACCGCTGCAACCGGTATGAAGCGCAAGGAATTTGAAGCCGAATAAGAACAAATCAAAAAACAGCAGCAGGCAAAAGCCTGCTGCTGTTACTTTTTTGAATTACTTGGAAGGACCGGATCGGAGCTGTACATCGTGGTAACCGCCCTCGACAATGGAGGTGGCGGAGACCAAAGTCAGCTTGGCATCACGCTGCAGATCGGGAATGTTGATGACGCCGCAGTTACACATGGTAGACTTGACCTTGTACAAAGAGGCTTCCACATTGTCGTGGAGAGAACCGGCGTAGGTAACGTAGGAATCCACGCCCTCTTCAAAGCTCAGCTTAGTTTTGCCGCCCAGGTCGTAACGCTGCCAATTCCGGGCGCGGTTGCTGCCCTCGCCCCAGTACTCCTTCATATAGATTCCGTTGACCAGCACCTTGGGAGTGGGGGATTCATCAAAACGGGCAAAATAGCGACCCAGCATCATGAAATCAGCACCCATGGCCAGAGCCAAGGTCATGTGGTAATCGTGGACAATGCCACCATCGGAGCAGATAGGGACATAGATGCCGGTTTCTTTAAAATATTCGTCACGGGCTGCAGCAACCTCGATCAGTGCTGTTGCCTGACCACGGCCGATACCCTTGGTTTCCCGGGTGATACAGATGGAGCCACCGCCAATACCGACCTTGATAAAGTCTGCACCTGCCTTAGCCAGGAACAAGAAACCGTCCCGGTCTACCACGTTGCCTGCGCCAATCTTGACGGAATCGCCGTACTTTTCACGAACCCAGGCGATGGTCTTGGACTGCCAGCAGGTGTAACCCTCAGAGGAGTCGATGCACAGCACGTCCGCACCGGCCTCCAGCAGAGCGGGAATACGCTCAGCGTAGTCACGGGTGTTGATACCTGCGCCTACCAGATAACGCTTCTTGCTGTCAAGCAGTTCCTGGGGATGGGCCTTGTGGGAGGAATAGTCCTTGCGGAACACGAAGTACATCATGTTGCCGTTCTTGTCTACAATGGGCAGGCTGTTGAGTTTATGCTCCCAGATGATGTCATTGGCTTCCTTCAGCGTGGTTTCTGCAGGAGCGGTAATCATCTTCTCAATAGGCGTCATGAAATCAGCAACTTTTTCAGAGGGATCCATACGGGATACACGATAGTCACGGCCAGTGACGATGCCCAACAGCTTGCCGTTGGCAGTGCCGTCGTGGGTGATGGCGACGGTGGAGAAGCCGTTAGCTTCTTTCAGTGCCAGCACGTCAGCCAAGGTGTTTTCGGGGGTCAGATTAGATGCGGACACCACGAAGCCAGCCTTATAGCCCTTGACCTTGGCTACCATAGCAGCTTGAGATTCGATGGACTGGGAACCAAAGATGAAGCTGATGCCGCCTTCCTTGGCCAGAGCAATCGCCAGACTGTCGTTGGAAACGGATTGCATAATTGCGGAGGTAAGGGGAATGTTCAAGGAAATTGCCGGTTCTTCCACGCCCTTGCGGTATTTGGTAAGGGGGGTGCGCAGACTGACGTTGTCCGGAATACATGCTTCAGATGTATAACCGGGGATGAGCAGGTATTCACTGAAAGTGCGGCTGGGTTCTTGCATGTAATGAGCCATGGGGAATTACCTCCTATTATTTAAATATGGGACAATTCGACAATTTTTATTTGTATAAATATATCACAGCAGGGAGAAAGGGTCAAGGGTACGAGTGGGCGCAAAACCTACAAATTTCCAGAGGAATTCTCGCAGTTCCTTGGTGAAATGACAAATGCGGAGTTGCATAACAGCAACTCCGCATAGTAATTTATTCGCCGATGGGGGCGGGTTCTTCATCACAAAGAGGTTCTTCTGCTACAATAGGCGCTTCCTCAGCGATGGGTTCTCCCTCGGGCAGGGGTTCTTCTTCAACAATGGGTTCATCGGAAGGGATTTCTTGTGCAATAACGATTTCTTCCTCAGCAGGAGTTTCTTCTGCAATGGCGCTGGGAGCCTCTGCGGTGGCAGGTTTGGAGGGAATGAAGACGGATACGACCTTCTTTGTTTTCAAAACGATGCCCAGAACGATGCCGCTGATAAACAGTGCGATGCCCAGACCGAAAACGATGATATTGACCACTGCGGTTTGCAAAAGGGTATAGCGAATCAGCTTCATGCCAGGGAAGATGTTCCACATACCGGGAACAAACTTAGCAAGCAGATTTAAAATCACCAAAGAACCGGCCATCATCAAAGGATAGCCTGCACGACGCAGACCCTTGGGCAGTTGACGGCAGTTGATCAGAATAATGGCAGCAACCAGAATCAGGGACATGGTAATGCCCAGAATCATGGTTTTGACAGAAATTGCTTTCCGCAAAATGGGAATAACATTATTAACGAACCAGTTGTTTTTACCAATGGAAAGTATGGAGGAGTCCTCGCCGGTGGCACTCATAAAGCCAGCCAGACCTTCTGCCTCAATTTTGACTACCATTTCGTTGTTGTCGAAAATGGTTGCAATTTTAGAGGAAATGTCTTCCGGCAGAGGTTCACCGGTAATGGAAACGATCAATTCGTTGTTTTCCTCGATCAGCTGGAGGACTTCTTCCGGCTCAAAAACAGTGGTGATCTCATCGTTAAAGTAGTCGGTGATCAAAGAAGCAGTCTTGTCAGCAATATAGTCCTTGACGGTGGACTTGTCGATCAACTCGCGGAATTCTTCCGGAGTGAAGGGGATTTCTTCTTCAAGCTGCTCCGTCATTTCTTCATAGAACATGTCGATAAGCTGTTCTTTCAGATCCTCAGCAAGACCGGTGGGTTCTTCATAGCGGGGCATTTGATATGTACGGGTATTTTGTGCGATACGCACACTGCCCTGACCGGCACGAATAGGGGCCTTGGGGCGGATATGGGCAGGAGCGGAGATCATTTCACGGACAAAACCACGGATATGATCTTCAGAGGTAACAATTCGGATATTGGCGATCAACGCAGTGGTAAAGGAAGACAGAAACAGCAGGACACCCAATAGAAAAGAGGCAACATAGATGCCAAAACGGGCGCCGGAGGAAAGTTTTTTCTGCTTAAACATAGTACATACTCCTTTTTGTTCACAGGATGTTTACATTTTACTGCGTGGGGGAAAAAATGTCAATTCTGTTATGCGGTTTTTTCGTGAGCAGTGGTCAAATGAGGGGAGTTTGCAAATAATTCTTGACAAATGGAAGCGTCTGACATATAATATGCTAGTCCGCGTATGCGGACAATCCTTGCTCCCGGCGCGACCGGGGGCCAAAAGTCCAAAAGGAGGTGCAATCAACATGGCTAAGATCACCGGTAAGTATGAGGTGCTCTACATCATCGACCCTGCTCAGGGCGAGGAGGGCATCGCAGCACTTGTGGAAAAGTTCAAGGCAATGGTGGAAGCGGAGGGTACCCTGACCAACATCGATGAGTGGGGCAAGCGCCGTCTGGCATATCCCATCAACGATCTGAACGAGGGTTACTACGTTCTGATGAACTTCGAGTCCAAGCCTGCGTTCCCCGCAGAAATGGAGCGTGTGATGAAGATCACCGAAGGCATCATGCGTTGCCTGACCACCGTAGTGGAGGGCTAAGAGATGCTCAACCACATCACCATTATGGGTCGGTTGACCCGTGATCCCGAACTTCGCCGAACCGGCAGCGGCGTTGCTGTTGCCAGTTTCACCGTGGCTGTCGATCGTGATTTCGGCAAAAGCGAGAACGGCGAAAAGGAAACCGATTTCATTGACTGTGTCGCTTGGCGTCAGACCGGAGAATTTGTCTCCAAGTATTTCACCAAGGGCCGCATGGCAGTGGTTTCCGGCCGGCTGCAGATTCGCAGCTGGACTGACAAGGACGGCAACAAGCGTCGTACCGCAGAAGTTGTGGCAGACAATGTCTACTTCGGCGACAGCAGACGCGAAGGCGAAAACGCAGGCGGGTATTCTGCTCCTGCAGGTGGCTTTGGCGGTTATGCCGCTCCGGCTGCTGCTCCCGCATCCGATTTTGCGATGCTGGAGGACGATGACGCCCAGCTGCCCTTCTAATTAACGAACTTTTTCACATTCTCACGAAGGAGGTAATCTTCATGGCTAACGAACAGCGTGTTCGCCCCCGCAAGCGCAAGAAGGTTTGCGCATTCTGCGTGGATAAGGTGACCAGCATCGATTACAAGGACACTGCAAAGATCCGCCGTTATCTGTCCGAGCGTGGCAAGATTCTGCCCCGCCGTACTACCGGCACCTGCGCAGCTCACCAGCGTGACCTGACTACCGCTATCAAGCGTGCTCGTCAGATCGCTCTGCTGCCCTACGTTGCTGACTAATTAAAAACGTAACACCCCCAAGGCAATCGCCTTGGGGGTTGTTTTATTGTTTGGGACGTCTGCCTAATTCAGCACCGTAGAGATACATGCGCTTGCCCGTGGTCTCGCAAATGCGTAAAAGTGCATTGATGATGGTTTCTACATCGGCATCTTCCAATACACCTAAACGCTGACAAAGATGAAGATTTGCGTTATATACTTGGTTGTATAGGTGCTCGCACTCCCTGCCAATAGCAAAAAGATTTTCTATTTCCGGGTCATCAGGTTGCCGGATGCGTGTACCAGTCAGCAAATCATAAACAATGTCCACAAAATTTTCTTTCATAAGAATCCCTCCCTACACCAAGAATATAACAAGTTGTTATAAAAGTCAACATAACAAAATGTTTTATATATACTAAAACAAAAGGGAGGTGGGAATATGTATGAGCGCATTCGAAATTTGCGTGAGGACAAGGATTTAAAACAAGAGGATTTGGCAAAGGTATTGAACTGTACCCAAGCATGCTATTCCCACTATGAAAGCGGAAAGCGTGACATTCCCGTAGAGGTGTTGGAAAAGCTGGCGGATTTCTATGGTGTCAGTGTCGATTATATACTCGGACGGACGAAAGAGAAAATGCCTTATCCACAATGATTTTAACCCCCAAGGCAATCGCCTTGGGGGTTGTTTTTTATTGATACATGGAAAGACCGGGGGCCTGGGTAGCCAGGCAGTGGGCCTTATAGAGAATAATGGCTACTTCGCCACGGGTAAGGTTGGATTTTCCATCCATGGTGATGCCATTGTCGTTCATAGCCATCACGGCAGAGGCTGCCCAATCCGGCACTTCCTTATCTACCGGCTTTGCACTGGCAGAGATGGACAAGTCCATGGCATTTTGCAGCATAACAGCAGCCTCGGCACTGGTGATGGGGTCATTAAAGCCCAAGGCGCCGGTTTCGCTGACGGGGAGCTTAGCGGTCAGACCGGAGCGCATAGCGGCGGCTAAATAGGGCTGCAGCCAAGAGGGAATCTGGTCGGTATAACCGGTGTAGGATGCATTTTCATCCACGGGAATGTCCAGCGTTTTCACCATCATGGCAAGAAAATCGCCCTTGCTTACCGGCTTTTCCTCCCGGAAGCACTGGCTGCCGCCAATCTGTTCGCCCACGAACAGGCCGGTGTTCTTCATCCATTCCGCTTCAAAACGGCAGGCAGAACCTACAGTGTCGGTATACTGAGCGGCATCACCGGGCTTCAGAATACTGACGGTGACGGTTGCCTCCCGGGATACATTACCGGCAGGGTCGGTGGCGGTGAAGGTGAAGGAATCTACGCCCACCTTGTTTTTCTTTGGGGTATAGAGGAATGTGCCATCAGCACGAACCTCAACACTGCCTCGCTTGGGCTGTCGCAAAATGGAATAGGTCATTGTCTGCCCTTCCGGGTCGGAAACCTTCAGAGAACCCTGATTGGGAAGATTTTTATAGGTTTCCACAGCACAATCTTCTGCAATGGGGGCATGGTCAGTCTTGCCGCGAATGGAGATAACAGTGGTGGTTTCAGCGGCTACCCGGTTTTCATAGATGGGCAGGTATGTGACCACGGCCTCCCGATTTTGCTCGGTATAGAGAGGGGCAAAGGTCAACTGTGTCATCTGCTCGGCGGTGAGGATATCACCGGGGCGCAGGACACGGGCGCCCAGCATGACCGTACCGGTTTCTGCATCCGGCAGGCCGGTGATACAGATGCCTACCAGGGGCTCCTCTCCGGCAAAGTCCTCTGCGCTGAAGCAATAGGTGCTGTCGCAGTCCACTTCCAGTGCAGTAACGCTGACACAAAGGCTCAGCAGGCAAAGCACAAGGGCGCAGACGCGCAAAAGGGATTTTGAGAACATGAAAAAACCTCCTTGGATTTGTGTTCGGAGGTATTGTTTGCCAAGACCGGGATTTTTATTCATAAAAGACAGAATCGGGAAAATGGTTGCGACATAAGCGTTTTTGTGATATGCTAAAGAAAAAGGGGAAATTGGCATGAAGAAACGCAAATGGCTTGCATTGGTATTGGCATTGGCGGTATTTTGCACCGGCTGTAAGCGGCTACCCATTATGCAAATCATGGGAGAGATCGGCGCCCAGCTTGCCACACCGTTTTCTGAAATGCACTATACCCGTCCGGATATGGACGAAATGTCGCAATCCCTGAGAACCTGCTGCGATGCGGCAGGAACGGCAACCAACAAAAAGGATTTGATCGATAAAGTCTGGGATTTTTATGAACTGTACACCTCGTTTTACACCCAGTATAATTTGGCGACGATTTATTATTTCCAGGATATGACCAACACCTCCTGGGAGGCAGAATACAACTACTGCGCCCAGAATGCCTCCACGGCAGAAGCGATGTTGGAAGAAATGTTCTATACCCTGGCGGCTTGTCCGCTGAAGGATGCTCTGGAGGCAGATCCTGCTTTCGGTGAGGGTTTCTTTGATGCCTATATGGGTCAGGGAATATGGGACGGTACATTCCTGAAAATGATCGAAAAGGAAACAGAATTGAAGGCCGAGTATTACGATCTGTGCACCCAGGCCCAAAGCGTTCCGTATTATTCCGAGGAATATTTTACCCAGTATGGCACAAAAATGGCGGAAGTGTTTGTGGAACTGATTGCCCTGCGACAGAATATTGCCGAATATGTGGGATATCCGGATTACCCCAGCTTTGCCTACGATTTTTACCATCAGCGGGATTATACTGCACAGCAGGCAAAAGTGTTTTTGGAAGAAATAGGCCGGGAATTGTCGCCCATCTACAAAGGTCTGGGAATTTGGGACGATATGAAAACGGAAGAAATGATGTGCACCCAGGATGAGACCTTTTCCTATGTGAAAAATTGCGCCCAGACCATGGGCGGCACTATGGGCGCTGCGTTTAAAATGATGCAGGTTGCAGGCCTTTACGATATTACATACAGCGAAAAGAAATATAACGGTTCTTTCGAGGTGTATCTGACGGAATATGCGGCGCCATTTGTGTTTATCAGCCCATCCGCAACACAAATGGATAAACTGACATTTATGCACGAATTCGGACATTTTTGCAATGACTATGCCACCAATGGCAGTTATGTCGGTGTGGATGTGGCAGAGTTTTTCTCCCAGGGACTGGAGTATCTCAGCTTGTGCTATGGCGGGGAGAATCTGACAGAGCTGAAAATGGCGGATAGTCTGCTGATCTATGTGGAGCAGGCGGCTTATGCGCTGTTTGAGCATCAGGTTTATGCGCTGGCAGGGGAAGAACTGACAGTGGAGAATGTCCATGCGCTGTATGAAGAAATCGGTACGGCTTTTGGATTGGATGCTTGGCAATGGGATAGTCGGGATTATGTGACCATCAGCCATTTCTTTACGGAGCCCATGTATGTGGTCAGCTATGTGGTGAGCAATGATGCCGCTATGCAGCTGTATCAGTTGGAGCAGGCACAAAAGGGCGCAGGCTTGGCGCTTTACGAAAAGGAATTGATCACGGCGCAAACTTATTTTCTGGCGTTCTTGCATGAGGCAGGCTTGGAGAGCCCCTTCGTGCCGGGCAGAGTGCAAGCGGTAAAAACCACCTTTGAGCAGGTGCTTGGATAATAAAAAGGACACTCGAAAGAGTGTCCTTTTTGTTAGGAATTTTGTTCCAGATAAATCAGCAAGACGGCAATGTCCGAGGGACTGACACCGGAAATTCGACCGGCTTGTCCGATGGACAGCGGGCGGATTTCTGCCAGCTTTTGCCGGGCTTCCAGCCGCAGACCGGTGATGGATTCGTAGTCGATATCAGCAGGGAGCAGACGGGATTCTTCCTTGCGAAATTCCTCAACCTGCCGCTGCTGGCGCTCCAAATAACCGGCATATTTCACCTGAATCTCCACTTCGTTTGTAATTGCTTCGGAAAGGGCGGGACGATCTGCATCGAAGGGGGCAAGGTCTGCATAACTGACCTGAGGGCGACGGAGCAAATCTGCCAGACGAGCAGAATTGGCAACCGGGGCAGTTTCCCGGGCTGCAAGCATTTCGTTCAGCGCTTCGCTTGTGGGAATGCCGTTGCTTTCCAGACGGCGAACCTCCTGACGGACAGCTTCGTATTTTTCTTCCACCTGGGCAAGTCGCTCCGGAGAAACCAAACCAATGGCGGCGCCCATGTGGGTCAGGCGCTGGTCAGCGTTGTCCTGACGGTGGAGCAGGCGGTACTCGGAACGGCTGGTCATGATCCGATAAGGCTCATTCGTGCCCTTGGTGACCAGATCATCGATGAGCGTGCCAATGTAACTGCTTTCCCGGGACAAAACGAAGGGGGCTTTGCCTTGAAGCTTCAGCGCGGCATTGATGCCGGCCACCAGACCCTGCACAGCGGCTTCCTCATAACCAGATGAGCCATTGAATTGACCTGCACCGTACAGACCGGAAACGGCTTTGGTTTCCAAGGTTGGGAGCAAAGCGGTGGGGTCGATGCATTCGTATTCGATGGCGTAGGCCGGACGCATCATTTCTGCATTTTCCAGACCGGGAATTGTGCGCATCATGGCGATCTGCACATCCTCGGGCAGGCTGGAGGAGAAACCTTGAATGTAAAGCTCTTCAGTGTCCAGACCGCAGGGCTCGATAAACAGCTGGTGCCGGGGTTTGTCGGCAAAACGGTCGATCTTGGTTTCAATACTGGGGCAGTATCGGGGACCGACACCGGAAATTGTACCGTCAAACATGGGACTGCGGTGGAAATTGGCACGAATGATCTCGTGGGTTTTTTCGTTGGTATAGGTCAGGTAACACACCGCAGAGTTATTGACGGGGGTTTCTGTGCGGAAGGAGAAAGGCTCGGGGATATCGTCACCGGGCTGGAGCTCCATCTTGGAAAAATCCACACTGCGGCGGTTGATACGGGGCGGTGTGCCGGTTTTGAATCGGCGCAAGGGCAGACCCAAAGTGCGAAGATTGTCAGCAAGACCCACAGAGGGATGCATACCATCCGGACCGGAGGGGATGACGGATTCGCCGGTAATGATGGTGCTGTCCAGGTAGGTGCCGGTGGCGATAATGACCGCTTTAGCGGCATATTCTGCGCCCAACTGGGTACGTACACCGGTGACAGCGCCATTTTCCGTGAGTACTGCGGTGATCTGCGCCTGCTTCAGCTGAAGATTCTCCTGCAGCTCCAGGGTGTGCTTCATCACCTGCTGGTATTTCCGACGGTCAGCCTGGGCCCGGAGTGAATGAACGGCAGGGCCTTTACCCCGGTTCAGCATCCGGTACTGGATGCAGGCCTTGTCAGCGGCAACACCCATTTCACCCCCCAGAGCGTCCAGCTCCCGGACAAGGTGACCCTTACCCGTGCCGCCAATAGCGGGGTTGCAGGGCAGGTTAGCCACGGCATCCATATTGATGGTAAAAAGGATGGTGCTGCAGCCCAGACGGGCAGCGGCCAGCGCCGCTTCAATACCGGCATGACCGGCACCGATGACAGCTACATCGCAATTTCCTGCGTGATAGGTGGTCATACTTCTTCCTCCGAGGATTTCTTTTCCACGGGGGGAAGAATAAAGGGCTTACAGACCACTTCACAACGATTGATGGGAGTTCCCAGTGCATGGAATTTTTCTTCATAGCCGGTCATGATGCCTAGAATGCCGTTTTCATGGAGATTGCGGGTCAAGTTTTTGACCTCAAGACCGCAAGCGGCAAATTCTTCTACAGAGAACTCGAACAGAGGGGCATTGTCGGTTTTATAATGGATCTCGCCATTTTCCTTCACCACACGGCAGTACTTATCCAAAAAGGTGCGGTAGGTCAGGCGGCGTTTGGCATTTTTCTTGCGGGGCCAGGGATCGGGGAAATTGATAAACAGCCGGTCAATCTCAAAACCGGCAAAGATGTCCTCAATATTGGCAACATCCATATCAATATAGAATACATTGGTAAGACCCATTGCCTTGGCTTTTTCCATGGCCACAACCACAGCCTCCCGACAACGCTCCACAGCGATTAGCAGAACATCGGGATTGGCGGCGGCGGTTTCTGCAGTGAATTTACCCTTGCCACAGCCTACCTCTACCCAAAGGGCGGTACAGCCGGGCATCAGATCCCGCCAAAGACCTTTATGGGCGGCAGCATCTTCAATGCGATAGGCGCTGCAGGCGGCCATTCTGGGCTCTAAGTTGCGCATTCTTCTCATTCTCATAGTTATTTCCTCCCGTGGGGGTAAAAATCGTAATTTCAACACAGTATTATAGCAGAAAATATGGCAATCGTCAAAACATTTTCCGAAAATATCCCCCCGGTGGGCTTGCAACTATGTATTTTTTGCGGTATAATGCCAAAAAAGGATGAAGGAGGGAACTGCAATGGGTGAACATCATCACGAACAGAATCATGAACATGGACATGATCATCATGAGCATGACCACGCCTATATGCACGCCCATGGCATTGCCCACCATCATGGACATGTCCATGAGAATCAAAAGGCGGTAGTCAACCGTTTGGCTCGCGCCATCGGTCATCTGGAAAAGGTGAAGCGGATGGTAGAGGAAGGATACGATTGTTCCGAGGTTTTGGTGCAGCTGGCGGCTGTGCGCTCTGCCATCGAGAACACCGGCAAGGTCATCCTGCAGGATCACATGCGCCATTGCATGGTGGATGCGGTGGCGGCAGGTGATGCCGAGGCCATTGACGATCTGTGTCAGGCGATTGATAAGTTTATGAAATAAGAAAAAAGGACTGCTCAGGCAGTCTTTTTTCATTTATTTGGAAAGTTGCATCGAAAGATGCAACTTTCTTTTTTTCTGCCTCCTTGATTGAAAGGAAGAGGTGCTATGGGAACAAAAAGTGAGGATAAAGACCTGAAAAAGCGTATCAAGACCGGTACGCTTACCCGGGAGGATGTGGTCCGTCGGTTGGCGGAGCTTGCTTTTGGGAAGGCCAACGATTGTGTGAAGCTGGTTCTGGGAGAGGATGTTTCCATTGAAGGGCTGGATCTGAGTTTACTGACGGAGCTGAAGCGCAACGATAAGGGTACGCTGGAGGTGCGGTTGGTGGACAGACTTCGAGCGCTGGAACTGCTGGCGGAAACGGCGCAAAGCAGCGGTACGGATCTGGAATCCTTTTTACAGGCCATGCAAGGAAATGGGGGATCGGAATGAAATACCGATCCTTTTCGGAAAAGCAGAAAACGGTGCTTTCCTGGTGGGTACCGGGAAATCCCCATTTTGATAGGGAGGCCATCGTTTGCGATGGGGCGGTGCGTTCCGGCAAAACTTTGGCCATGGGGCTGTCGTTTTTTCTGTGGGCAATGGTCAGTTTCAATGGTATGCGATTTGGTGTCTGCGGAAAGACCATTGCGTCGCTGCGGCGAAATGTTCTGTCGGAAATTCTGCCCCGATTGGGTGGTATGGGGGCAACCTGGAAGGAAAAACGGACGGAAAATCTGGTGACGGTGAATTTTCAGGGGCATCAAAATCAGTTTTACATTTTTGGCGGCCGGGATGAAAGCTCGGCAAGTCTGATTCAGGGCATTACCTTTGCAGGTGTTTTGCTGGACGAGGTGGCGCTGATGCCAAAATCCTTTGTAGAGCAGGCTTGCGCCCGATGTTCCGTAGCCGGGAGTCGGCTTTGGTTTAATTGCAATCCGGCAGGGCCTAACCACTGGTTTTACAAGGAGTGGATTGTGGATGCGGAAAAGCGGAATTGCCTGCGGCTGCATTTTACCATGGCGGACAATCCATCTTTGACGGAGGCCATTCGGGCCAGGTATGAACGGCTGTATTCCGGCGTATTTTACCGACGGTTTGTGCTGGGGCAATGGGCGCAGGCAGAGGGGCGTGTGTACGATTTCTTTGAACCGGATATGGTAAAGCCCGTGCCCCAAGGAAATTTTCAAAAGTGGTACATTTCCTGCGATTACGGCACGGTCAATCCCACATCCATGGGATTGTGGGGGCTGCAAGGGGGAGTCTGGTATCGGGTGAAGGAATTTTATTTTGACTCTCGGGAAAAGCATCGGCAGATGACCGATGAGGAATATGCAGCGGCACTGGCAAAATTGGCCGGGGACAGACCCATCACAGCGGTAATCGCAGATCCGTCGGCGGCCAGCTTCATAGAAGTTTTGCGGCGGCATGGCTGGGTAGTACGCAAGGCAGAAAATGAGGTTTTATCCGGTATTCGTCTGACGGCGGATTATTTAAAATCCGGGAAACTGGTGATCTGTGAAGGGTGCAATGACATCCTTCGGGAAATGGATGCCTATGTGTGGGATCTGGACAGCGGTTCCCGGGATCGGGTGAAAAAAGAACATGACCATGCCATGGACGAGATGCGGTATTTTGCCGCAACTGTGCTTGGAAAAAAATCCGGCGGCTTTGCGGTGGCGACCGTTCAGCGGCGGAAATAAGAAAGGAGCGTTATCATTTTGAAACGAAAACAGAAGGACATTCCTCTGGCGGCTGCGGCTTGTCAGCTGCGCAGTGGGCAAAGTCATCCCTTCGGAGCGCTGAAAGGCTTTGTGCCGCTGGGTACCGGAGAGGAACTCATGTACCGTCAGTTGCGGGAGGCAATTCCGGTACTGGATGCGGCGGTGGGAAAGCTGGTGCGGCTCAGTGGCGGATTTGATGTAAAATGTCGCAGCCGGGAAAGCAAGGAAAAACTGGAGAAATTTCTCCGGGAAGTACCCTGTGGGCGAGGTCAGGTGGGCATCGACAGCTTTTTGGCAGGTTTTCTGGACAGCTTGCTGGTTTATGGCCGCTCTGTGGGCGAGCTGGTGATTGACCGGGGCCATCTGAAAGCGGTGTGCTGGGGGGATGTGACACAGCTGCAGGTGATGGAAGGGGAAAATTCTCTGGATGTGGAGCTGTGGGGACCGGATAGCAAGGGAAAACTGGGGGCACTGCCTTATCAGCATCTTCTGCTGTTTACCACACTCAATCCTGAAGCGGCGCATCCTTATGGCGTCAGCTTGTTCCGGGGCATGCCGTTTTTGGCGGATATTCTTATGAAGATATATGCGGCCATTGGTTCTAACTGGGAACGGGCGGGTAATGTGCGCTACAGCGTGATCTGTAAAAACGGGGAAAACATGGATCCCGGTATGGCGCAGGAGCGAGGCCGGCAGGTGGCGCAGGAGTGGAGCCGTGCGATGGAGGATGCCAAGAACGGAACAGTTCGGGATTTTGTAGCTGTGGGAGATGTGGAGATCAAGGTCATTGGCGGAGAAGCGCCGATTTTGGACTCTCAGGTGCCAGTACGGCAGATTTTGGAGCAACTGGTAGCGAAGACCGGTCTGCCGCCTTTCCTGCTTGGTTTGAGTTGGAGTACCACAGAACGGATGAGCACCCAGCAGGTGGATATTCTTACTTCGGAACTGTGGGCGTTGCGCCGCACAGTAGAACCCGTTGTACGAAAGATCTGCAAGACCTATCTTGCTCTGGAAGGTATGGATGACCGTGTGGAGATCGAATGGAGCAATATCAGCCTGCAGGACATTACCGAAGAAGCACGGGCGGATCTTTACAAGGCGCAGGCTATGAAATATCGCGCAGAAGCGAATGAAGGAGGAAAGCAATGAAAGTACAAAAGGAAAGCAAGGTGGCATCCACCGGTGTAGCAACCGCTGCCCAGTTGGAGGCTATCAATGCCCAGGCAAAGGCAGAACTGACAGCGGAGCAGGTATATGTGTTCTCGGTGCGGCTGTGTGACGACCAGATCGATCGTGATGGGGAACGCTTCGATACAGCGGCATTGCCCGTACTGGCAAAAATGTTCGTGGGCAAGACAGGTATCGTGGATCATCGGTGGAGTGCCAGCGGGCAGGTGGCTCGCATTTTTGAGACCCAGGTGGTGCAGGAGGATGGCATCAGCTATGTAAAGGCATGGGCTTACATCCGCCGTGGCGGTAATGCTGAGGAGATCATTGCAGATATCGAAGCAGGCATCAAAAAGGAAGTGTCGGTTGGCTGCAGCATGGGCAGAGCCGTATGTTCCATTTGTGGCGGTGATTACGGTACTTGTGGTCACCAGAAGGGTGAATATTATGACGGCATGCTCTGTTGTGTGATCCTGAAAGAGCCTATGGATGCCTACGAATTTTCCTTTGTGGCAGTGCCTGCCCAACGGGAAGCAGGGGTTATGAAGGGGCTTGGCGAGGGTCGTCGATGCCTGAAAGAGCTGGCGGATGAATTTGGCGCCCAGGGAGAGTATCGGGCACTTTACGCCCAGGCACAACTGGGTCGGCAGTACGAAAAGCAACTGCGTGATGAGGTTGTGAGGCTGTTTTTGACCTTGGATATGGGGTTGGAAGAACCGGTATTGCGTTCTGTGACTAAGAAGGTCAGCGCAGAGGAATTGCTGCACCTGAAGGCTGCACTGGAAGATCGGGTGGCAGAATATATGCCCCTGCAGACCCAACTTCATAAGCGTGTTAAGGAAGAAAATCTGGAAAGCGGATTTATGATCTAAGGATCTACCGGGATCACCGGTGACCATATATTTTACTTTAGGAGGAAACGAAAAATGGGTTACGACAATCTGAAACTGGAAAAGGGCATGTATCGTCAGGAAGGCATGAGCTTTACCCAGGTACTGGAGTCTTTGGATCCCAGTGAAAACTATCGCGGCACTGCGCTGGAAGGTACCGATGCATTTCAGCGACAGCTGATGCGCTTTGGTATTCGTGCCAAGGGCGCAGGTTCTTCTCCCGTGGAGAAGTTTTTCCGCACTATGGATTCTGCGGTGCTGTTCCCTGAGTACATCGCAAGAACTGTTCGTCAGGGTATGGAGGAGAATGATATTTTGCCTGACATCGTGGCAACTACCACTGTGATCGATTCTCTGGACTATCGCTCCATCTACTCCACTCCCACCAAGGACGACAAGGAACTGAAGAATGTGGAGGAAGGCGCTGAGATCCCCACTACCGAGGTCAGCACCAAGGAACATCTGGTGAGCCTGACCAAGCGTGGCAGAATGCTGATTGCTTCCTATGAAGCACTGCGCTTCCAGAAGCTGGATCTGTTTAGCGTTATGCTGCGTCAGATCGGTGCTTACATTCAGCAGCAGCAGTTGGCTGATGCCGTCAATGTGATCATCAATGGCGATGGCAACGACAATGCCGCTGTACAGTACACTGTGGGCACGGATCCGATTTCCGGCACCAATGGTACTTTGGGCTACGATCAGATGGTTGAGTTCTGGAGCAAGTTTGATCCTTACACCATGAACACCATCCTTTGCTCCAGCGGTACCATGACTAAGATGCTGAAGGTGCCTGAGTTGCAGAATCCTCTCACCGGCCTGAATTTCCAGGGCACCGGCAAGCTGACTACACCTCTGGGTGCACAGCTGCATCGCACCAGCGCAGTTGCTGACGGTGTGATCATCGGTCTGGACAAGCGCTATGCACTGGAACTGGTTCGTGCAGGCGATGTGATGGTGGAGTACGACAAGCTGATTGACCGTCAGCTGGAGCGTGCAGCAATTACCTCTATTTCCGGCTTTGGCAAGATCTGTGACGGCGCTATGGCCGTTCTGAATGTATGAGCCTGGTCGAACAGATCCAAGCTCAGGCGCTGATACTGATCCAGGATTCCACAGATGTAAATCTTTCTATGCTGAAGGTGCTTTGCCGCAGTGCAGAAAACTCCCTGCGCAAAAAACTTCGGGACGGCATTCGTCCCGAAGACTGCAGGGCGGATTTTATTGCAGCGGCCAGTTTGCTGGCACTTGCAGCGCTGTCCGAAATGGATGATGTGGCACAGATGGCGCAGATCCAGACCGGAGATCTGACCTTGCGTCGTGGCAGTACGGATTCTGCCGCCTGCTGTCTGCGGTATCAGGCGGAGGTTTTGATGACGCCGTATTTAAAGGATAAGTTTGCGTTCATGGGGGTATAAGCCATGAAAAAACTGGTGGATAAAATTTTTTATCGGTATGGCGTGCCAATCACCGTAGAACAAGGAACGAGTACAAATACGGTGCGTGGATTCGTGCAGCACACTGCTACATCTGCTAGAAGACATCTGTTGCCGGAGTACACACCCTTGGGTCAAGTGCCCCAGGGACACTATCTGATGCTATTGCCCCTCAACGAAACAAGCGTGGGGAAAGAATTGATGTATAACGGCAGATGGTACATTGTCCGTCGGTTGGAACGGGTATGGCTGGGAAAAGAAGCGATTTATGACTGGTGTCTGTGTGAGGAAAGAGGAGAGTTTGATCAATGGGGCAAATGATCATTGAAAAGGTTATTCGTATTCTGTCGGATGGCGGCATTCGTGCAGATACCGCTTTCCCACCGGAACGCATTACCAGGATTCTTGAACCGGTAGCAGCGGTGAGTGTGGACAAGGTGGATCTGGCGGAGCGCAATGCTACTATACTGGTGGAGATATTCGGGCCAAAGGATAGTGGAGGTGATGTTTGCCAGAGAAAGGCATTGCAAGCCTGCGAAATTCTGGAGGCTGCGGGCGCAGAATGCGTTTTAGAAGGGTGCAGCTTTCACAACAAAGGCAATATGTTCCGGGTGCCGGTGAGGGCAAAATTCCGTGGGGCGTTGCGGGCACATTCTATGGAGGAAATGCCGAAATATACCGTTACCACCGGGCCGTTTACCCTGCGATATGTCTGCGGCTTCTCCGCAGAGCAGGAGCGGGTATCTCCGGAGACGGTACTGCAAACAGCTCCGTGGGTCTTCACTGTGGAGGAATTTATCCCCTGGGGTGTTGAGGACACGCTGGTTGCGGAGGAACCCTTTGAAATGTTTGTAACATGCATGGGCGTAGTAGAACGCTTTGAGCAGTGCAAATGGATCCACAGAAAGCGAATCGCAGAGGACCTGGGTGTTCGTCAGATCCGAAAAGGAACAGCAATCGGACGAAGCCTGACATTGGAATAATACAGAACCGGCCATCCCGAAAGGGATGGCCGGTTTTTGTGTAAATACAGCAAAAATCTTTTGTGCAACTACTTGCGTTTACAGAGGTTTTGCGGTAACATATAGAAAGAAATTTAAAGACGGAAAGGAATTCCTAAATTATGATCAAAGTAGACATTTCCAATGTATGGGGTCAGCTGTCCTTGCCGGATTTGCTGGCTGTAGAGCAGGAGATTGCTGCTGCCCATCGGACTCTGACCGAAGGCACCGGTGAGGGCAATGATTTCCTGGGGTGGCTGGACCTGCCCGTTGCAGAGGAAACCGAAGAAATGAAGCGTATCCAGAAGGCTGCAGATAAGATCCGCGGCAACAGCGATGTGTTTGTCGTTGTTGGTATCGGCGGCAGCTATCTGGGCCCCCGTGCAGCTATCGAGCTGCTGCAGGGCTGCAACCACAACATCGGCAAGGGCAAGGGCAATCCTCAGATCTATTTTGCAGGCAACACTCTGTCCACACGGGCATGGAATGAGTTGCAGCGTTTGCTGGAGGGTAAAGATTTCTCGCTGGCTGTTATCTCTAAGTCCGGCACCACTACCGAGCCTGCTATCGCATTCCGCGCACTGAAGTGGATGCTGGAGCGCAAGTACGGTACCGATGGCGCTGCAAAGCGTATTTATGCGATTACTGATCCCACCAAGGGCGCACTGCGTCAGATGGCTACCGAAGAAGGCTGGGAGAGCTTTATCATTCCTCCTGCAGCAGGCGGCCGTTTCTCTGTACTGACTGCTGTTGGTTTGCTGCCCATGGCTGTTGCAGGTATCGACATCCGCAAGGTGATGAAGGGTGCATACGATGCCAAGGTGCAGTACAACTATGTTCGTTCTTTCGAAAACCCCGTGTGGCTGTATGCCGGTGTGCGTAATTTGCTGTACCGCAACGGCAAGACCACTGAGATTATGGCTTCCTGGGAGCCTGGCTACAAGATGATGGGTGGCTGGTGGCAGCAGCTGTTCGGTGAGTCCGAAGGCAAGGATGGCAAGGGCATTTTCCCCGTTGCTGTTGAGTTCACTGCCGATCTGCACTCTCTGGGTCAGATGATCCAGCAGGGCGAGCGTAATATTTTCGAGACCATGATCCGTTTCGACGCTCCTGAGAAGGTGGCTGTGGTTGACTCTGATGCCAAGAACCTGGACGGCTTGAACTATCTGGCCGGTAAGCAGCTGGACTTTGTTGACGAGCAGGCATATCTGGGTACTCTGGCTGCCCATGTGGACGGCGGCGTGCCCGTGATCACCATGGATATGGGCGAGCTGAACGACGAAAAGATGGGCGAAATGTTCTACTTCCTGGAGCTGTGCTGCGGCGTTTCCGCTTACATGCTGGGTGTCAATCCCTTCAACCAGCCCGGCGTGGAATTCTACAAGCGCAATATGTTCCAGTTGTTGGGCAAGCCCGGCTACGAAATTTGATAAAAAATTACCGCATAATTCATAAATACCTCTTGCAAAATGCGGCAGTTACTGGTAAAATAACCATACAGCCAAGAAACAGGCTGAGCAAAGGAGGATGTTTCCTATGATTAAAGTGATTATGGGCCTGAAGGGCTCCGGCAAGACCAAGAAGCTGATTGATTCCATCAACGAGGCTGTAAAGCAGGCCAGCGGTGATGTAGTGTGCATCGAGTACGGCAAGAAGCTGACTTATGATGTGAACTACCGTGTCCGCCTGGTTGACTCTGAGGAGTATGCAATTTCCAACAGTGATATGCTGAAGGGTTTCCTCAGTGGCCTGCATGCAGGTAACTTTGATATAACCAACGTTTACATTGACAACCTGTATAAGACCATCGGCACTGACCGTGCAAATGGCGAAGAGTTCGTGGCATGGTGCGCAAAGTTTGCTGAAACCAACAACATGAACATCACCATCACCATTTCCGATGATGTAGCGCTGGCTTCCGAGGAAGTTAAGAAGTATCTGTAATCAAGTGGTAAAGTCCGCTGCGAAAGCAGCGGACTTTTTTATGTAGTACCCTTGCAAAAAAAGCAAAAATGGGGTATAATTCTATGGTTTGAATGTCTTTTAGTCGAAAGGAAACGAAATGGAAAAACCAAGCAATGCAATAAATGAAAATAAAATGGGCACCATGCCCCTGGGAAAACTGCTTGTGAACATGGCAGTCCCCATGGTTCTGGCAATGGTGGTGCAGGCCCTTTATAATGTGGTGGACAGTTTGTATGTATCCCGGATCTCGGAAAGTGCAGTGACCGCCCTGAGTCTGGCCTTCCCGGTGCAGAATATCCAAATCGGTTTTGCCACGGGTATCGGCGTGGGTGTGAACTCTGTTCTGTCCAAATCTTTGGGTGAGAACAACCGGGAAAATGCCAACCGGGCAGCCGGTAACGGCATGGTACTGGTGGGTATCGTAGCAATTGCATTTATTCTTTTTGGCGCATTTGCTACCCGTCCTTTTTTTGAAATTCAGTCCAACGTGCAGGAAACCATTGACGGCGGTGCGGAATATCTGAGCATCTGCTGTATGTTCAGCTTGGGTATTTTTGTAGAGGTACTGGGTGAGCGTTTGCTGCAAGCATCCGGACGGACCTTCTATACCCTGATCACCCAAGGTACCGGTGCTGTGGTGAATATCATTCTGGACCCCATTTTTATCTTTGGTGTGGAGTCTTTGGGAATTCCCCGGATGGGCATGGCCGGTGCAGCGGTTGCAACGGTCATTGGCCAGTGGCTGGCAGCCATTCTGGCGATCATTTTCAATGTCAAGTGCAACCCGGACATCAAGTTTGGTTTGAAATATCTCAAAGCAAAAAAAGAGGTTATGAAGCCAATCCTGACAGTTGGTATTCCCTCTGTGATTATGGTGGCCATCGGTTCTGTGATGAATTTCTCTATGAACCAGATTTTACAGGGTTTTGCTGATGGCAATAGTGAAACCGCAACCAGCGTGTTCGGTATTTACTTTAAGCTGCAAAGTTTCTTCTTCATGCCGTTGTTTGCAATTAACAATGCAACCATTTCCATTATGGCTTACAATTACGGCGCTCGGAATCACAAGCGGATCATGGGCACGCTGAAACGGGCAATGGCAGCGGCAATCTCCATTATGATCGTGGGTTTGTTGGTATTCCAGTTCCTGCCGGATCTGTTGTTGGGTATGTTTAATCCTTCGGATGAATTTTTGCGTATTGGCCGACGGGCGTTAAAGACGATAAGCTTCTCCTTCCCGCTGGCGGCGATAGGTATTTCTATCAGTGCCAGTTTCCAGGCATTGGGAAATGGTATTTATTCCACCATCACATCTTTGTGCCGGCAGATGCTGGTGCTGTTGCCGGCAGCATATCTTTTGAGTCTAAGCGGCGAGGTTACCCGTGTTTGGTGGGCATATCCCATTGCGGAGGTTGTGAGCACATGTGTTGTGCTGTTCCTGTTCTCCCGGATCTACAAAAACAAAATTAAGCCTTTGATCCCATAAAACAAAGCGGCCTGCTGAAAAACAGCAGGCCGTGTTTTTTACTCTACGTGGGTGTGATCGTTGATATGCTCAATGCAGTAGCAGTGGTAGCCGTTGCAACGGGAGCAATAGCGGAACTCCAATTCCGGATTGGTAACATCCGTTCTGCCGCAGACGGTGCATTTGTGGGTGTAGTTTTTCTGAGGCGCAGGCTGTGCGTAGGGGCCGCGCTTTACCTCAAAGGTGATCACCTTGGGACCCTGCGGGGGCTTTTTCTTAAACAGCCGAGCCATCTTGATCCGCCAAGACATGGGGAACAGATTGGGGATCTGGCTGCCGAAGAACAGAAAATAACTGGCAAGACCCACCAGCGGGAACAGACAGTGGGGGAACAGGGCAGAGCACATGTAAACCTCTATGCCAATGATTAACAAGTAAAACAGCGCCATGATGCGTGCCTTAACGGGAATAAAGAAAAAGACTACAAACTGGCTTTCCGGATGGGTGGTTGCAAAGGTCAGGGTCAGACTTAAATGCAGATAGAAAGCCATGTTTTGGTAGATTCCCAACACATCCTGCAGATAATTTGCTTCTTCAATGGTGTAAAGCCCTTCGGTGATGACGGGGGAGAAGATCATAGCGAAAGCATCCATCAAAACAATGGAACAAAGGTAAAACGCATTGAATTTCAGCGTACCCATGCTCTGCTCCATATGCCTGCCCAGCATATAGAAAAAATAGATAAAGATCAGTGACAAAAACCCACCGTAATACTGGGTGAACACATAGGTCACCAAGCGCCAAACCTGGCCCTGAAGAATCAGCGTTTTATTAAAGCAAAGAAGATTCAACAGAAAAGGATTGTTTATGGATAACAGAATGACGAGGGCATTGCCAAGGGCAATGTACAGCATCAAATTAGGAATACCCTTATTCCGATTTCGGAACCAAAATCGGTTAATGCGGGTACGAAGATTTTTCATTCCGAAGGCCTCCTGTAAAAAACTTGCAATTATTGTACCACATTTCCAAGAAAAGTCTACCACAGAATTGTGAACAATAAAATAGAAAACAGAAGAAAAATACTTGACAAATACTGAAAAATCGATATAATAGCATTCGAACTGCATACAAGCCTTATCAAGAGTGGTGGAGGGAACGGCCCGATGAAACCCGGCAACCTGCTTTCTGCGTGGTGCCAAATCCGGCGGCAAACGAGAGATGAGGATTCGATATACGCACATCGGGTCCGTCGGTGTGCGGTTTTTTATTGTAGAGAAAGGAAAAAACAATGGAAAAAAGATTATTTACTTCTGAATGTGTCACCAACGGCCATCCCGATAAGGTGGCAGACTCTATTTCTGATGCCATTCTGGACGCTTGTCTGGCTCAGGATCCCAACACCCGTGTGGCTTGCGAAACCATGGTAACCACCAACTTCTGCCTGATCTGTGGTGAGATCACCACCAAGGCAAATGTAGATTATGCTGCGATTGCCCGGGACGCCATCCGTAAAATCGGCTATGTGTACGAAGGTGACGGCTTTGATGCCGACACTGTGGAGATTCAGTGCCGCATCCACACCCAGTCTGCAGATATTGCACTGGGTACCAATGATGAGGTAGGTGGCGCCGGCGACCAGGGCATGATGTTCGGTGGCGCTTGCACCCAGACTCCTGAGCTGATGCCTCTGCCCGTGGCACTGTCCCGTGCCCTGTCTAATCGTCTGACCGAGTGCATCCACTCCAACGATCTGCTTCGCGCTGACGGCAAGACCCAGGTCAGCGTGGAATATGACGAGCAGGGCAATGTGGTGGGAATTGATACCGTTGTTGTATCTGTCATGCACAGTAAGGATTTTGAGATTGAAGAATTGCGTCGTTATGTTCGTGAAGGCGTAATCGCTCCCGTTCTGTCTGCTTACGGCTTTGACATTGCCAATGTGGCAAATATCCACATCAACCCCACCGGCAGCTTTGTGATCGGTGGCCCCAATGGTGACACCGGTCTGACCGGCCGCAAGATCATTGTGGATACTTACGGTGGCTATTTCTCCCATGGCGGCGGTGCATTCTCCGGTAAGGATCCCACCAAGGTGGACCGCAGCGGTGCATACATTGCCCGTTATATGGCAAAGAATCTGGTTGCTGCCGGTCTGGCTTCCCAGGTGCAGGTGCAGCTGGCTTACGCCATCGGTGTGGCACAGCCCGTTTCTGTTCGTGTGGACAGCTACGGCACCGGTGTAATCTCCGACGAGAAGATGACCGAGCTGCTGCGCAAGACTGTGGATCTGACTCCTGCGGGAATCATTCGCAAGCTGGATCTGCGTCGGCCCATTTATGCGCCTACTGCAGCTGTGGGTCACTTTGGTGTAGAGGGTCGTCCCTGGGAAAACACCGATCTGGCTCCCGTTCTGAAGGAACTGGCTGGAATTTGATAAAAAATGAGCAGGTCTGCAGTTGCAGACCTGCTTTTTAAAATTCCGGAATAAATGCAGAATCCGCAGAATCGGATTCTTGGGTAAACCCTTCCAAATCGTTGAGGTACATCCAGCTGAGAACACTGTCGTATTCTTCATCGGTGATGCGCCGATCCAAGGGGGCGCTCAGACCACCCATAGGGGTGTACTGACGCATAAGGCTCACCAGCACCTGACCGGGAGCGAAATTCTCGCCGATCCAATCCAATACCTTGAGAGAATTGTCCACATGACCGGGCAGAATCAGGTGGCGGATGACGACACCCTTTACGATTTTGTCGTCCTTCCATTGCACAGAGCCAACCTGCCTGACCATTTCTTGGATGGCGGCGGTGGCAATTTCAAAGTAGTCAGAAATCCCGGAAAGTTCCTTTGCCAAGGCGTTGTCTGCATATTTTAGATCCGGCAGGTAAATGTCGATTTTTCCCGAAAGGGAGTGGATGGTTTCTGCCTTTTCATAGCCCCCGCAGTTGTAAATGACCGGAACGCTCAGGGGCGTTTCCAAGGCAGGGAGCAGGGTGGGCAGAAAGTGCGTGGGGGTCACAAGGTCAATATTTTCTGCACCTTGGGCAATGAGATTTTCCATTTCCAGACGCAGCTGTACGCTGTTCATGGGGGTGCCGGTGGGGATATGACTGATGGCACCATTCTGGCAAAATTTGCACCCCAAGGTGCAACCGCCGAAGAAAATCGCACCACTTCCGCCTTCGCCGGCCAGCGCCGGCTCTTCCCAATGGTGGAGCATGGTTTTTGCCACCAGAGCGGTGTCCGGGCAACGGCAAAAGCCCAATTTTCCAGCGGTGCGGTCAATTGCGCATTCTCTGGGGCAGAGGGTGCAGTTTGAATAGGTCATAAAATCATTCCTTACATGAGATGGCATTATAGTAGCATAACATTGCCGGGGTTGCAAGATGCGTATGAACCATGCTATAATAAAACAAATGCGGCAAGGAGAGTTTGCTATGCTGGAGAAAAACAAAATTTATGAGGCCGAGATTGTGGACTACACCTCAGAAGGGCAGGGCGTTGCCAAAGTAGAAGGGTGCGCCGTGTTTATTCCCAACGCAATCGTGGGAGAGGTGTGCCGTATTCGCATTGAAAAGGCCGCTAAGACCTGGGCAGCAGGCAAAATCGTGGAGATTTTGAATCGCTCGGAGCATCGCATAAACCGGGCTTGCCCCGTGGCGAAGCTTTGTGGCGGCTGCGCGTTTCAGCATATGGACTATGTGGAAGAAAGTCGGATGAAGGCGGAACGTGTGCGCACTTGCTTGAATCGCATTGGCGGCGAACATTTGGAAACTGTGCCGATTTTGGCAGCGCCCACCTGCGAGGGCTATCGGAATAAGGCGCAATATCCCGTTTCTATGAAGAAAGGCAAGGCTATTGCCGGATTTTTCCGGGCGGGCAGCCATGATGTGATCGAAAACCATCGGTGTTTGATTTTGCCGGAAGAAAGTGATGCGGTCAAGGATATCGTTATAGATTATGTAAACCAATATCGGGTGATGCCCTATGACGAAAAGGCACACAAGGGACTTTTGCGGCATATTTATGTCCGCCGGGGTGCAGTGTCCGGACAGATTTTGGTATGCTTGGTGCTGAATGGCCGTCGGCTGCCTAAGCCGGAGGTGCTGATCGAACGGCTGAAAAAAGTCCCCGGATTTACCACCTTGGTTATCAGTGTAAACACCAAGCAGGGCAATGCCGTGCTGGGGGATGAATTTGTCACGCTTTATGGCCAGGGATATATTGAAGACACCCTCTGCGGGCTGAATTTCCGCTTGTCCCCCCGGTCTTTCTATCAGGTGAATCACCATCAGGCGCAGCGGCTGTATGAGGCCGCCATTGAGCGTGCGGAAATTACCAAAAACGATACCGTTTTGGATCTGTACTGCGGTGTTGGCACGATTACCTTGGCCATGGCCAGGGCGGCAGGTAAGGTCATCGGTGTGGAGGTTGTCCCCCAGGCGGTGGAAGATGCCAAGGATAATGCTGCGCGTAACGGTATCGAAAATGCAGAATTTTTCTGTGGCGATGCCGGTCAGGCGGCTTTGGAGCTGGAAAAGCAGGGCGTGCAGGTGGATATTGTGGTAGTCGATCCGCCCAGAAAGGGCTTGAATGCGGATACTATTGAGGCATTACACCGTTTTGCGCCTTGTCGGATCGTGTATGTTTCCTGCGACCCGGCGACACTGGCTCGGGATGTGGCTTTGCTGAAAGAATGCGGCTATCAGGTCAAGGATGCCGTTGCGGCAGATCTGTTCCCCAGATGCGCACATGTGGAAAGCGTTGTTTGTTTGAGCAGGAAAATCTCTCATGAAATGAAGCTGCAGGCTGCTCCGTTTGAAATGATAAAGAGCGGTAAAAAAACAATAGAACTCCGTTTGTATGATGAAAAGCGTCAGACAATCAAAGAGGGAGATGTTATTACTTTTACCAATGCTTCCAACGGCGAAAAGCTGCAGGCAACGGTTAAGAAATTGCATCGGTTTGATACTTTCGATGAATTGTACCAAACTTTGCCCCTTTTACAATGTGGCTACACAGAGAAAGATATTGACACAGCGCACCCTTCCGATATGGAGCAGTATTATTCTGCCGAAGAACAGAAAAAATACGGCGTTGTGGGCATTGAACTCTGCTGACTTAAAAAATATTTCTTTACCTTCCCCTTCGGGGGAAGGTTTTTTATTTGCACGAAAATGGGCAACCACTGTAGGAATTTGAAATATGGGTGAAGTGCACTCAATTTTGACAAGGAGGCTGATAAACATGCTTCTTACAAAAGAAGTAACCATGAATCTCAATTATTGTGCAGAACCCATCGTACTGGAAGCACTGCAGGGCGACAGCGCAAGAGCGTTGGCGATTCATTTTCTGAGCGGGGAAACACCTTGGGAGATTCCTGCAGATGCACAGATTTTTATCCAGTTTCAGTGCCAGGACGGAACGGGCGGCACGTACGATGCACTGCCGGATACCGCCGATGCATATTCCGTTGACGGCGACACGCTGACCGTCGGCATTGCACCTGCAGTGTGTGCTGCAGCCGGCTGCAGCAAGTTGCAGATTACCATCATCAGCGAAGGCGCCCAGCTCACCACGTTCCCGGTGGAGGTACGGGTAGCAGAGCAGGTCAACAGCGATGTTGCCAGCGGGGAATATACCAACTTGCACCGGTGGCTGAATAGCTCTGCGACTCGGGAAATGATTGTAGCGGATGTTCTTGCCGCACTTCCTGACGGAGATGAGGTGGCGTACTGATGGCAACTGTGACTACGAACGATAAGCACTACAGCGATATTGCAAATGCGATCCGTTTGAAAAACCACTCGGAGGAACATTACACCCCGGCACAAATGGCGGATGCAATCTGCGAAGCTTGCGATATTCAATACCAAATGGGAAAAGAAGATGGCCATGTTATCATAAGCGGATATTTTATTCCGGAGCAGGATAGCAACAGTATCAATCTGGCTATTCCAGCAGGTGCGAAGATTGTTGAAATCATACCCGAAGAAGAGCCTTCTGCAGCTACCGCTACCCGTTTTCCGGTGTATTACTTGTATGCATCGGAAGCGTTCCAGAAAAATAACTGGACATACAAGGATCGGGGTGCTTTGGTGCAGTATATGTACGGCACAAAGTCGTATATATCTTTCTATGCGTTCCATTCCGATGGGGGATTCTCTGCTACCTTTGATGAGGAGCTGGTATTTGAAGCCGGTAGGCCCTACCGCTGGACAGCCCATTACTGGCAGGAAGAAGCGGCAGAATAAAGGGGGCAGAGGATATGAAAAAAACAGCAAAGGGTTTAATGGAATATGCAAAAGCACAGGTGGGGAAGCCTTACTGGTATGGCACTTTCGGTCAAAGAGCAGATCGTTCACTTTACGAGCAAAAGAAACGGCAATATCCCCAGCAGTATGACTGGGTATATGATAGCGAAACGGCTAAAGTTCACGACTGTGCAGGCCTGATAAAGGGCTATCTCTGGTGTAATGATGCGGAGGACGGAAAGCCGGTTTATAATGCGGCGCAGGATAAATCCGCCAATGCATTGTATACGGCATGTAAGACCAAGGGAGAGATGGCGACCATGCCGGATATTCCCGGCATTTTGGTGTTCTTCCCGGGGCATGTGGGCGTGTATATCGGCGATGGCAAGGTAATTGAAGCCAGAAGCAGACGCTATGGCGTGTACACCAGCAAATTAGTGGAAAGACCTTGGAAAACATGGGGGTATTGCCCGTATGTGACCTATGAGGTAGAACAGAAAACAGTGTCTGTTGACCTGCCGGTGCTGAAAAAAGGTGCGAAGGGTGAAAGCGTCAAGGCAATGCAGTATTTACTGGTAGGCTGTGGTTACGACATGGAAGGATACGGGGCAGACGCATCCTTTGGCGGCGCCACCGAACGGGCGCTGAAAACCTATCAGTCGGCAAGCGGATTAGAGCCGGATGGATCTTGCGGGCTAAAAACCTGGAGAAAATTGTTGGGCGTTTACTAAGGAGGATTGTCCATGGATTTGGAGCACGAGCGTCGGTTGACGCAGGTGGAACAGCGAGCCAAGTCTAACACCCATCGCTTGGAAAAACTGGAAGAATCCACCGAAGCCATCAACCGTCTTGCCACGTCCATGGAGGTCATGGTCAACAAGCAGGAGCAGGTGGCGGAAACGGTGGAAAAATTGGACAGAAAGGTCACTGCTCTGGAGGAAAAACCGGCAAAACGGGTGGATAGTCTGGTAGATAAGATCATTTGGTCTGTCTGCGCAGCGGTGATTACATTTTTATTGGCCCGGATCGGGCTGTAAGGAGGAAAAAATGAATTATTCTGTAATTGTTCAATATGGGTCATGTGTGCTGTTTGCTATGGCTTGTCTGGTATTTGGGGTAAATATCATTGTGGAAGTGGTGAAAAAACTGTTTCCAAAGGTACCCACAACCTTGCTGGCTACCGGTCTTTCGGTGATAATTACCATGGTGGCGTTTTTTGCGTGGGCGGCCATCGTTGATCTGGAAATTTTGTGGTATTATGTGGCGGCGGCCTTTGTACTGGGGCTGTTTGTGGCGTATGCAGCAATGTTTGGTTTTGATAAATTCAAGACGGCACTGACCAAACTGAAAGAATATAAATAATGCATGGAAATCCCCGCACCCTTGGGTGCAGGGATTTTTTATCTGTGTATGGCAATGGCTTTTTTGCTGTGATATAATAGCAAAAAATACACAAAGGACGTGATCTCATGATCAGAAAATCTGAAAGAGTACGTAAGATTCACTCGGATATCCGAGGCCCCTTATATGAAGAAGCATTGCGGATGCAGGCTGCCGGCACAAAAGTGCTGAAGCTGAACACCGGCAACCCTGCAAGCTTTGGGTTTACCTTGCCTGACAGTGTGCGTAAGGCAGTTACGGAGCATTTGGATGATGCTGTGCCTTATTGCGATGTCAAAGGCATGCCTGCTGCCCGGGAGACTATTCTGCGGTATCACCAGAGCAGAGGTCTGCAGGGAATTACCATGGACGATATTTTCATTGGCAACGGTGTCAGCGAGGTAGCATCCATGTTGATGACTGCCCTGATGGGCAGCGCAGACGAAATTCTTATGCCCGCGCCTTGTTATTCTCTGTGGAGCAACAATGCTTATACCTGCGGTTCCATTCCCGTTTTCTATCGCTGCGATCCGGAAAACGACTGGAATCCTGACCTGAAGGATATGGAAGCCAAGATCAACGTAGCCACAAAGGCAATTTTGGTCATTAACCCCAACAACCCCACCGGTGCAGTGTACAGCAAGGAAACACTGCTGAAGATCGCAGATCTGGCACGTAAATACAATCTGGTACTTCTGTCCGATGAGATCTATGACCGTTTGGTCATGGACGATCTGCCCAGCTATTCCTTGGCAGCGCTGGCTCCGGATGTTCCCTGCGTGACCTTTAACGGCTTGTCCAAGTCCCACATTATCTGCGGTTTCCGATGCGGTTGGATGGTATTTTCCGGCGGCAATGCGCTGGATGAGGTCAAGGGTGCTGTGATGCAGCTGGCTGCTATGCGTTTGTGTGGTAATGCCGTGACTCAGCTGGCAGTTCCGGCTGCTTTGGCAGATGAAGAAAGCACCAAGGCAATGCTGGTTCCCGGTGGCCGTTTGTATGATCAGCGAAAAGCTACCATCGAGGTGTTGGAAAAGATCCCCGGTGTGTCCTTAGTTCCTAACCGGGCTGCATTCTATCTGTTCCCGGCCTTGGATAAGGAACAGTTTGACTTTGAAAATGCGGCAGATTTTGCTATGCGACTGCTTCATGAAAAGCATATTCTGGTTATTCCCGGACGGGGCTTTGACTGGCATGAGGATCTGCGATTCCGTATTGTTATGCTCCCGGGAGAGAACGTTATGCGCAAGGCAATGGAAGATCTGGCAGACTTTTTGGAAAAGCATAGAAGAAAGTAATCCACAACCGGGTGCATTGCACCCGGTTGTTATTTTGCACAAATTACCGCCATGTTTTTTGGGGGTATTTTTTCCGGGAAACGGGGTTGGTTGCCTTGACAAAGCAGGGGGAAACTGGTATAAGGTATTTGTTGCAAAATGCCCTTAGGCATGAATTGAATGGAACTGAAAGGAAGAACAAAATGGAGAAATTAGCATTGCATGGAGGCACTCCTGTAAAAACCACCCCTTATGGTAAGGGAATGCGTTTCGGTAAGGAAGAACTTGCCTATGTGGAAGAAGCTTTGAATCAGAATACGCTGTTTTATTGGTTTGGCAAAATGACCAAGCGTCTGTGCAGCAAGTTTGCAGATATGTACGGTGCAAAGTACTGTGTCGCTACCAGCTCCGGCACCTCTGCTATTCACGTGGCACTGGGTGCATGTGGCGTAGGTCCCGGCGATGAGGTTATCACTGCTCCCATTACCGATATGGGCAGCGTCATTGGTATTCTGTTCCAGAATGCAATTCCCGTTTTCGCAGACGTGGATCCTCATACATACAACATGACTGCCGAATCCATTGAGGCAAAGATCACTGACCGTACCAAGGCAATCGTGGTTGTTCACCTGGCAGGTAACCCCGCTGAGATGGACAAGATCATGGAGGTTGCCAATAAGCATGGCATCTATGTCATTGAGGACTGCGCCCAGGCTTACTGTTGCTCCTATAAGGGCAAGCTGGCTGGTACATTCGGTCACATTGGCTGCTTCTCCCTGAATGATTTTAAGCATATTTCTGCAGGTGACGGCGGCTTGCTGATCATGAATGATCAGAAGCTGTACGAAACTGCACACATGTTTGCTGACAAGAATTTCAACCGTATTGGTGCTGACGTCAAGAAGAATGTTCCCTATCTGGCTCCCAACTACCGTATGAGTGAGCTGTGCGGTGCAGTTGGTCTGGCTCAGGTGGAGAAGGTAGAGGATATCTGCGCAAAGCGGCATGTTTATGGCGATAAGCTGAATGCTGCCCTGCAGGATATTCCCGGTCTGCATCCCCACAAGGTTCTGGATGGCGCATATTGCTCCTGGTGGTTCTACCTGCTGCGGATCGATTCCGAGGTTATGGGCTGCACCCATAAGGAATTCTTTGAGGCACTGAATGCGGAAGGCATCGGCGGCCAATGGGGTTATATTCCTTCTTGTGTGTACCAGTACGATCTGTTTAAAAACAGAAATGCTTACCCCGGTACAAACTATCCCTTTGACGGCACCCACGGCAATCCCATCGAGTATAAGGATGGAGATTGCCCCAATGCTGAGGCAGTGCTGGCTTCCTGTGTTAAGCTGCTGGTTAATGAGTTCCATACCGAGCAGGACCTGGAGGACACAATTAAGGCCATTCGCAAGGTCAGCAACTACTTCCTGAGCAAGAAAAACGCATAAAATTACAGCAAAAAGCGCAGCGGACGACCGCTGCGCTTTTTTTATGGTGGAAATCGCTGGAAAAATGCAATTCTGCTACGCTTTTTCCTTGCTTTTTGTACAAATATCGTGTATAGTATATTCTGTAATAGAATGTGCAGATATACCCATTTTTCGACTGTCAAAAATGTCTGCAAACACACCGCAGGGGAGAAAAGATATGAAAAATCCAAAGCATGATATTGGCTGCCGCTTGGTAAAAATCCTGGCAATTATACTGGCAACCTTACCATTTGCATTTTGTTGGTATGCTGTTTTTGCTGACAGCATTCCTATGCCCTATTTTAGCCGTGGCAACTGGGTGATGATTGTCTTGTTTGCGGCATTTTATATTACCTTCTCCCGTGTATACGATGCCTTCTGGATCTCTGTCAACAAAGCATCGGAATTGGCGTACAGCCAGATACTGTCAGTATTGGCAGCGGATGCGGTAATGTACATTGTGATTTGGTTGGTTAACCATTATGTTCCTGCAATTCTGCCCTGCTTGTTAGCGCTGGTTGTGCAGTGTGTTCTGGTGACCATTTGGTCTTATCTGTCCCGCTGGTGGTATTTTGCTTCTTTCCCACCGGCAAAGACTGCGGTGGTCTACAGCAAACGGCGCAGTGAGGTACTGGATCTGTTCAGTAAGTACGGGCTGGATAAGAAATTTGATATTCAGTTGACATTGGGACCCAAGGAATGTGTGGATAACCTCAGTCAGTTGAATGAATTTAAAACGGTATTTATCTGCGGCGTATCCAGCCATGATCGTAATATGATCTTGAAATACTGCATCGCCCAAAATATTACGGTTTACATACTGCCGCGAATCGGTGATATCATCCTGAGCGGCGCACACAAGATGCATATGTTCCATTTACCGGTACTGCGTATGGGTCGATACAACGCTCGTCCGGAATACACCATAGCAAAAAGAATGTTCGACATTTTGATGAGCACGATTGCTTTGCTGATCGCCAGCCCGGTGATGTTGATCACTGCTCTGGCCATTAAGATCCACGATGGTGGCCCGATACTGTATAAGCAAAAGCGCCTGACCAAGGATGGAAAGGTATTTAAAGTTTATAAATTCCGCTCCATGCGGGTGGATGCAGAAAAAGACGGTGTTGCCCGCTTGTCTGCCGGTAAAAAGGATGATCGGATCACACCGGTTGGCCGTGTGATTCGCAAAGTGCGTATTGATGAGCTGCCCCAGCTTTTGAATATTCTGGGAGGCAGCATGAGTATTGTTGGCCCCCGCCCGGAGCGTCCGGAAATTGCAGAGCAGTATGAGGAAATTCTGCCGGAGTTCCGCCTGCGGTTGCAGGTAAAAGCTGGCCTGACCGGTTATGCCCAGGTTTACGGCAAGTACAATACTACACCTTACGACAAGCTGCAGATGGACCTGATGTACATTGCAAAGCCCAGTTTTCTGGAGGATTTGCGAATCATTTTGGCCACCATCAAGATTCTTTTTGTTCCGGAAAGCACTGACGGTGTAACAGAAGGACAAATCACTGCAATCCAAATTCGTTCAGAATCAGAGGATAGAGAGCCGGTAGGCCTCGGAAAGTAAAACATGAAATTATTATTAGTGACCTTTTCGGATAATGCGGATCATCAGGACACGCTGTTCGGTATGTATGAGCAACTGCAGCAGGATCCCAATGTGGATGTGACGCTACTAGCGATCAAGACTCCCAAAGTGCCTGTGCAGAAATCGGAGCGCACTTGGTTGGTAGATTGCCCTGAGCGCCCTGGTATCTGCAAAAAGACGCTGAATCTGCCCCTGCTGAATTCCATCATCAAGCGAATCAAAAAAGAAAATTTCGATGCCATTTATTTTGAAAGCCTGCATGTGTGGAATTTGCCCATTATGATGCGGCTTCGTAAAAAAACACGGATGTACCATGTGATCCATGAGGTCATTCCCCACGAAGGTGACCGGCAGGTAGGCCTAGTGAATTTGATGAACAAGGCCATCGTCAAGTTTGCAGACATCATCGTTCTGCGAAACAAGACTTACATTGGACAAATGATGGAGCGCTATAAGATCGGCGCTGAGCGCATTCGTTTTCTGGAGTTGTGGAGAAGATATCCGGCATTTTCCCAGCCTGCAAATTCCGGTCGGGCACTCTTCTTTGGAAGAATCAATCCCTACAAGGGCATTGAGAATCTGCTGCAAATTGTGCGGCTGTGCCCGGATATTCAGTTTGATGTCATCGGTCGGGTAGAGCCCCAGATGGAAGAAATTGCGCAGACCCTGCGTGAAGAAAAAAATGTGAAGCTCAACGCGGAGTATGTGTCCGATGCGCAGATGCGTCAGGCCTTTTTGGAGGCAGATTGGGTGGTTGCACCCTACAGCTCTGCATCCCAATCCGGTGTGATTATCGATGCATATAAGTATGCAAGACCGGTGATCGCCTACAATGTGGGAGCGATTCCGGAGCAGGTGGAGGATGGCTATAGTGGCTATTTGATTCCTGCCGGTGACAATGAAAAATTTGCCGAAACTCTGCGTAATTGCATGGCAATGGATCGGCCTGTATATGAAAAAATGTGCCGCCAGGCATACGAATTCGGAGAGAAAAAGTATGCTGCTGCCGGTGCAACAGAACGATTTAAGGAAATTTTTGAAGCAAAGTAAGCTAAAACGGTAATTTGAGAGGGAAGAAAAATGATTATTACGAAAACACCGTTTCGCATGTCTTTTTTTGGTGGCGGCACAGATATGCCTGCCTTTTTCCGGGAGCATGGCGGGGCGGTGCTGTCGACGACCTTCGATAAATATTGCTATGTTATCGTCCGGCATTTACCCCGTTTTTTTGATTACTCCACAGAGCTGTCTTATTCCAAAATTGAGCGGGTAACGGATATTGACCAGATTCAGCACCCAGCTATTCGCAATGCCATGAAAATGCTGGATATGCGTGAGATTCGCCTGACGTATGAAGCTGATCTGCCTGCCCGTTCCGGTTTGGGAACCAGCAGTTCCTTTGCGGTGGGTATGCTGAATGCTTTTCACACAATTAAGGGACAGCATGCGGATAAAAAGCAGCTGGCTGACGAGGCAATTCACCTGGAGCGGGTGCTGTGTAACGAAGCCGGTGGCTGGCAGGATCAGATTGCAGCGGCCTATGGCGGCTTCAATCGCATCAATTTCAACGAAAACGGCTATGAGGTCGTTCCGCTTTCTATCGATCCCCAGCGCAAGGCGGAACTGAACCAGAATCTGATGCTGTTTTTCACTGGATTTACGAGATATTCTGCGCAGGTGCAGGCGGAAAATTCTTCCGGCGGCGCATCCCGCACAGAACAGCTGAAGCAAATGCTGACGCTGGTGGATGATGCCCAGCGGGTTTTGACTGATGACAATGCCAGCCTAGATGATTTCGGTTATATGCTGGATCATACCTGGCAGCTGAAGCGCCAAACCGGCAAAGTGGTTTCCACCAATGCCATTGATCAGCTGTATGAAAAGGGTATGGCCGCAGGCGCATTAGGCGGCAAGCTGCTGGGTGCCGGTGGCGGCGGATTTTTGGTGTTCTATGTAAAACCGGAGCATCAAGAAGCAGTTCGCCGTGCCATGCAGGAACTGATGTACATACCTTTCGCCTTTGAAAACAACGGTGCGCAGGTACTGCGCAGTGTTTCGGAGGAAACTATCGCACGATAAGTGAGGATGCTGTATGAAAACAGTGATTATGGCTGGTGGCCGAGGAACGAGAATATCCTCTGTTGCCAGTGATATTCCCAAGCCCATGATCCAAATCAAGGGCAAGCCTGTGCTGGAGCATGAAATCGAATGCCTCCGGGATCAGGGCTTTACCGATTTGATCATCACCGTCAGCCATTTGGGACATATCATCATGGACTACTTTGGTGACGGAAGCGGAATTTCTCCGGTGACGGGCAAGCCTTTTGGTGTTCAAATCGAATATTTCGTGGAGAAGGAACCTCTGGGAAATGCCGGTGCACTGTTTCATCTGAAAGATAAATTGACAGAGGATTTTCTGCTTTTGAATGCAGATGCCATCTTTGATGTGGATTTCAACCGATTTGTTGCCTTCCATAAGCAATGTGGTGCAGTTGCCACTTTGTTCACCCATCCCAATAACCACCCCTACGACAGCGGATTGATCTTCGCAGATGACCGGGGTGTTGTTCTGCAGTGGTTGGCCAAGGAGGATGAACGCCCTCAATACTATCGCAACCGGGTCAATGCCGGATTACATGTACTGTCTCCCTCCGTTTTGGAGCAGGAGATCACCACCGCGAAGGTGGATCTGGATCGACAGATTTTGAAGCCTTTGGCCGGTACGGGAAAAATGTTTTGCTATGACAGTCCCGAATATGTCAAGGACATGGGCACCCCAGAGCGTTATGCCAGTGTCTGCAAGGCCTTTGAAGAAGGCAAGGTAGAGGCAAAAAACCTGCGAAACAAACAAAAAGCCATCTTCCTGGACAGGGATGGCACACTGAACCGCTATGTGGGATTCCTGCGTAGCGTGGAGGAATTTGAATTACTGCCGGAGGTATGCGATGCCGTGAAGGCTATCAATGAATCCGGTTATCTGGCCATTGTGGTCACCAATCAGCCGGTTATCGCCCGGGGAGAGGTTACTTACGATCAGTTACAGCAGATCCACAACAAAATGGAAACACTGCTGGGGCAGGAGGGTGCCTATTTGGACGGCATCTATTACTGTCCACACCATCCCCATAAGGGTTATGAGGGTGAAATTCCGGAGCTGAAGATCGAATGCACCTGCCGCAAACCTAAGCCGGGCATGCTCCTGCAGGCGGCAGAGGATTTTAACATTGACCTGGAATCCTCCTGGATGATCGGTGACGGAGAAAATGACATTTTGGCAGGCAAGGCCGCTGGATGCCGGACGGTTTTGCTGGGAGAAGGAAACTTTGGACAAGATCTGAAAGTGGCTTCTGTGAACGAGTTTGTGAAGAACTATTTGCAATAAAACAACAGACCAAAGGTGGTGTGAGGCAAAATGAAATATTTGGAACAGCTGATCGCCCGCTATCCGGCTTTGGAACGGGTAAAGGAAGATATCCAGCGTGCTTACCTGGCAATGAAGGCCTGCTACGAGGCAGGCGGCAAAATGCTGGTTGCCGGCAATGGCGGCTCTGCCGCAGATGCGGAGCATATCGTGGGCGAATTGATGAAAGGGTTTAAGCTGCCCCGGAAAATGCCTGCGGAATTTGCCGAAAAACTGGTTGCTGTGGATGAGCAGCTGGGCAAAGTGCTGACAGAAAACCTACAGGGAGCATTGCCGGCCATTGCACTGGATGGTCATCTTGCCCTGACCACTGCCTATGCCAATGACTGCGAGCCTATGCTGTGTTTTGCACAGCAGGTTTACGGATACGGCAATGCCGGTGATGTTCTGCTGGCCATTTCCACCTCCGGCAACAGCAAAAATATTCTGTATGCCGCAACGGTGGCAAAAGCCAAAGGTATGCAGATTATTGGTCTGACCGGTGAAAAGGAAAGCAAGTTGTCTGCTGTGGCAGATGTTTGCATCCGTGTTCCCGAAGCAGAGACTTTCATGGCGCAGGAGCTGCACTTGCCGGTGTATCACTGCCTGTGCCTGATGCTGGAAGATAACTTTTTCGGCAATAAATAACATGGTATAAAAAGGATTTTTATATGAAACTGCTGTACATTACCAGTCTGTCGGGTAGACGCATCAATGGATTTATGCGCTCAGCCATCCTGGCAGCCCGCCAATTGAATATCGAGTTTACAATGGCGTGCAATACAGATGGTGCAGACATGGAGGGCTATGCAGCAGATTGCCAGCAGTATGGTATTAAACTGGAGCACATTGATTTTGCACGCAATCCACTTTCTATGCAAAACAAAAAAGCCTATCATCAACTGCTTGCGCTAATGGAAAGAGAAAAAATTGCCGCCGTTCATTGTAACACACCTGTTGGCGGCCTTTTGGGTCGGTTATGTGCAAAAAAAGCAAAGATTCCCTATGTGATCTATCAGGCCCATGGATTCCATTTTTGGAAGGGTGCACCTAAGAAAAACTGGATGATCTATTATCCGGTGGAAAAAATGCTGGCCCGCTATACAGACCTTCTCATTACCATCAATCAGGAGGATTACGCACGGGCGCAGAAATTCCGTCTGAAGAAGAATGGAGAACTGGCCTTTGTCCATGGTGTAGGTGTGGATGCACAGAAGGTTGAACAAGTAAGCGTGGATAAAATTGAAAAACGCACACAGCTGGGCATTCCTCAGGATGCAACTGTTTTTGTAACAGCCGGCGAACTGAATGAGAATAAAAACCAGACAACAGCCATCGAGGCTTTTGCAAAGGCGAACATTTCTAACGCCTATCTTGTGATTTGCGGCGATGGAGAAAAGCGGAAAGATCTGAAACGATTGATCTGCGAAAAAAAGATGGAAGACAAGATTATTCTTGCAGGTTTCCGCAGAGATATATTTGAAATTTTGAAAATGAGCGATGTATTTATCCTGCCTTCCTTCCGGGAAGGGTTACCCGGTGCGTTGATGGAGGCAATGGCCGCAGGCCTGCCCTGCATGGCATCCCGGATCCGGGGCAATGTGGACTTGCTGGGGGAAGAATATCCATATTTGTTTATGGCGAATGACAGCAAGGAATTGTGTGAGAAAATGCAGAAAATTGCGAAAGAATGCGCACAATGGGGTGCGTATTGCAAAGAACGCATTCAACCCTACAAGTTGCCGGTTGTTGTGGAGGAATTGAAACAAATATACAGCGATATACCGGTATTGGATATTTCGTAAAAGCAAAGCAGAAAAGAGGTCGGTCAGATGAAGATAGCCTGTTGGGGATATTACGGAAAACAAAATCTTGGGGACGATCTGATTCTGGCGGAACTATGTAAAAATATAAGACAGGCTGCCCCTGAAGCAGAAATTACGGTCTTTTCGGATACGCAAAAACCGGAAAGCATATTTCAAGGTTGGACAACAGGATGTCCACGTTCCGTGAAAGCACTGCTCCGTGCAAGTATGACACAGGATATCCTAATTTGCGGCCCAGGCGGATTGATGCCACAGCGCGGTACTGGTAAATTGCTGCTATGGATCCTTCTGGCGCTCATTATGAAACTGCGTGGCAGAACCTTACTGTTTTTGGGATTGGGTATCGGCCAGCAGAATTTTGAGCATGGAACAGACCGATTTTTACTGAAATTGCTTGTGAAATTGTCACGGGTATTTGCGGTTCGTCAAGAAGGCGTGAATGCAGCCCTGCGGACGGACATGGTCTTAGAGACTGCAGATGTGGCATTTGCCGTAGAACAAGAAGAAAAGTTGGACAAAACACCGAAATCTATCGTGCTTTCCCTTGCTCAGGTGTTTGGGAATGCTGCGGATGATCAGTGCCGCGCATTTGTCGACAGTATGACAAAAACAGTGGCACAGTTGCAGCTGTCCGGATATACGATCCACATGGTGGAGTTTACACAGGGCAAAGATATGCAGCTTTACAAAAAAATTCTGGAACAGCTGCAAACCTCAGAAAACATTGTGATTCATCCGTATACCGGAGATCCCTATGCAATGATAAAGATCTTTCAGCAGGCAGAGCTAAGCATCTGCATGCGATTCCATTCGTTGGTGTTATCAGCAGTTACCCATACGCCTTGCTGCGTGATTGCATACAGCGATAAAATGGATGACGTGGCCAAAAGATTGCAGATAGAAAACTATGTTGTACACATTTGCCCAATCAGCAATCTGTATTATGGAAAACTGATTCCCTTTGACGAAGAAAAATTCTCTGTTGCTTTGCAGAAGCTTATGGGTAACCAGGCACTTTTACAAACGCAGCTGCAGGATACTGTACATGTTTTACAACAAAAGGCACAAATAAATTGGGATGTACTTGCAAAAGAAATTGCCGCTTACAGCAATTCTGACGACTGACAGATCATCCCCGGAAAGTGACGGATTGAAATGAAAATTTCATTTTTTATAGGCAGCATGGGCCGTGGCGGTGCTGAGCGTGTCATCTCTATTCTTGCCAATGATTATTGCGCCAGAGGCTGGGATGTAGATATTGTACTGATGCTGAAAAATGCAGTGGAATATCAGTTGGATGAACGTATAGGCATCGTGGATCTGACAGGACCCAGTACCAGCTATATGAAAAATGCACTTCATTGGGTCAAGGGTATTCGCAAGTATCTGAAAGTACGTAAACCCGATCGTGTAGTTTCCTTTGCAGGACGGATCAATGCGCTGGTATTGACGGCAACCGTGGGCATGAAGCAGACCGTCATCGTGTCGGAACGAAATGATCCGAAGCATGATGGCCGTGGCAAGGGGATTTTGTGGTATTGCAACCGCATTTACCACCGTGCCGACAAAATTGTGTACCAGAATGCTTACGAAAAATCTTGTTTTGCCAAGAATTTGGAAAAGCGCAGCTACATCATTCCCAATCCCATTGCAGTTAATGCCTTGAAAGAGGATACTGGGAGCTTAACCATTGCTACGGCAGGTCGACTTGGACCCCAGAAAAATCAGGCAATGCTGGTGCGTGCCATGGCATTGGTACATAAAAAACACCCGAAAATCCAATGCCGGATCTATGGCGGTGGCACATTGCAGGAGACGCTGCAGCAGCAGATCAAGGAATCAGCGCTGGAAGGCACGGTTACGTTGGAAGGCAATGTTTCTGATATCCACGAGCGGCTGGCACAGTGCGGTATTTTTGTAATGACCTCTAATTTTGAGGGGTTGTCCAATGCACTGATCGAGGCCATGATGATGGGTATGCCCTGCGTCACCACCAATTTTCCCGGTGTGGATGAGTTAATCACCCATGAGGAAAACGGTCTGATGGTTCCCCTGGATGACCATGTGGCACTGGCAGAGCAGTTGGAACGCCTGATAGAAAACCGGGAATTGACTACAAAGTTGGCGAAAAATGCCCAGGAATATGCGCAGCAATTCAAAGCCGATGTTGTTCTGCAACAATGGCGTGATGTAATAGGAGAATAAGGCATGAAGTTAAAGAAAAATATTAAAAAAATGACCAATATCCTGCCGGATAAAGCATTTTTATATTTTGAGTATAAGCGACATATAGGTTGTTTTCCTGACCTGAAAAACCCTAAGACATACAATGAAAAACTCCAATGGTTGAAGCTTTACGACCGCAAGCCCATTTATAATACCATGGTAGATAAGTATGAGGCAAAACAGTTCATGGCGGAACGCATTGGAGAGGAATATATCATACCCACACTTGGTGTATGGGATAGCGTTGATGAAATCAATTTTGATGCGCTGCCCAATCAGTTTGTGCTGAAGTGTACGCACGATTGCGGCAGTGTTGTGGTTTGCAAAGATAAGAGCAAATTTGACGTAGCAGCAGCAAAAAAAATCCTGAATAAGGGCATGAAGCGTAACTATTTCTGGCAGGATCGGGAGTGGCCTTACAAGAATGTAAAGCCCCGTATTCTTGCAGAAAAGTACCTGGAAGATACGGAAAATGATGCGCTGACAGATTATAAGTTTTTCTGTTTTGATGGTGTGCCCAAGGTCATGTATATTTCCAAGGATCATGGCAATAACCCGAGAACAGATTTCTTTGACATGGAGTTTACACATCTACCCATTGTTGCAAGAGATCCGAATGCTGAGGTTCCTCCCCAGAAACCGCAACAGTTCGAAGACATGAAGCGCATTGCCGGAATTTTGTCACAAGGTCTGGCACATTTGCGTGTTGATTTTTATGTTGCGAATAACCACCTCTATATGGGTGAGCTGACATTTTATCACATGTCTGGTGTTGTTAAAATTTCTCCGGATGAATGGAATCTTAAAATGGGTGAGTGGATAAAACTTCCAATAGAAAAGCGCTGAGGACATAGTAAAGGGAGATAGTAATGCGGGTAGTTTGCTACATCAATAAATTGAATGATGGCGGCGCAGAACGGGTAATGTCCGTTGTGGCAAATGGTTTGACACAACGGGGGCATCAGGTATCTTTGGTAACGGATTATTCCACGCCTACAGAGTATCCTCTGGATCCCGCTGTCAAACGGACAGTCCTGGATGGCGAGTTTACTGGAGTTACCTCCAAGGGAAGCGTGAAAAGAACGATTCGCCGGATCCGTACACTGCGGAAAATTTGCAAAACAGAAAAAGCGGATATTGTTATCTCATTTATGAGCAATTCCAATTTCCGTGCGATTTTGGCTACAAGATTACTAAAAACCAAGAACCTGATCTCTGTTCGTGTTGACCCGAAAATTGGGTATAAAAGCCCTAAACAAGCTACAGCAGCGAAGCTGCTCTACCCACTGGCTGCCGGTTGTGTATTTCAAACAAAAGAGGCACAGGCGTGGTTCTCTGATAGGGTGCAGAGAAAATCAGAGGTCATACTCAATCCAATTTCCCCGGCATTTCTGAATGTACAAGGAGAGCCCTTGGCAGAAAAAAGAATTGTTACCTGTGGAAGATTGAACATTCAAAAGCGATTTGATCTTATGATCGATGCCTTTGACAAGATTTGTGATAACCATCCCGATTTCTCCTTAGAAATTTATGGTGTGGGCGATAAGGAAGCAGACCTCAAGGAACAGATCCAGAAACTGGGCAGAAATGCACAGATTCGTCTGATGGGGCGCTGCGAGGATGTCCCCAATGCCATTAAAAATGCGTACGCTTTTGTACTTAGCTCTGATTTTGAGGGGCTTCCCAATGCGCTGATGGAAGCTATGGCGCTGGGCTTGCCGGTCATTTCTACCGATTGCGGTGGCGGCGGTGCCCGTGCCCTGATCAATGATGGCGAGGATGGCTGGATCGTTCCCTGTGGCGATGCAGATGCGCTGTCTAAGGCAATGGATGCCTGCATGGGAGATTCTGAAGAGGCAAAACGCAGAGGTGAAAAGGCTGGAGAAAAGGCAAAGGGCTTTTCTGCACAGTGCGTGGTCGCTCAGTGGGAAACATACCTGAAAAAGCTGGTGAGGAGATAAAATGGGAATAAAAAAATTGCTGCGCCATATAAAAAATCCTAGACATTGGTATGCACTGCTGGCAAACAAGGGGCTTTTAAACTGGATGAGCGATAAGGCATATCTGAAGCTGGCATTTCGCATGGAAATGCGGCAAAAGCTGAATCTTAAAAAACCCAGAACCTTCAATGAAAAGCTCCAGTGGCTGAAACTGTATGACCGTGATCCCCTGTACACCCAACTGGCGGATAAATACGGTGTACGATGGTTTATCGGAGAAACCATCGGCTCGGAGTATCTGATCCCGCTGGTAGGCGGTCCTTGGAAAAGCTTTGACGAGATTGATTTTGATACCTTGCCGGATCAATTTGTACTAAAATGTACGCATGATAGTGGCGGTTTGGTCATCTGTCGGGACAAGGCAACTCTGGATATAGAAAAAGCCCGCCAAAAGATCGAAAAGTGTTTAAAAAAGAGCTTTTATCCTTTGAGTAGAGAATGGCCGTATAAGGATATTCAGCCCAGAATTATAGCAGAAAGCTATATGGAAGACGAAAACCCGGCTTTGGGCCTTACAGATTATAAGTTCTTCTGCTTTAATGGGGAACCCAAGGCACTATATATTTCTGAGGGTTTGGAAGATCATACAACCGCAAAGATTTCTTTCTTTGATATAGATGGAAAGAGATTGCCGTTCTACAGAAGTGATTTTGCTCCCCTGGAAGATCCGGTAAAGCTGCCGGATAATTTGTCTGAAATGGCGCAACTGGCAAAAAAACTTGCTCGGCAAGTGGATTGTGCCTTTGTGCGTATCGACTTATACTCCATTTGCGGACGGATCTATTTCTCTGAGGTGACATTCTTCCCTTGTGGAGGTATGCTGCCCTTCAAACCAGCGCATTGGGATAATATACTGGGGCAGTGGATTCAATTGCCCTTTGAACAGGAGTCTTCACAGAAATGAAGAAAAGATTGACCATTCTCTTAGACGCATTCACCATGGGCGGTGCGGAGCATATGGTATATGAGCTGGCAAAGCATATTGACGTTGATCAATTTGATATCAGCATCGTGTGCTATATGAGCAGAAAGGGAACATTACTGGAAAAGCAGGTGGAATCCCAATTTTCGGTTACCTATCTAAATCAGGATGGGCGCATCGTACCCAAAACGATTTTTCGTATTTTGCATGCTATCCGAAAGACGAAGCCGGATGTGGTTCATGCCCATCTTGGCGGTGCAGCGTTTGGTGCGATTTGGTCGATCCTTTCCTGTTGTCCATTGGTTATTACAGTCCATGCCAGACCGGAAAAAGCATTTACTTCCAAAATCGAAAAATTGGTGCGTGCTGCGTTAGGTTTACAGAAAACAAAACTTGTTGCCGTATCAGCGGAAAACAAGGAATTGGTGAAAGCCTACTTTGGCGTCAACAAAGAAAAATGTGCCTGCGTCAATAACGGAATCGATGTGCAACAATTTTTCCGTCAAGAGCATGATGGCTTTACACTGATCAATGTGGCACGGCAGGACAAAAATAAAAATCAGGCAGCATTGATTCGCTGTTTTGCAAAGCTGCATGAAAAGGATGCCAATACCAAGCTTTTGCTTTTGGGTGATGGAGATCAACACGATATACTGAAAAAATTGGCTGAAGAATTGGGTGTTGCACAAGCAGTTACATTCACCGGTAATGTTTCCAATACGGAAGATTACTATGCCGTCAGCGACTTGTATGTGCAATGCTCTTTCCGAGAAGCAATGCCCTTGTCTGTGCTGGAGGCAATGGCTGCCGGATTACCCATTGTGTCCACTGATGTGGGCGGTTTGCGGGATGTGGTGCAGGATAACGGCAAGTTGGTGCCTGCTGGTGATGAAGATGCCATGTTGGCAGCCATCATGGAGATCTATCAACAGAGCAATCTGCAAAAAACGGCTATGAAAGAAGCATCATTGCGTATTGTGCAAGCATATTCCTCTGAAGGAATGGCCCAGGCATATCAGAAAATTTACAATGAATTATGTGTGTAAGGAACAAGCAAGATGAAACGAAATGAACGGATGAAACTGATAATCTATGCAGTTGGCTTGGCGCTAATGATGATTATCCGGGACGTTTTTGATGTCGGAATGTCTAAATATGTATGCCTGGCATATGTATTGACCTTTTTTGTATTGGCACAATATCAAACCCTGGTGTATATGGTTTGCTATACGATACCGCTGGTTTGCGGTCTTCCGGGAACGTATATTATGCTCGGAGCACTCGTGCTGCTGATTATTAAGTGCAAAAAAGTTAATTTATGGCAAATAGGACTATTTGCGGTTGTTACCAGCATGGAACTGTTTGCCAGTGCTTGGTATCCCAAAAGCGATATTGTAGCAATTATCCAGTATATTTCATATGCAGGTCTTGTGTTCTTTTTGATTCACGATAGAACGGATATCGATTTTACTTTGTGTTTGTGCATGTATTTGTATGGTGTTGCGGTATTGTGTGGAATTATCATTACAACGGGCATTATGGCGGCACCGACTAACTGGATGAAACAGTTTGCAAAGGGATATTTTCGATTTGGACAAACCCAATATGATAAGAATGAAGGTATGCAGACAGCACTTAACGCAAACAACCTGGCAAACTACAGCGCCAGTGCAACATTTACCGGTCTGCTGCTGATGGAAAAAAGCAAAGGATTCCGACGTATTATAGTAATCTTAATGACGCTGTTGGCTGTAGCTGGCGGATTTCTGACGATCTCCCGTTCCTGGCTTTTGGTGCTTGCAATTTGTTTGTTTTTGTATATCCTTGGCAAGGTGCGCAATCCCAAGCGATTTATTGCAACCCTTTTGATTTTTAGTGTCGTATTTTTGATTGGCTTCTTTGCAATAGGCGGCACAGAGCTGATAGAAGGCTTTGTTGCCAGAATGACTGATGACGATATGTCTACTGGCAATGGCCGTACCAGACTGTTCACAAAATACATGGATATATTCTTCCGGAATGTGCGGTTTATGATCGTTGGTACGGGCGTTACACAGTATAGAGCTATGACAGGAAACATTACCTCCATGCATAATGGTACACAGCAGATATTGGTCTGCTGTGGTATGATTGGTTTTACCGTATATATGTTTGGCCTGATTCGGCCTATTTTAGTGACACGAAGAGAAAGAAAAATTCCGATGTCCTATTGGCTGCCGTTGATCAGTACAGCTCTGTATGTGCAGACGACCCAGTTTTTGAATCCGACAATGTTGATGCTGCCCTATATCGTAGGTATTTTTGCGATAAAGGCGGCTAAAAACACAACTGTAAAGCAAGAAAGTAGCGTTCGCAATGGAAAAAAATGAAAAAAATTTAAAAAACAAAGTAATAGGTGGCCTTGCCTGGATATTTGGTGAGCGAATGATGGGACAATTGGTGTCCATGATCGTCACCATTATTTTGGCCCGATTGCTGGCACCGGAGTACTATGGAACAATCTCCATTGTTTTGGTGTGCATTAACCTGCTGGATGTGTTTGTCACCTCCAGCTTTGGAAGTGCATTGGTGCAGAAGCAGGATGCGGATGACCTTGATTTTAATACGACATTTCTGCTCAGTTTTAGCGTAAGCCTGATTCTGTACGCCATGTTGTTTGTGGCAGCACCCTTGGTGGCTAAATTTTATGAGATACCGGAATTAACCCCCATTTTACGCGTAATGGGTTTGCGATTGCCTATTGCGGCAATCAACAATGTGCAAAATGCCTATATACAACGGAAAATGAACTTCAAACGTTCTTTTTTGGCCCATATGCTCAGCAGTGTTGGCTCGGGTGTTGTTGGCATCGCAATGGCATATTGTGGTTTCGGTGTGTGGGCACTGGCAACGCAAAATCTAACCAACATGCTGGCGGTTACCGTAATTTTGTCCGTCATGAGCGAATGGAAATTTAAGCTGGAATTCTCCTTTGCACGGGCCAAAGCTATTTGGCAATTTGGTTGGAAAGTGCTGACAACTCAGCTTGTGGTAACGCTGAATGATGATGTGCGCAGTCTGATTGTTGGTAAGGTATTTGGCGCTGCAGATCTGGCATATTATGATCAGGGCAAGAAATACCCGTCTTTTATGATGGTAAATATTAGCTCCACCATCGACCGAGTGATGTTACCGGCATATTCTCAGGAACAAGAGAACCGGGAACGGGTTTTGGCAATGTTGCGCAGATCCATTCGTGTGGGAACATATATCCTCGTACCTGTGCTATTGGGCTTTACTGTGGTTTCAGAGTCATTTGTGAAAGTACTACTGACGGAAAAATGGATAGCCTGCATTCCTTTCATGCAGGTATTTTGCCTTTCCTACCTTACCCGGCCGTTGGAGTCTTCTAGCAGACAAGCACTGCTGGCAATTGGAAAAAGCGGAACAGTACTGCGGGCAATTATCATGATCAATATCACTGCATTGCTGGGCGTTCTTGTGTCCGTATTTGTTTTCGAGAGCGTGTTTGTTATCGCGCTGTCTTCCTTGGCCACCACCTTGGTAAGCTTGATTTGTTTCCTGACACTTTCCAGAAAATTCTTTGGATATACATTTAAAATGCAGCTGCAGGATGCAGCGCCCACCATTGCAGTTGGTTTGATTATGTCCCTGGTAACATGGCTGGTAGGTCTGTTGAATTTACCTGCGATCATTCTGCTGGTAGTGCAGATCGTAGTCGGCGTAGCAGTCTATGTAGCTTGCTCGGCTGTTTTGAAATTGGAACCCTTCACTTACCTTTGGGGAATGTTAAAGGGAATGCGTAAGCGGAAGAAGGATGAATAATGTCTGAATTCACCAATAAAACACTTATGATCACCGGTGGTACCGGTTCGTTTGGCAATACCGTGTTGAAGCATTTTTTGCATACGGATATTGGCCAGATCCGCATTTTTTCCCGGGATGAAAAAAAGCAGGACGATATGCGCCATGAGCTGCAGGCCCGCTATCCGGAGTATGCCAATAAGGTAAAATTTTTCATTGGCGATGTCCGGAATCCCAATTCTGTGGCAGATGCTATGCCCGGTGTGGACTACATATTCCATGCAGCTGCTCTGAAGCAGGTTCCTTCCTGCGAATTCTTCCCCATGGAAGCAGTGCGCACCAACGTAGAAGGCACCGATAATGTGCTTCGTGCAGCCATCAATGCCGGTGTCAAGCGTGTGGTTTGCTTGTCCACAGATAAGGCAGCATACCCCATCAATGCAATGGGCATCTCCAAGGCTATGATGGAGCATGTGGTTTTTGCCAATGCCCGTGTGGCGGCAGACCGAGGTGACACTGTGATTACCTGCACCCGTTACGGCAATGTTATGTGTAGCCGTGGCAGCGTTATTCCGCTGTTTATTGACCAGATCAATGCCGGCAATCCCATTACTATTACCAATCCTGCCATGACCCGATTCCTGATGAATCTGGATGAGGCAGTGGATCTTGTAAAATTTGCATTTACCCACGGAAAGCCCGGTGATCTGTTTATTCAGAAGGCAGATGCTTCCACCATCGGTGATCTGGCAAAGGCTGTGCAGCAGCTGTTTGGGGACACCGGTACGAATATCATCGGCACTCGTCATGGGGAAAAGCTGTTCGAAACCCTGATGACCCGGGAGGAACGCCTGCGCAGCGAGGATATGGGCAACTATTTCCGTGTAGCTGCAGACAACCGTGATCTGAACTATGACAAGTTCTTTGTCAAGGGTCAGGTGGAAACCCAGGCTGACGAGGCTTATACCAGCCATAACACAACCCGTTTGGATGTGGAAGGTACGATTCAAAAATTGTTGACTACGGATTATGTACAGGACGCACTGCGTGCTCGGGAGGAAAAGTAAGTGAACATCCTGATTACCGGTGCAAAGGGTTTCGTGGGTCGGAATTTGACAGAAAATCTGAAAAATATCCGGGACGGAAAGAACCGCACCACCCAGCTGGAAATCCAGGAAATTTATGAATATGATGTGGATACTGATCCGGCTTTGCTGAAGCAATACTGCCAAAAAGCGGATTTTGTGTTCAATCTGGCAGGCGTCAATCGTCCTCAGAATGCTGAGGAATTTATGCAGGGTAATTTTGGCTTTGCATCCACTTTGCTGGATACGCTGAAGGCTTGCAACAATACCTGCCCTGTGATGCTGGCATCTTCTATTCAGGCTACCCTGATTGGTCGATATGACAGCGACTATGGCAGAAGCAAGAAGGCAGGGGAGGAGCTGTTCTTCGCCTATGGTGAAGAAACCGGTGCCGAGGTTTTGGTGTATCGTTTCCCCAATCTCTTTGGCAAATGGTGCCGTCCCAACTACAATTCTGCTGTGGCAACATTCTGCAATAATATTGCCAACGATCTGCCTATTACGGTCAATGACCCTTCGCAGCAGTTGGAATTACTCTACATTGACGATCTGGTGGAAGAAATGCTTTGTGCATTGGAAGGCAAAGAGCACCGCTGCACATTTGAGAGTGTGGATACCGTTCTGTGCGACGATGGCCGTTATTGCGCTGCACCCGTCACCCATAAGGTGACATTGGGAGAAATCGTGGAGCTGTTGCAGACATTTAAACAACAGCCGAAGACGCTGATGCTGCCCCAGATTCCTGCCGGTTCTTTTGCTAAAAAGCTGTATTCTACCTACTTAAGCTATCTGCCCCAGTCGGCAGTCAGCTTTCCTTTAAAAATGAACGTGGATGACCGGGGGAGCTTCACAGAGCTTTTGAAAACCCCGTCCTGCGGACAGTTTTCCGTAAATATTTCCAAGCCCGGTGCGACCAAAGGTCAGCATTGGCACAATACAAAATGGGAATTCTTTATTGTTGTGTCGGGCTCTGCGCTGATCCAGCAACGGAAAATCGGCACAGATGAGGTGCTGAATTTCGAGGTGTCCGGTGAAAATATCCAGGCTGTGCACATGCTGCCCGGTTATTCTCATAATATTACCAATCTCAGCGACACCCAGGATCTGGTGACGGTCATGTGGGCAAATGAGCCTTTTGATTCGGAAAAGCCGGATACATTCTTTGAAAAAGTGGAGGGATAAGGATGGCCTCTTTTAAAAATAACGGCAAGCTGAAACTGCTGATTATCGTCGGTACCCGTCCGGAGATCATTCGTCTGGCAGCGGTAATAACAAAATGCCGGAAATATTTTGACTGCATGCTGGCACATACCGGTCAGAACTATGACTATAACCTCAATGGCGTGTTCTTCCGGGATCTGGAGCTGGCTGACCCCGATGTATATCTGGATGCAGTTGGCAAAGATCTGGGCGAAACCATGGGCAACATCATTGCCAAGAGCTATCAGCTGATGGAAGAGGTGAAGCCCGATGCTGTACTGGTTCTGGGCGATACCAACTCTTGCCTGAGTGTCATCGGTGCCAAGAGATTGCATATTCCCATTTTCCACATGGAAGCAGGCAACCGCTGCAAAGATGAATGCCTGCCCGAAGAAACCAACCGCCGCATCGTGGACATCATTTCTGATGTAAATATGTGCTATTCTGAGCATGCCCGGCGGTATTTGGCAGATAACGGTCTGCCCAAGGAGCGCACCTATGTAACCGGTTCGCCCATGGCAGAGGTTTTGCACAATAATCTTGCAAAAATTGAAAAAAGCGATATCCATACCCGCCTGGGTCTGACAAAAGGAAAATATATCCTGCTGTCCGCCCATCGGGAGGAGAATATTGACACAGAAAAGAACTTTATTTCGTTGTTTACAGCGATCAATAAGATGGCAGAAAAATACGATATGCCCGTGCTGTATTCCTGCCATCCCCGCAGCCGGAATCGGCTGGAGGCCAGCGGTTTTGAGCTGGACAAGCGGGTAATGTGTCATGAGCCTTTGGGCTTCCATGACTATAACTGCCTGCAGATGAATGCCTTTGCAGTGGTGTCCGATAGTGGCACCTTGCCGGAGGAAAGCAGCTTCTTTACATCCATCGGCAAGCCCTTCCCGGCAGTGTGCATCCGCACCTCCACTGAGCGTCCCGAGGCTTTAGATAAGGGTTGCTTTGTGCTGGCTGGTATCGATGAAAACAGCCTTTTGCAGGCGGTGGATACCGCTGTGACCATGGTGGCAGAAGGGGATAACGGTATTCCCGTTCCGGATTATTTGGAAGAAAATGTGTCTACAAAGGTAGTCAAACTGATTCAATCCTATACCGGTGTGGTCAATAAAATGGTGTGGAGAAAGTTCTGACACCAAGGAGTTGGAATGTTATGTTAACCCCTAATGTTGAATTAAAAAATAAAACAGTTTTAATTACCGGTGCAGCAGGTTTTGTGGGAGCCAATCTGGTCCTGGAATTACTGCGCACTGTGGAGCCGGTAACGGTGATCGGACTGGATAACCTCAATGACTACTACGATGTTTCCATCAAGGAATACCGCCTGCAGGAAATTGCCAAAGAGGCAGCACTGCACCCACATTCCAAATGGGAATTTGTCAAGGGCAATATTGCGGATAAGGCATTAGTAGACGATCTGTTTGCTAAATCCGGCGTTGATGTGGTGGTGAATCTGGCCGCCCAGGCCGGTGTTCGGTATTCCATTACCAACCCGGATGTGTATATTGAAAGCAACCTGATCGGCTTCTATAATATTTTGGAGGCCTGCCGCCATTATCCGGTGGCACATCTTGTGTATGCGTCCAGCTCGTCAGTATACGGTAGTAATGAGAAGATCCCCTATGCCACAGAGGATAAGGTGGATAATCCCGTCAGCCTGTATGCAGCTACCAAAAAATCCAACGAATTGATGGCCCATGCCTATTCCAAGCTGTACAATATCCCCTCAACCGGCCTGCGGTTTTTTACCGTCTACGGTCCTGCGGGACGGCCTGATATGGCATATTTCGGTTTCACCAACAAACTGCGCAACAGGCAGACCATTGAGATTTTTAACTACGGAAATTGCAAACGGGATTTCACCTACGTAGACGATATTGTCGAGGGAGTCAAGCGTGTAATGCAGTGCGCACCGGAAAAGAAAAACGGCGCAGACGGATTGCCGCTTCCGCCCTATCGGGTCTACAATATTGGCAATAACAACCCGGAGAACCTGTTGGATTTTGTCAATATCCTGCAGGAAGAACTGATCCGTGCCGGAGTTTTGCCGGAGAATTATGATTTTGAAGCGCATAAAAAGTTGGTACCCATGCAACCGGGCGATGTGCCCATAACCTATGCAGACATTTCGGAACTGGAACAGGACTTTGGCTTTAAGCCGTCTACCTCTCTGCGGGAAGGTCTGCGCAGATTTGCCCAGTGGTATAAGGAATTTTATAAAATTTAAAATAAAAAAACCATGCCGGAATCAGTTGCCATGGAGAAGCACTCGTAGGGACTGCAGGAACGCACATTGTTACAATGAAAGTGAGAGAACAATATGAAAATTGCAGTCGCAGGGACAGGCTATGTTGGTCTGTCTATCGCAGTGTTGCTGGCACAGCATAATCAGGTCACTGCTGTTGATGTTATTCCGCAAAAAGTGGAAATGCTCAACAGTAAAAAAACACCCATTGCGGACAAGGAGATCCAGGAATACCTGGAAACAAAGGAATTAAATCTGACGGCAACCACCGACGGTGCATCTGCATACAAGGATGCAGAGTTGGTCATCATCGCAACCCCCACCAATTATGATCCGGGCAAAAATTATTTTGACACATCCTCCGTGGAAACAGTGATTCAGCAGATCATTGAGGTGAATCCGGATGCTGTGATTATTATAAAATCCACAGTTCCGGTTGGCTATACGGAAAAGCTCAGAGCAGACTTTTGCTGCGATAATATTCTGTTCAGCCCGGAGTTTCTGCGGGAAGGAAAAGCCTTGTATGACAACCTCTATCCCAGCCGGATCATCGTAGGCGTACCGGTGCGCAATGCCCGGCTGCGCAAGGCTGCAGAGACCTTTACGTTTTTGTTGAAGCAGGGTGCATTAAAAGAAGATATCGAGGTTCGCTATATGAACCCCACCGAGGCAGAAGCGGTCAAGCTGTTTGCCAACACCTATTTGGCACTGCGCGTGTCATTTTTCAACGAATTGGACACCTATGCCGCTGTCCGCGGCTTGGATACCAAGTCCATTATCGAAGGTGTCGGCCTGGATCCCAGAATCGGCAGACATTATAACAATCCGTCCTTTGGTTATGGTGGTTACTGCCTGCCGAAGGATACAAAACAGTTGCTGGCAAACTATAACGATGTGCCCCAGAATATTATTTCTGCTATCGTTTCTGCTAACGGTACACGTAAGGATTTTATTGCGGATCAAATCATTGCGAAGCACCCCAAAACGGTTGGCGTGTATCGCCTGACCATGAAGACAGGAAGTGACAATTTCCGGCAATCTTCCGTTCAGGGTGTCATGAAGCGTATCAAGGCAAAGGGCATTGAAGTAGTTATTTACGAGCCGACCATGAAGGAAAACAGCTTCTTCAACAGCCGTGTGATCCGGGATTTGAAAGAATTTAAGGAAATTTCCGATGTCATCATTGCAAACCGCTATAACGAGGATATTGCGGATGTTTTGGATAAAGTATATACGCGAGATCTCTACTTCAGAGATTAAGCGGTAAGGAGGATAACTATGAACGCAGTGGAAGCATTTGAGAAAATCTATAAAAAACCGCCTCAGCATACTGCGTTTACGCCGTATCGCATTTGTCCCATCGGTGCCCATGTTGACCATCAGTTGGGCAAGATTACGGGACTTGCTATTGATAAGGGCATCCATATGGCCTATGGCCCTAAGGAAAATGGCGTAATCGAAATCCAGTCGCTCCAGTTTGATAAGCGGGCTCAGTGGCACGTGGAAGCAACACCCAAAACCAAGGAAAACGACTGGGCAGATCATTTGCGTGGTGCGACCATTGCGTTGGGTAGACGGTATCCCTTGCACCGGGGTCTTTGTGCGGTGCTGGATGGAGAATTGCCCATCGGTGGCTTGTCCTCCTCTGCGGCAGTTATCATCACATACCTTTCTGCGCTGTGTAAGATCAATGGCATCAAGCTGACTCCGGAAGAATTGATCATCATTTCTCAGGAGGCAGAAAACCGCTATGTAGGCGTATCCTGCGGCAAGCTGGATCAATCCTGCGAGGTATACTGCCGGAAAAACCACCTGCTTTACATGGATCTGAATGATGGCTGTTACGAGCTGATCCCTCAGCATCCGGATATGCCACCCTACAAAATCGCCATCTTCTTTGGCGGTGTGGAGCGTAGTCTGGTCAGTTCCGCTTACAATATGCGCGTGGATGAGGTGCGCAGTGCAGCTTATGCCCTGAAAGCCTATGCTGGCATGGAATACGGCAAATTTGCAGAAACCAATTTCTGCGAAGTTCCCGACGAGGTATATGCAGCGCATGGTCATAAACTGCCGGAAAACTGGCGCAAGCGTGCTGAGCATTATGTTACGGAATCTCAGCGTGTAAGATTGGCTGCAGAAGCTTGGCGTCGGGGTGATCTTGCAGAATTCGGCAGACTCTCCTTTGAAAGTGGTTGGTCCTCCATTCATAACTGGGAAACCGGTTCTCCGGAGCTGAAAACGTTGTATGAGATCATGACCCGTACCGAGGGTATTTATGGCGGTCGATTCTCCGGTGCAGGTTTCAAGGGATGCTGCATGGCGCTGATCGATCCTGCATACGAGCAGAGTATTACAGAAACCGTCACCCGGGAATATCTGAAGGTATTTCCCCATTTGGAAGGTAAATTCTCCGTACATATCTGCGAAAGCGCAGATGGCGTACAATTAGATTGAAAGAGGCAAATGCTATGAAATGTCTGATCCTGGCGGCTGGATATGCCACAAGACTTTACCCCCTAACGGAAAATTTCCCCAAGCCTTTGTTAAAGGTAGGGGAAAAGACCATCCTGGACTGGCTGGTGGACGATATCCACACATCCGGCAAAGTGGATGAATATGTGGTCATCTCCAATCACAAATTTGCCAAGCATTTTGAGGACTGGGCAAAGACAAAACAGCAGAAGGTTACTGTTGTGGATGACGGAACGGATACCAACGAAACCCGCTTGGGAGCCGTGAAGGATATCCAGTTTGCCATTGACAGCCTGAAGCTGGAGGATGATATGCTGGTGATCGCCGGAGATAATGTTCTGGATTTCAGCTTGACAAAATTTATTGCCTATGCTTTGGAGAAAAACACTTCCTGCATCATGCGATATTTTGAACCGGAAGATCGCAAACTGGTCAAGTCCGGTGTGGTGACCGCAGATGAGAATGACAAGGTTCTGCGCATGGATGAGAAGCCGGCACAGCCTGCAACCCATTGGTGCTGTCCGCCTTTCTATTACTACAGCAAAGCAGATGCCTCTTTGGTGCAAAAGGGCATTGAAAGCGGCTGCGGAACAGATGCACCCGGCAGCTATATTGCATGGCTTTGTACGCAGACTGTGGTACATGCTATGGAAATGCCCGGTAGCCGTTATGATATCGGCAATCTGGAAAGCTATGAAAAGGTCAAAGCAGAATATAAAGGCATTACAAAATAATGACAGCCGCCCAAACGGGCGGCTGTTTTTTATTCAGGGAGCAAGCTCCTTAAAATATTCTTCTACGCACAAGTCCCGTTCCTGGAGCGTTTTTGCCAGCTCCTTGCCTACATAGCGCAGGTGCCATGGCTCGTCCTTAATGCCGGTAAATTCTTCCTTGTCACCACGGTAGCGCACATGGAAACCGTATTCCCATGCATGATCCCGGAACCATTGATACAGCTTTTCAGAGCCGGTGATATCAATGGCTAAGCCGGTGTGATGTTCGCTGGTGCCGGGGTAAGCAACCCGTCGGGCGGAGAGTCGATAAGCATCTTCCTCGGAGTATCCTTGACTTAAGTAGTCATTGTAGCGCCTATTCCACAGATAGGTCTGTGTGGCGATATCCCGATAAGTAGAGTTCAGCACGCAGGTGAGATTCTCGTTTCGTGCCGCCAGCATCATCTGCAGCAGGGCGTCAGCGCAGGTGGAGTCTACCTGCAGACCTTCCACAGTAACCAGACGCAGTACATAATCTTCCGGAACGGAATTCCAGGGATTTACCAAGGGAACGTAATTTCCGTCGGAGGAAAAATAACGCTGAATACTGTCAATTTCCACCATGCCGGTGGCCATTTTTCCGTCAGAATGGAAATAGTATCTGGCTTCGTCTGTTTGCATCCAGCCGGTGTAGGGTTGACCGTCATCCTTCAGATACCAAGTGCCCTCGGCGGTCGTCAGCCAGCCGGGCGTGGTTACCAGGACACCGGCTTCGTCAAAATAGAAGCGCTGTCCTTGCAGATCGTGCCAACCGGTGCACATCACACCGCTTTGGTTGAAATAGTACCGTTTGCCGTCCAACTCCAGAAAACCAACCGTCATTGTGCCGTCTTCGGCGAAATGGTATTTTCCTTCCGGTAATTCCAGCCAACCGGTGTGGGGAATACCGGATTGCGCGTTATAATAATAGGTTTTGCCGTCTGTTTTCTGCCAGCCGGAAAGCATTTGCGTACTTTCCGTTGGTTCTTCACCGGCTTCGGGGCGAAATGTGAACGCAAGCGCAATGCCTATAAAAATGGCAAGGGAAAGCGCAAGAAAAACGACGGACAGCCGTAAGGTTTTTACTCTCAAAAAAACCACTCCTTTTGACACCATTCTACCATATTTTTTGAAAAAAGATAGTCCCTAAAGTATCACTATGAAGGATTTTTCCTTGCGAAAACCCCACAAATATGCTAAGATAGCAGTATAATGAGAAACTATGTGTCCAATGGAGGAAAAGCATGAATTACGACGTGATTATTATCGGTGCCGGCCCCGGCGGTATCTTTTCAGCTTATGAGCTTATTAAATTGAATGCCGGATTAAAGGTTGCGGTGTTTGAGGCAGGCCATGCCTTGCGTAAGCGTAAGTGCCCCATCGATGGCGATAAGGTAAAAAGCTGTATCAGCTGCAAGAGCTGCTCCATTATGAGCGGTTTTGGCGGTGCAGGCGCATTCTCTGATGGTAAGTACAACATCACCAATGACTTTGGCGGTACACTCTACGAATACGTAGGCAAGCGTCAGGCACTGGAACTGATGAAGTACGTGGACGAGATCAACATGCGCTATGGCGGTGAGGGAACCAAGCTGTATACCACCTCCGGCTCCAAGTTCAAGACCTTGTGCATTCAGAACAATCTGCACCTGCTGGATGCTTCTGTGCGCCATCTTGGTACGGACATCAACTATGTGGTATTGGAAAATCTATACGCAGACCTGAAGGATAAGGTAGATTTCTACTTTGATACTCCCGTTCAGAGTGTGAAAGTATTGAATAGCGGTTATGAAATCATCTGCAAGGATGGCACATATACCTGCAAGGATTGCGTTATTTCCGTTGGTCGCAGCGGCAGTAAGTGGATGGAGCAGGTATGCAAGGAACTGGATATTCCTACGGAATCCAGCCGTGTAGACATCGGTGTTCGTGTGGAGCTGCCTGCAGTAGTGTTTGCCCACCTGACCGATGAACTGTATGAAAGCAAGATCGTTTACCGCACAGAAAAGTATGGTGACAAGGTTCGCACCTTCTGCATGAACCCCAAAGGCGCAGTGGTCAACGAGAATACCAACGGCATCATCACTGTTAACGGACACAGCTATGAAGATCCTGCCAAGCAGACGGAAAATACCAATTTCGCCCTGCTGGTTGCCAAGCATTTCTCCGAACCCTTCAAGGATTCCAACGGCTACGGTGAATCTATTGCAAGACTCAGCAACATGCTGGGCGGCGGTGTTATCGTGCAGCGTTTTGGCGACTTGATCCAAGGCCGTCGTTCCACTGCAAGCCGCATTCAGGAGGCATTTATTACGCCTACCCTTAGTGCAACCCCCGGTGATTTGAGTCTGGTTCTGCCGAAGCGGATATTGGATGGTATCATCGAGATGATCTATGCTTTGGACAAGGTCGCACCTGGTACTGCCAACGACGATACCTTGCTCTATGGTGTGGAAGTCAAGTTCTACAACATGGAAGTGGAAGTTAACGAAAAACTGGAGTCCCGTTATAAGGGACTGTATATTATTGGTGACGGCAGTGGTATTACCCACTCACTGTCCCATGCATCTGCCAGCGGTGTCCATGTGGCTCGCAATATTGTCAAGCAATAAATAGAAAGCCCTGGGTAAGGAGGCACAATATGAAGAAATTTTTGGCGCTGATTTTGGCGTTTGTGCTGCTTTTTACAATGACAGCATGTGAAGAAGAGGATTCCGGTTCCGGTAAAAAGAAAAAGCCCAGCTCCACAAAGGGCAGCACTACCGGCACATCCCAGGGAATTGCCGGCAGCAAGGACCCACTCCTGACTACGGACGTGGCCGTTACTGTGGGCCAGCGAAAGCTGTCCTCTGCAGAAATGACCTATTTCTATGTTGACGCTGTGGGCAAATATGAGCAGGAAATTTATGAAATGTACTATTCTTCCCTCGGCAACTACTGGTTCATGATGCTTGGCTTTGAAGTCAACAAGCCTCTGAATGAGCAGATGTATGATGACAACAGAACCTGGGCGGATTATTTTATCGAAGCAGCTATTGACACTGCCCACGAAACATACGCCATTTATGAGGATGTAGTCGCCACCGGCTACAAGCTGAGCGATGATGCTCAGGCAGAGATGGATGCCGACTTTGCAGATCTGCAAACCTATGCTTCTTTGAATGGTTACGATACCGTTGAAAGCTATTTGCAAAGCTACTATGGCGCCAGCGCAACGCAGGATAGCTACAAAGCGTATTATAAGACCTGCACCCTGACGGATAATTACCGGAAAACCTATAAAGACAGCCTGCACTATAATGCAGATGATTACCGTGCCTATGAAAAAGGTCAGCACAACAAGTACTCCGCGGTGAACTTTGCTTGCTTTACGCTGGACTATTCTAACTATCTGGGAGAAGGCGTTTGGGAAGAAGATAGCTTAGAGATGGTATGGACCGAGGAGCAGAAAGCTGCTGCGCGGGCGGCTATGCAGGCGGATTACAACAAGCTGATGTCCAATACGTTCCATACCAAAGAAGATATGGACCGGGCGATTGCTTCCCTTGGAACTTACGGAAATGTAAGCATAGAAGGAACACTGACGCATAATAGCCAGCTCAATCTGCCGGAAGTAACCTTGCATTGGTTGAGAAATAATTTGGCGGTTATTGGTGATGTTCGTGTAGAAGCCACTGAGGATAGCATCACCCTGGTCATGTACTTAGGTAAAGATGACCAGACATATAAAATGGCCAATGTTCGTCACATTTTGGTGATGTTCGAAGAAGACGCAACGGGCATCTACAAGGATACAGCAAAAGTAAAAGCCAAAGAAGAGGCAGAGCGGCTGCTGCAGCTGTGGAAGGATGGCAAGGCAAATGAAGATAGCTTTGCCCAGCTTGCAAATACATACAGCGATGACCGTGGCGGTGAAGTGACCAATGGCGGCTTGTATGAAAATATCTACAAGGGTCAAATGGTGGAAAACTTTGAGAATTGGTGCTTTGACGAGTCTCGCAAACAAGGTGACACCGGTATTGTGGAAACAGAGTATGGCTACCACGTTATGTATTTCTCCTCCTGGAGCGAACAATCCTACCGGGATCTCCTGATTGATCAGGATATGCGTGCAGAGGCAGAAGGAAACTGGATTGCAAGCCTGAAGGAAAAGGCAGCCTTGAATATTATGGATCTGAGCAAAATCGATTACAGCAGAGCAATCGGATAATAAAACATGAAACAGGAGAGGAAAAAACTATGTTACCTGCAGACCTTTGTCATGAAGAACTGCTAAAAACCATCAAGCCAAGCTTGGCTTACGATGAATCCAAGGATTTCGACACCTGGCGTGAGCAGGTTCGGGCGAAGTTGACGGAACTGTTGGGAGATATGCCCACAGAGCGTTGCGACTTGAATGTTCGGGTAGAGTGGGAAAAGGAATATGAAACCTTCTATGAAAAACGTATGATTTTCAGCCCTGAAGCCAATGCAGACATTCCTTGTCATCTGTGGGTGCCCAAGAATGTAAAGCTCCCTTGTCCGGTGGCAATCTGCCTGCAGGGACATACCTCCGGCATGCACATTTCCATGGGACGGACGGTTTATCCGGAGGATGTAGAGCATGTTTCCGGTGGCGACCGGGATCTGGCAATCCAGGCCGTTGAAAACGGCTATGCTGCACTGGTGATGGAACTGCGTGGCTTTGGTGAGCTGAAAAGTCAGGCATATCTGAATATTTTTCCGGATTCCAGATGCACCTGCGCCCATCCGGCAATGACTGCAATGCTGATGGGTCGTACCGTGATTGGCGAGCGTGCGTGGGATATTTCCCGAGCAGTGGATCTGCTGGAAACCATGCCCGAGACGATCAATGCCAAGAAGATTCTGCTCACCGGTAATTCCGGTGGCGGCACAGCAACGTATTATGCTGCTTGTATCGAACCCCGGATCACGATGGCGGTACCTTCTTCCAGTATTTGTTCTTTCAAAGATTCCATCGTGTGGAAACGGCATTGCCCCTGCAACTACATTCCCAACATGGCAAAATACCTGGATATGGGTGAGCTGGCTTGTCTGATTGCACCCAGACCCTTGGTCATGGTTGCCGGTGTGACAGATATCGGCTTCCATATTGATGGCAGCCGGGAGGTTGCAGGTGTTGCTCAGAAGATTTATGACAGAGTTGGCGCATCTGACAAGTTTCGGTTCATCGAAGGCCCGGAGGGCCATCGTTACTACGCAGCGCTCAGCTGGCCCGTGGTACACGAATTGTTTGACTAAAAAAAGAACACCATCCGATTGGATGGTGTTCTTTTTTAATGTGTTAGATATCCAAAATGGTCAGGCCTTCTGCTTCACAACCAGCCAGTGCATCGGCAAAGCCGACAACACAGACACCGGCATCTTCCTTGAGGGAATCCAGTGCATTGCACCACTTGGTCAGACCCTCTGCAGTAGCGCCGAGCAGTGCCTTGCGTTCTGCAACAGCTTCGTCATAGCCAAAACCGGCAAACCAATCATTGTCTGCGATCTGGCCCATACGGCCGGCATCTACCAAAGGTTCGGTCTCGGAAATGGTACTGATAATGAAACCGGTGATATCCTGACCGGCAGCGGCCAGACCCCGGACGCAATCAGCCATGGAGCGATATACGTTCAAGGAGTTAGCAGGATTAGGATCCCGGTAAGAATAAGTGAACAGACCACCGCTTCTGCCAATGCGCATGCCGGCACCGTAAGCACCGCCCTTGACACGCACCTCATTCCACAGATATGCCAGCGACAGCACATTACTCAGCAAACGGGCAGAGCCTTCGTAGGGAATATCCAAAGTGGCAGCCAGGGATGCATAGCTAACCTGAGCAGGAATGCGGATACCCAGCTTCTTGGGCAGGGAAGTGGTGTAGACAGAAGCCTCTGCGCAAGCATCACCCTCAGCAAATTTTGCCACGAAGGGTGCAGCATCGGTATGACCATCTTCCGTGTAGGTGAGGACCATACGCTTCTTGCAAATGGCCTTGGAAAGGGTGCTTTCCACCAATGCGGTGAAGCCTGCCAGTTCTGCATCAAAGTTCTTGGACAAGGTGTGCAGCCACTGGATATAGCTGATGCCCTTGATGGCTTCCTGCACAGCACCGGCTGCGCTGAAGCTTGCCTGAGCAGAGGTGAATGCCAGTACATGGCCGTTCATCATACCCATCTGCTGTTGCTCGGTTTCCTGCTGCTTGATGATTTCAAGGATCCGATCGGACTGGGTGAAATCAGTAGCGGTGAGAATCTCATAGATCAGTTCCTCAGCCTTGGCTACATTTTCCTTCAGCACACTGCAACGTGCGGCCAATACAGGTGTTGCCGTAGTCTTGTCGCCCAGTTTTGCATAGCTTTCAATGCTGAATTTCAGCTCGCCCAGCCAAGTTTTGATCTCGTTCTGCAATGCCGCGGCATCCTTGGCCTCAGTAGGCAGGGTACCCAGAAGCTGGGACAGAACAGAAAGCTTGGTCAGCTCATCCAGTTTGCAGTCTGTCAGTCGGAAATAGGCACTCAAATGTACAATGCCGTTGCTTGCGGCCTTGTGGCGGACAATGGTCACACCGTCACAAAGTTCTTCGGTTGTTTCGCAAACCACGGGATCGGGAGAAATTTCGGAAAGATCCAACTTGGGCAGGGTAGCTAACTGCTCAGGGGAGTCCGGTGTCTGCTGCCACTGGGAAAGTTCTGCAAATTCCTGAGAAACCTGCTCCAGCTGCTGACCGGACATAGCTGCTTGCTCCTTGGCAAGACGGGCGACCTCAGCTTCACGCAGGTCAGCACCGTAGGTTTCGCTGGGCAAAACATGGAGCTTGCACAGACCGGTTGTATCTACCAGCATTTCTTTCAGCAGGGGTTCGAAGCCACCCTTTTCAGCCATGGCTCGCAGTTCGGTGCAGCAATCCTCAAAGTGCAAATACTGCATGGGATCGCCATCGTACAGCCAGGAGCTCATGCAATTCAAACCACGCATCAGACCCTGAGGCTCCTTCATCTGCTGCAGATTGAAGATAAAACGGTTGATGGATGCCACCAGCCGATCCTTTTCAAGACCTTCGGCAACCAGTTTTTCGGCACAGTCGCGGATCACAGCCTCCAGTTTGGGGGCGTTTTCTTTTTCAATGTTGTGCAGGCGCAGCATCATGAAGGGCTGGATCATGCCGTCCTCTACAGCAAGAGTCACATCCTGGCACAAACCGGTTTCCAGAATTGCCCGCTTCAGGGGCGCATCGTTAGAACCGGCCAACACATCGCACAGCACCTGACGAGCCAGCAACGGCAGCTTTTCGTCATACTTGCCCATAATTTTGCCCAGCAGCAGCTGTGCCTTGGGCGTGCCGTCGTTGACGGCTTCATAATAAATGGTTTCTTCCTGCTCAACGGGGATCTGCATACCCAGAGCCTGTTTTTCGCCCATCTCATACTTGGAGAGATATTCGTCCAACAGACCCAAAACCTTCTCCACGGGAATATCGCCATCCAGGAATATCCGGGCATTTGTGGGGTGATAATTTTTGCGGTAAGAATCCACAAACTGCTGATAGGTCAGGTTGGGAATGGCAGTGGGGGCGCCACCGGAATTGTAGCGGTAGCACAGATCCGGATACAGCACCTTCATCAATCCGCGATAAGAAGCCTGATCCACAGAGGACATAGCACCCTTCATTTCGTTGAAAACAACACCATTATAAATAAGGTTTTCATCCTGCAGTTCGTAATGCCAGCCTTCTTGACGGAAGATATTGGGATTCTCCAGAATCTTAGGGGCAAAGACAGCGTCCAGATACACTTCAGTCAGATTCAGGAAATCCTGATCGTTACGGCTGGAAATAGGGTAGACGGTTTTATCCGGGAAGGTCATTGCGTTCAAAAAGGTATTCATGGAGCTTTTCAGCATTTCCACAAAGGGCTCCTTCACGGGGAATTTTGCAGAGCCGCACAGAACAGAATGCTCCAGAATGTGAAATACACCGGTGTCATCCTCGGGAATCGTCTTAAAGGCGATGCCGAAAAGTTTGTTACGTTCTTCACTCATTACCCAGCACAGCTCGGTACCGGTCTTGTCGTAGACCATCTGCACCAATTCTGCATTACTGCCGGGAATGGGACGCACTTGGGTCAGTGTAAAATTGTACTGTTTACACAGTTGGGTAAGTTCCATAGTATCTCTCCTTTTTCGTTGCGACAAAAACGCTTTGTCACCACAACGTATATAATAACGTATTATAGCATGGGAGACTGTGGAATGCAATATATGAAAAATGTATAAATATGCACCACATACACTATGGAGTATACACCCTGCGTGGATAGATGTCTATATTCGTCATGTCCACCGCCGGAAAACACGGTCTTCGAGCGGCGGAAAGTCGATTTTGTGGGGCAAGAGAGGAGGCGCTCTGCGGGCAGATGTTTTTTCTGCAAAACCGAGTGTATGCGGTAGATGGAGAAAAGCAGAAAGTGCAGGTGATTTTACAAAAAATGGATAAAGTTGGAATAAAAAACAACGCTGTCGGCCTAAAAAAACGGGTTATGTTAGGGCTAAAAGACAGAAAACGCATAAAATATGGGGAAAAACTGTCTAAATATGCAGAAATAATGCAAAGACCCTTGCAATTTTCCATTGGCTGTGCTAGAATATAGGCGTATTTCTTTTTAAGGAAAGGAAAGGAGAAAAAAACATGAAAACTAAGAAAACATTGAGAAGCTGCCTGGCGCTGCTTCTGGTGGCTGTCATGATGCTGACTGTCGCTGGTTGTAAGAAGCCCGTTGAAGAGCAGGTTGCCGGTGTTGGTGTGTATACTTATAACACCTATACTGCAGTCTCTCCCTCCAACTGGAACGAGCTGACCTATCAGGACAATAACGATACTCAGATTATGTCCTACATCGGTAGCTCCTTCTTCAGCTACGACTTTAAGTTCGACGCTGAAGGCAAGCCCATCCCCGGTGAATTCGTCATGAAGTACGAAGCCGCCACCAAGCTGGAGGACATCTCCGCTGAAGTGGACGCCAAGTGGGGCATCCCCGAAGGCGCAACCGGCCGTGCATACCGGATCACCCTGCGTGAAGATCTGAAGTGGGACGACGGTACTCCCATCAAGGCTGAGGACTTCGTCTACACCATGCAGGAACAGCTGAACCCCCTGTTCCAGAACTACCGTGCTGACTCCTTCTACGTTGGCGGCACCATTCTGGTTAACGCTATGGGTTACGCTAAGCAGGGCACTACCAGCAACGAGCCCGCTAACAACATCTACGCTACCTACTCCGAGGATCTAGATTCCAAGCTGCTGTTCACCCTGTCTCCCGATGCATTCGGCAATCAGGTTTACATGAGAACCGCTATGGAATTCCCCGCATCCTACGATGCTGCTAAGTGCGCAGCTTACCTGATCGCTAACTATCTGGGCGAGTGCGCCTTTACTGCTGAGACTGCTGCCGCTATGGAAGGCAAGACTATGGCTGAGATCAAGGCTGACGCTACTCTGAAGGCTGCTTGGGATGCTCTGATCGGCTGGTGGCAGACCGAGCCCAACGAAGAGCTGCACTTCTTCCTGACCGAAGCTACCTTCCCCGAGGTTGCATGGGATACCGTTGGTATCTACGCTGAGTCCGACTACGAACTGGTTATCGTTCTGGAAAAGGCTCTGCCTCTGCTGAAGGAAGACGGCTCCCTGTCTTATCAGGCAGCTTACAACATGGCTTCCCTGCCTCTGGTCAAGAAGGACCTGTACGAGGCTAACAAGGTTGCTCCCACTGAGGGTGTTGACCTGTGGACTTCCACCTACAACTCCAGCGTTGCTACCACTGCTTCCTGGGGTCCCTACAAGCTGGAATCCTTCCAGTCCGGTACCCAGTACGTTCTGGTTCGTAACGACAACTGGTACGGCTACGCTCTGGAAGAGAACAAGGGTCTGTATCAGACCACCCGTATCGTTTGCGACACCATCAAGGAATGGAACTCTGCATGGCTGAAGTTCCAGGCCGGTGAGATCGACGGCATCGGCATCGATGTCTCCATCGCTGACGACTACAAGGGTTCCGAGCGTGCATACTTCACTCCTGACGATTACGTTGACTCCATGCAGCTGCAGTCCAATATTGCTGCTCTGAAGGCTCGTGAGACCGATGGTATCAACAAGTCCATTCTGGGTTATACTGACTTCAGAAAGGCTCTGTCTCTGTCCGTCAACCGTGACGAGTACACCGCCAAGTGCACCACCTCCTCCAAGGCTGGCTTTGGTCTGTACAACACCATGCACTACTACGACGTCGAGAACGGCGGCGTGTTCCGTAACTCCGATGAAGCTAAGCAGGTTCTGTGCGACATCTACGGTGTTGACACTACCAAGTACGCAAGCCTGGATGATGCAGTTGCTGCTATCACCGGTTACAACCTGGATCTGGCTCGTGAGCTGCTGACCAAGGCTTACAATGACGCTCTGGCTGCTGGCGACATCAAGGAAACTGATGTTGTTAAGCTGACCTTCGGTACCGGCGTTCTGAACGAAACCGTACAGCGCCGTATCAACTACTTCAAGGATTCCTGGACAAAGCTGGTCGAGGGCACTCCTCTGGAAGGCCGTTTGGAAATCGAAGGTAAGGAATTCGGCGACACTTGGTCCAAGGACTTCCGTGCAGGTTCTTACGACATCTGCTTGGGCGGCTGGACCGGCGCTGCTTGGGACCCCGGCTACTTCCTGCTGGCTTACCTGGATCCCGGCTACATGTACTCCGCTTCTTGGGATACCGCTAACACCATGATGACCTTCACCATGAAGGGCGTTGCTGCTGACGGCGGCGATATCACCGAGACCATGTCTCTGCTGGATTGGTATGCTTGCCTGAACGGCGCTGCCGATGCTGCATACGACTGGAGTGCAAACGCTCTGGAGCAGTCTCAGAGACTGCAGCTGATCGCTGCACTGGAGAAGGAAGTTCTGAAGGTTTACTACACAGTTCCTGTGGCTAACAGCTTCGCAGCTTCCCTGTTGTCCTACCAGGTTGACTATATCACCTATGAGTACAACACCTTTATGTCTTACGGCGGTCTGAAGTATATGACCTACAACTACGATGACGCTCAGTGGGCAGCTGAAGTTGCTGCACAGGGCGGCCAGATCGATTACAAGAAGTAATCTCATCGTCCTGAACGTTTAACGGCTTTGAGGGATAGTTTCATACTATCCCTCATTGTCGCGTTAATACACTAAAGAAAGGAGAGAAACAAAATGTATATGTTCAAATATATTTGTAAAAGAATTGCCTTAATGCTGATGACTTTTACAATCATTTTTGCAACATGCTTTGTTTTGATCAAACTTCTTCCGATTAACACAAGTGTCGGTTTCGGCGAGGATACCGGTAAAATCGTTGCACAGCTGGAAGCCCGCGGTTATTTTGACCCCATTGGCGAGCAGTTTGTGCGCTATGTCAAGAGAATCATCTTGGATGGCGATTTCGGTATCGGTTTTAATATGCCTGAGTATCGCGGACGCTATGTTTGGGACGTGTTTGTGGAAAAATTGCCTCCCACGATCCTCATCAACATTTACTCCTCCCTGATCGCAGTTCCCATCGGAATTGCGTTGGGTATTTTTGCTGCCTTAAAGAAGAATAAGTGGCAGGACCACTTGATCAGTACCGCCGTTATGGTGGTTATCAGCGTACCCTCTTTTGTTTACGCATCTCTTCTTTTGTATACCGTCTGTTTCAAACTGGACGCATTACCTTTGAATATGATGTCCTTTGCGGATGTAGCCAAAGCCTATCCGCACAAGGGCTTGGTATATACTCCCGGCACATTTAACTGGAATATGTATTTCAACTGGAAGATGTTTGAGTCTATGCTGCCTGCTGTGTTTGCGATGTGCTTCGGCTCCATTGCAGGCTATGCACGCTTCACCCGTGCTGAGCTGACAGAAGTTCTCACCAGTGAGTTTATGCTTTTGGCACGTACCAAGGGCCTGACCAAGTCCCAGGCAACTGTAAGACATGCTCTGCGTAATGCCATGGTGCCTATCTTCCCGTCTATCATCGGCGAATTTGTCAGCGTGCTTTCCGGTTCGCTGGTTATTGAAAAGATTTTCTCCATTCCCGGTGTTGGCGGCTTGTATTTGACTGCAATCAACTCCAAGGACTACGACTTCTTTATGATGCTGTCCGGCTTCTACCTGCTGGTAGGTCTGGCTGCCGGCTTGGTGGTCGATTTGTCCTATGGCGTGATCGATCCGAGAATCAGAATGGGGGCGAAGTAAATGAAAGCTCAGGATTATCAGATCTCTAGCGAAAAATTTGTCTTCCGCTCCACCGATGGAAATCTCCACGACAAAAAGCTGGAAACAAAGCCCGTATCCTATTTCCAGGATGCGCTGCATCGCTTTGCAAAGAACAAGGCATCTGTTTTGGCTACGTTCATTATTGTGCTGCTGGTGCTGTTTGCCGTTGTTGCACCCATCATTTCTCCCTATCCGGTCAGTTATGCTGACACCTACTACCGCTTCGTGCTGCCCAAGAACCCGCTGTGCTACAATCTGGGTCTCGGTTTCTGGGATGGCGGCCAGAACAAGGAAGTCAACCAGGCCTCCTATTCTCTGTACCGTGGCATCGAAGAAGAAATCGGCCGTAAGGTCTTTATGTCCGATGTGGAAAAAACGGAAGAAGAATATATGGGCAAGGTCCGTACCATGTACAAGTTCCGCCTGGATACCTACAATGCAGTCGGTATGAAATTTATGGACCTGGATGAAAAGGACTATATTGCACTCCAGGAATATCAGGATGCACACAATGTCCAGATTATTTATCCCATTACTGACCCCAAGCTCCGCCCTGAGGCTGAGCAGGATCAGAACGAAGCCAACATCTGGTATCAGACCAAGATGGGCAACGGTCGTAAGACCGAGGTTGTCTATGATGAAAATGGCAATTTTATTCCCATTTATGTAGCAAACGACGGCAAGGATCTGTACACCAGTAAGATGCTGGTGGAAGGCGATACCAAGCAATATAACTACGCCCAGAAGATGGACAACCAGTGGAAGGTACGTGTAGATTACCGTGAGTACTACAAGTACTATCACCAGGAAGTAAAGAAGGATGGTATCAAGGAGCCACTGTTCATCCTGGGTACTACCGATGCGGGTCAGGACATCCTTACCTGCCTGTCCTCCGGTGCCCGCTTCTCCTTCATTCTGGCAATCATTGTTTCCACCGTTAACCTGTTTGTCGGTGCTATCTACGGCTCTATCGAAGGTTACTACGGCGGCAAGACCGACTTGATCATGGAACGTATCGTTGACCTATTGGCATCTATTCCTTTCATGATCGTCATCACTCTGCTGAAATACCACTTTGATGTATCCCACATGCTTATTTTGTTTATCTCGTTCTTCCTAACGGGCTGGACGGGCATGGCAGCAAGAACCAGAATGCAGTTCTATCGCTTTAAGAATCAGGAGTATGTCCTGGTGGCGAGAACTTTGGGTGCAAGCGATTCGAGAATTATGTTCAAGCACATTTTCCCCAACGCCATCGGTACGCTGATTACCGGTAGTGTTCTGGTTATTCCCAGCGTTATCTTCTCGGAAACCAGCTTGACCTACCTGGGCATCATCGACCTGAACACCGGCAACATGACCAGCGTTGGTACTTTGCTTGCAAAGGGTCAGAACTATCTGTTCACTTATCCCCACATCATTCTGTTCCCTGCAATCTTTATCAGCTTGCTGATGCTCAGCTTCAACTTGTTCGGTAACGGTTTGCGTGATGCATTCAACCCCTCCTTGAGAGGCACAGAGGACTAAGGAGGTTAGTATGGATAAGAAATTAGAAGTAAAGAACCTGCAAATCTCGTTCCGCACACAAGGCGGTATCCTGAAGGCAGTTCGTAATATCTCCTTCGACCTTTATAAGGGCGAAACTCTGGCCATTGTTGGTGAGTCCGGCTCCGGTAAGTCCGTTACCAGTAAGGCAATTATGGGCATTCTGGCCGGTAACTCCATCGTCGAGGGCGGCGAGATTCTGTATGACGGTCAGGATCTGCTGAAGATCTCTGAGGAAGACTTCCACAAGCTCCGTGGTGACAAGATCGCCATGATCTTCCAGGATCCCATGTCCAGCCTGAACCCCATCATGCGCGTTGGTCAGCAGTTGACCGAGGCTATGATCCTCAAGGCAAGAACCGGCAAGAAGAACGCACGAAATGCTTTCAACAGCATGCTGAAGCTCTTGGGCGACAATATCAATGCCGCCAATGCTGAAAAGGGAATTGACGAGAAGGAAACAGTAGCCGAATATTTGAAGAAATTTGACACCTTCTGCATTGCTGCTACCAAGATCGAGCGAGAGTTCAACGAAGCATACGGCAATGTACTCGAGCTGGAAATGGACATTGAGAATGCCATTCTCATGCTCCAAAAGCAGAAAAAGTTTGATGTTATTGCAGAACTGAAGCGTTTTAAGAAGATGTTTACCCTTTCCTTTAATCCCTTCGTGATCGTGAAGGAGCGGGAAGGCGAAGCATATACTGCAAAGCTGGCTGCTCTGATTGCAGAGGGCAAAAAGGTACAGCAGGATGACGTTCTGGCTGTATTGGAAGAAGGTCAGGCACTGGTCAAGGCTACCTTGGCAAAGGAACTGCCCAACTTCTTCACGCTGGGTTATTACATCACAGAAAAGCCGGGTGAAGACCTGAGCAAGATGGATGTAGCTGCAATGAATCAGCTGACCCGGAAGTTCATTGATGAGGATTTCATGCTCAGCTTTATTGCCATGGCTGAAAAGGGTGTTAACTACTCCTATAAGCAGTCTGTGGAAGGCAAAAAGGCAGCTCTCAGCGAGCTGAAGGAAGCACTGAACTACTTCCGTACCGGTGAACTGGAAGAGAGTAAGGCCAATGGCTACCTCAAGAGTCTGTCTGAAAAGGTAGCAAAGGCAGTTGACCGCCTGAGTGTTCGTAAGGAAAGTGTAGAATACACCTTCCATTCTGCATTTGAAAATGCTATTAAGGGCTACTTTGACGGTGCGAAGAAGAATCCTGTCGAGGAAAAGATCTACCTGAAAAACAAGGCAAAGTATGATGCTATTGTGAAGAAGGGTCAGCAGCCTGATTGGGTTTTGACACCTCAAGTGATCATCGATCTGGATCTGCAGCGGGATAACATCTGCAAGGTTGTTGAGAACATCTACAACCATTTCAATGCTTGCGTAACAGAAAGCGTACGCTTTAATGCCAATGCCGGCGTCATTGATATCATCGACTACCTGAAGGATCAGGCATCCAAGCTGGTCGTTAAGATGAACAAGCGCATTGCGAAGGCAAAGGCTATCAAGCTGATGGATGAAGTAGGTATTCCTGAACCCAGCACCCGTTTCAACCAGTATCCCTTTGAGTTCTCCGGCGGTATGCGTCAGAGAATCGTCATTGCAATCGCTCTGTCTGCAAACCCGGACATCCTGATTTGTGACGAGCCTACAACTGCCTTGGACGTGACCATTCAGGCACAGATCCTGGAGCTGATCAACGTCATTAAGAAGGAAAGAAATCTGTCCGTTATCTTCATCACCCATAACATGGGTGTTGTGGCAAACATGGCAGACCGTATTGCGGTTATGTACGCAGGTAAGATCGTGGAGCACGGCAGCGCAGAAGAAATCTTCTACGAGCCTGCCCATCCCTACACCTGGGCTCTGCTGAGCAGTATGCCGGACCTGCATACCACCGAAAAGCTGGAGTCCATTCCCGGCACTCCTCCCAATATGATCTATCCTCCCAAGGGCGATGCGTTTGCAGCACGAAACAAGTATGCATTGGAGATCGATTTCGAGGTAGAGCCTCCTCTGTTTGAGGTTACACCCACACACTATGCTGCAACCTGGTTGCTGCACCCCAATGCACCCAAGGTCGAAATGCCTGAGCTGATCAAAGCACGTATCGAGCGTTTGAAGAAGGAGAGAGAATGATATGGAAAAAGAAGTCTTATTAAGTGTTCGGAATCTCCAACAATATTTCAAGCTCGGTAAGCGTGAACTCAAAGCAGTTGACAACGTAAGCTTTGATATTTACAAGGGTGAGGTCTTCGGTCTGGTTGGTGAATCCGGCTGTGGCAAGACTACTACCGGTCGTTCCATCATCCGGCTGTATGACATCACCGGCGGCTCTGTGTACTACAAGGGTGAGCGCATCTGCGCAGGTGTCCGCAGCTATAAGGACGCCATTGCAAATGCTCGCAAAGATTTTGCAGAGCAGAAGATATCCAAGGAAGAACGGGATCAGATCGTTGCAGAAAATCGCAAGCTGATGAAGCAGGCGGTTGCTGACCACAACAAGTGGTCCCGTGCCAAGGGTAAGAATCAGTTGACCAATGAGATTCAGATGATCTTTCAGGATCCCATTGCTTCTCTGGACCCCCGTATGACTGTTCGTGATATTATTGCGGAAGGCTTGATTATCCGCGGTATTAAGGACAAGGAATTTATTGACCAGCAGGTCTATAAGATCCTGGAAACAGTTGGTTTGGTTCAGGAGCATGCTTCCCGGTATCCTCACGAATTTTCCGGCGGTCAGCGGCAGCGTATCGGCATTGCCCGGGCAGTTATCATGAATCCCGAGTTGATCATCGCCGACGAGCCCATCTCTGCTCTGGACGTTTCCATTCAGGCACAGGTCATCAACCTGCTCAATGAGCTGAGTGAGAAAATGGGTTTGACCATTATGTTCATTGCCCATGATCTGGCAGTTGTCAAATATTTCTCCAACCGTATCGCAGTTATGTACTTCGGTAAGATCGTGGAGCTGGGTACAAGTGATGAGCTGTTTGCCCATCCTTTCCATCCCTACACCCGTTCTCTGCTGTCTGCAATTCCTCTGCCCGATCCTGTCACAGAGAAGAACAGAAAGCGTATCGTGTACAATCCCATGCTGGATCACGACTATTCCAAGGAAGCTCCCTCCATGCGAGAGGTTTACCCCGGACATTTCGTGCTCTGCAATACGGAAGAGTTTGAAAAGTACTGCAAGGAGTATGAAGAAACAGCACAATGAAAGCAGGCCGTAAGTATTTGATTACCTTTGCTGTGGATGTTGTTGCAGCATTGTTGATTATGTTGTCGAAAGATCTGTTTACGCAGACTGACCCTAAGACCATATTCCACATTTTGTGCGATGCCTTTTTTGTTGTTGGTTTTGTGACCATGAGCGCAGGCTTGCTGGTCTTTTCCAGTAATGAAGGTACATTTGATATGTTGGTATATGGCGTCAAGTCCTTTGTGGATATGTTCCGCAAGACAAGTTTGCGAAAGTATGATACTTTCTATGACTATAGAATGAGCAGAGCAGACCAAAAGATCAAGTTTGCTTTCCTGCTGATTTGCGGTGCAGTATTCATGGCGTTGTTCTTTGTGATGTACTATTTCTACTGTCAGTACAAATGAATTAAGATCCTCCGGGAATTTTCCCGGAGGATATTTTATTTTACAAGAAATCTGATAGATGCCTGCATACTTGCACATACTGTAAGAAAACAAGGGAGTAAAGATATGTGCACAGCAGTTACCTATTTGACAAAGGATCATTATTTCGGGCGGACATTGGATCTGGCATATTCTTATCGGGAGGAGGTTGTGGTAACACCCCGAAATTACCCTTTTCATTTTCGCACCAAGGGGCCTATGAACAACCACTTTGCCATTATTGGCATGGCAACGGTAGCAGAGGAGTATCCTCTTTATTATGAGGCGGCAAATGAGCATGGACTTGCTATGGCCGGTTTAAACTTTCCCGGAAATGCTCACTTTTTTGAAGAAATCCCGGGAAAAGACAATATTGCGCCCTTTGAATTTATCCCGTGGATATTAGGCCAGTGCAAAAATTTATGTGATGCTCGAAAATTGCTGGAGAAGATCAATCTGTGCTGCATTCATTTCAGCGAAGAGTATCCCGTTTCTCCGCTGCATTGGCTCGTTGCGGATCGTACCGGCTCCATCACAGTAGAGAGCATGGCTGATGGACTGAAGCTCCATGAAAACCCAGTGGGTGTGCTGACCAATAACCCGCCTTTTGATTATCACATGACCCACCTGCGGGAATATCTGAACCTGACACATCTTGCACCGGAAAACCGTTTTGGCCCCGTAGATCTGACTCCTTACAGCGAGGGCATGGGGGGCATCGGATTGCCGGGAGATCTGTCGTCAAGTTCCCGGTTTGTGCGTGGGGCGTTTGTTAAGCTGAACTCCGTGTCGACAGAAGGGGAATCGGAGAGCGTCAGTCAGTTTTTTCACATCCTCGGTTCTGTGGCTCAGCAACGGGGCTGTGTGCAATTACGGGATGGACGTTATGTGATTACCCGCTATACTTCCTGCATCAATACGGATCGGGGGATTTACTACTATACCACCTATGAAAACCACCGCATATCCGCTGTAGATATGCACCAATGCAATCTGGACAGCGGAGCACTGTGTCGATATCCACTGAAAAAATGCCAGGATATTTGCTGGGAAAATTGAAAAAATAAGCATAAAATCACCCATAAAAGGACATTTTTTCCTTAAATGGGTGATTTTATTGTATTTTACGTCAGGCAACCTTCGTGGGAATTATTTAGAGTTGAAATATGTGTCGAAAAATGATATACTAATAGAGAATATGTAACTTGGGTGCATGCACCCATGGCACATATTTGCAAATTCAATGGCTTATTTTTGTGCATGTAAGATGCATTTGGGATTGCAGGGATACCTGGCTCCCAATATCATGAAGAAGAAAATGAGGAAATTGTGATGCAAAAGAAGAAAACATTAGGCGGCCTAAAAAGTCTGCTGCGTTTCGCGGAAGGCTTGTTTGAGCTGATTATATTGACGGCAATCTATTATTTTCTGTTCCGTAACGGTTATGATGATTGGCTCTTCCCGGAATACGCAAGATACGGCAAATATGTTCTTTGCGGTGTCTATGCCTTGCTGGTGGCGGTTTTGTTCTTCGCCATGGATGGCTATAAGTTTGGATACCTGCGCAATGGAGATGTTTTGGTGTCCCAACTGATTTCCCTATTTTTTGCAAACTTTATAACCTATTGGCAGCTGTGCCTGATTGCCAATGGTGTTATTGACGTCGTTCCTATGCTCTGGTTGATGCTGGCCGGTGTAGGCGTGGCCTTGGTATGCACTTTGCTGTATTCCTTTATCTACCATCGGCTGTATGTGCCGAAGGAAATGGTTATGATTCTGGGTCGCGATCAATCTGTGACGCTGAAGTTTAAAATGGAGACCCGGCCTGACAAGTATCATATTGCCAAGCTGATCTCTGTAGATGAAGGCCTGGAAAATATCTGCGCCCAGATTATCAATTATGATGCAGTTATTATTAACGATGTGCCTGCAGATATTCGTAACGACATTCTGAAATTCTGCTACCGCAACAAGATCCGCACCTATTTAACTCCCAAGGTTACAGATATTGTTGTTCGTGGCGCAGAGAACATCAACTTGTTTGATACGCCGCTGCTGTTGGTGAAGGGCACTGGTTTGTCCTCCATGCAGTTGCTGGTCAAGCGCATTATGGATTTGGTTATTTGTCTGATTGCAATGATCCCTGCGGCACCTATTATGCTGCTGGTTGCCTTGGCAATCAAGATCGAGGATGGCGGTCCGGTATTTTATAAGCAAAAGAGAATGTCCCTGGACGGCAAGGTGTTTGAGATCCTCAAATTCCGCAGTATGATCGTGGATGCTGAGAAGGAAGGCTTCTCCATCCCCGCAACGGGTCAGGACCCCAGAATTACCAAGGTGGGTCGTTTTACCCGTGCTACCCGCATTGACGAGCTGCCCCAGTTACTGAATATCATCAAGGGTGATATGAGCATTGTTGGTCCTCGTCCCGAACGTGTGGAACACATGGTTCAGTATGGTAAAGAGGTTCCGGAGTTTGATTTCCGTACCAAGGTCAAGGGCGGCCTGACCGGCTATGCGCAGATCTACGGCAAGTATAACACCTCTCCTTATGATAAGCTGCGTCTGGACATGATGTATATTGAAAACTACTCTATATTGCTGGATATGAAGCTGATCATGCTGACATTGCGTATTATGCTCAGCAAGGAAAGCACCGAGGGCTTTGAAAAGCAGAAGGAGAATGAAAAGCTGGCAGAGGAAGCGCTGGCGGAAATGAAAGAGCAGCAGAAGCAGGAGCAGGAAGAAACAGCTGCCGCCAAATAATGAGGAAATTTCAACATGAAAAAAGTATTGTTTATTTCCAGCACAGGAGGTCATCTGTCGGAGCTGTTGCAGCTCAAGCCTCTGTTTGCGGAATATGACTCTTACCTGATTACGGAAAAGACCAAGTCCACACTCAGCCTGAAAAAGGAATTTGGCTCCAAGGTGTCTTACTTGGTGTATGGTTCCAGAGCGCATCTGCTTCCGTATCTGTTTAAGTTCACATGGAATATTTTGAAATCCTTTTGTCTGTTTTTGAAGATCCGTCCGGCTGTGGTGGTTACCACAGGAACCCATACGGCAGTTCCCATGTGCTACATTGCCAAGCTGTTTCGCAGAAAGGTGATCTTCATTGAAACCTTTGCAAACAGCAATACGGCAACGGAGTCCGGTAAAATGGTTTACCCCATTGCCGATGTGTTTATCGTGCAGTGGGAAAGTATGCTGGAGCTTTATCCGAAGGCAGTATATGGAGGTTGGATCTATTGATTTTTGTGGCATTGGGCACCGGCGATAAGAGTTTTGCACGTCTTCTGGCAGAAGTGGAGCGTATGATCGACCTGGGTGTCATTCAGGAAGATGTAGTGGTTCAGGCTGGCAATACAACTTACCAATCTGAGAAAATGAAGATTTGCGACCTTTTGCCCATGAGCGAAATGGAGCGTTTGACAGATGAATGCAGCCTGCTGATCACCCATGGCGGTGTGGGCAGCATTATTTCCGGTCTGAAGCATGGCAAACGGGTGGTTGCAGTTCCGAGATTGGCAAAATATAAAGAGGTTGCCAACGACCATCAGTTGCAGATCATTAAAAACTTTGGCGATGCCGGTTGTTTGATCGGAACAGAGGGCGTGGAAGGTCTGCAGGAGGCACTGGAAAAGGTAAAAACCTTTGAGCCGAAGCCGTATCAAAGCAATACGGCGCGTATGATCGAACTGGTAAAACAGCACATTGATGCATAATGCCGGGGCATACTAGCATATAAACGGCCCATTGTATCAGAAGATTGCAGGGGGGCACATATATGAACAAAAAAATCCATATTACTGCCTTGCATCTGATGCATGGCGGTGTAGAAATGGCAATAACGGCCTTGAGTAATGCTCTGGTTCGCCGGGGCTATGATGTTGAGATTCTTTGCACCTATAACCTGGGAGAGCCTGCTTATCCGCTGGATGAGCTGGTGCAGGTGCGTTATCTGACTGATGTACATCCCAATCGGGATGAATTTAAGCAGGCCATTCAGCATAAGAACCTGCCGGGAATTTTCCGGGAGGGGCTTTATGCTATTCGGGTGCTTAGACTGAAAAAGAAGGTGCTAAAGGAGCAATTCCGGAGAATCCGGGATGGTATCATCATCTCTACACGAAATGAGGATTCCGTGCTGTTGTCCCGTTATGGCAACAAGGGCGTGCTGAAAATTGCGCAATTGCACCATGACCATTGTTTCGACAAGAAATTGTTACGGGATTTTACCCGGAACTATGAAAATATCGATTATTTTACATTGTTGACACCGCAGCTGCAGCAGGAAGTCGCAGAAATTATGAAGCATAATCACCGCACAGAGTGCGTAGTGATGCCCAACTTCCTGCCAGACGCAGAAAAGGTGACTGCGACACCGGAGAATCAAGCGGTTGCGGTTGGCAGATTACACCCCGTCAAGGGTTTTGCGCGTTTGATCCGTCTGTGGAAGCCGGTATTTGAAAAAACCGGAACGGTACTCAAAATTATCGGTGGCGGTGATGAACAGCAGGCACTGGAGCAGGAAATTGCTGCACAAGGTCTTCAGCAAGGTGTCATTCTTGCTGGTGCGATGGATCACGACCGGGTGCTGGAAGAAATGAAAAAATCCCGGCTTTTTGTGATGACCTCCTTAAGTGAGGGACTCCCCTTTGTGCTTATAGAAGCTATGGCGCAAGGTTTGCCCGCTGTTGCATACGATGTACGCGTAGGTCCCAGAGCCATTATCACAGATGGCGAAAACGGATTTTTAATTCCGGATAATGACGCAAAGGCCTTTGCGGCAAAGGTGCAGTTACTTGTAGAGGACACCGTTTTACGGGAACAAATGTCTAAGGCGGCGGAACAACGAGCTGCCGATTTTACCGAAGACGCAATTCTGGAAAAATGGAAAGTACTATTTGAGAAAGGAGAGAAAATATGCTGAAAGCAGATAGAAACAGTATCATTTTAGGCATTTTGATCATGATCCAGCCTCTGCTGGATATTGTCTCCTTCTTTGCAATCAAGATGGAGCTGACAGCTATCACATCCATGCTACGCCTGGTAATTTTTGCGGCTGTGATGGTATACGCCTTTATTCTGTCAGATAGAAAAAAGCCATACTATATTTTTGCAGGTATTGCCGGTGTGTACTGGATCTGCCACATGCTGGTTTGCTTCGTGGACGGCTATGAACTGGTATCGGATACCAACGGTTTTTTGCGTACCATTCAGATGCCGGCAATGACGCTGGCCTTCATCACGTTGTTCCAGCGTGCAAAGAAATTCCCGGATTCCATTGGTAAATTTTTCATTGCCAACTACGTCACCATCGCTGCAAGCATTTTGCTGTCCTATGCAGTGAATATGCCGGAACCGACCTATGTTATCAATCAGGTTGGCGTCAAGGGCTGGTTTGCTGTTGGCAATTCCCAAAGCTATATTATTGCGGTTATGGCATTGCCGGCATTGTATGCAGCGTATCGGGAAAAGAACAACATTCTCTTCATTTTTACAATAATAATTGCTTTTACCCAGATGTTCCTGATGGGAACCTTGGTGACGCTGTATTCTATCTTTATCACAGCGGTCGCCTTCCTGGTGATCATTGCGTGGAATCGGGAAAAACGGTGGGTAATGATCGCTTCACTGGTGATTGCTTTGGCGGTTACTGTGCTGGTCTATCCTTATTCCCCAAGCCAGCAGGTAAGCAATGCAGAGCAGGAGTCCTTGCTTGAATGGGAAGAAATGCTGGAAGAGCATGAGAAAAAAGAAGAAAACAATCCGGAAGCAAGCTTTGATTTGTCCCATACGATCCTTGCCGACCTGGTGGAGCGCTTCGGTTACGATCGGGTTTTGGAAATCTATGGTGGCGAGATCGATGCAGAAGAACTCATGGATAATCGCCTGCAAAAGGTCAATTTTGGTCGCTTGGTAATGGCGGAGAAGAATATCGGCTCCTGGCTGTTTGGCTTTGAGGATGCGGATATGTATTTTAAGGGTGAAACCTATGACCCGGAAAACGATTTCCCCGCAATTTTCTTCTTCTATGGTATTGTGGGCGTACTATTGTATGTGGTATTTCTGGGCTATTTTGCCTTCTTGCTGTTGAAGGATATTTGCAAAAACCTGAAAAAACTACCTGTGGACAAGGTGGTTATTGGTTTGAGCTTGGTGCTGAGTATGGGCTGCGCAGAATTGTCTGCCAACGTACTGCGCCGACCCAATGCATCCATATATATTTCCTTGTTGCTGGCGTATGCGTACTATGTCTGCAAGATACGAAAGGAGCAGGAACATGAAAGTGAGTGTAATCATTCCGGTTTATAACACGGAAGAATATCTGACCAAATGCCTGGATTCTCTGGTAAAGCAGACATTGGAAGAAATCGAGATTTTGGTGGTGGATGACGGTTCTACCGATGGCTCCGTGCAGATTGCCCGGGAGTTTGAGCAGGCCTATCCCCAAAAAGTAAAGGTCATGACCAAAGAAAACGGCGGTCAGGCCTCCGCACGGAATATGGCACTGAAATATGCCACCGGTGAATTTCTTGGTTTTGTTGATAGTGACGACTGGGTAGATCCTACCATGTATGAGGAGCTGTACGATACTGCGACTCGGGAAAATGCAGATATGGTAATCTGCGATATGGAGGATCATTTCCCGGACCGAGTACTGTATCACCACACCTCTCAGTTTGAAAACAAATTTCAGGCCACCGGTTCGTCCTGCAACAAGTTCTTCAAAAGAGAGCTGGTAGGGGAGGATACCTTCCCTGTAGGATTGTGGTATGAGGACTTTGAGTTCAGTACCAAGCAAATGATGAAAACAGAAAAGGTGGCAGTTGTTCACAAAGCGTTCTATCATTGCCACTGCAGAGAAGTTTCCACTATGAGCAATAACAATGCCTTGAAAAATTTGGACATTGTTGCCGTTATGGAAAACCTTTCTGACTTCGTTGTGAAAAACGGCTGGCAGGAAAAGTACGGAGATGTTTTGGAATATCTGTATTTGGATCATATTCTGATCACCTCCATCAATCGCGTTCAGCGGCAGACCGCACCGGAACGGAAAATGGTTATGCGCAAAATGCGGAAAGCTGTTAAGGCCAAGTATCCCCGTTTTTATCGGGATCCCGTATTTCGGCAGATGGCGACAAATCGTAAGATTGTTGCGCTGCTCAATGGTGCAGGCTTGTCGGGACTGTCCCAAATTTTGGTTGATTTGAAGAGTAAGACGAAATGAAGCAAAGAAGTATCGCAGAAAATCTGTTTTACAATATGCTGTACCAGGTTTTGGCTACAGTGTTGCCGATTATTACGACGCCTTATGTTGCCCGTGCATTGGGATTGTCAGCAACCGGTGTCCATTCCTATACAGAGAGCATCGTTACGTATTTCTCCTTGTTCGGTGCATTGGGCACCTCCATGTATGCGGTGCGCAAGATTGCGTCTGTGCGGGAGAATGAGGAATCGCTGGCTCAGGCGACCCTGGAGATCCTTGGACTAAAGCTGATTCTGATGCTGATCACTCTGGGTGTGTTTATCCCGTCACTGTGTATCGGCTCGGAGTATGCATATCTGTTCCGGATCCATATTATCACCATTGTGGCAACGGGTCTGGATATCTCCTGGTTCTATCAGGGTATTGAGGATTTTAAAAAGGTTACCATCCGCAACCTGCTGGTGAAACTCGTATTCATCGTGGCACTCTTTGTGTTTGTCAAGACGCCGGATGATCTGCCTATTTATATTTTGGCAATTGTGGGCAGTACCCTTTTGGGCAACCTGATTATGATCGCATACCTTCCCGGCTATGTGAAGCTGCGTATCAGTGAAAAATTCCGTCCCTTCCGTCATTTGAAGGAATGCATTGCGCTGTTTGTGCCGCAGATTATGAACTATGTTTATGTTCTGCTGGATCGCACTTTGCTTGGCTGGATGACCAATACGGATAACGTGGGTATCTATGACCAGGCACAGCGCTTGGTTCGTATGATTGCCGGTATGATGCATACCCTGGGCTATGTGATGATGGCACGGATATCCAACCTGACCGCCGCCAACGATACGGACGGTATTCGCAAATATATCCACAAGTCCATTGATTTTACACTGTTTCTGGCATTGCCCGCAGTGTTGGGCATTATTGCTGTAGCACCGGATTTCATCCCGCTGTTCCTGGGCGATGAATTTTTACAGGTCATTCCTACACTGCGGATCATCAGTGTTGTGGTTCTGACCTCTGCCTGCAACAGTATTCTCGGCGTACAGCTGCTGATTCCCCTGAAACGGGAAAAGATTTACACCATTGCCATGATTACCGGTGCAGTTGTGAATGTGCTGATCAATCTGTGCCTGATTCCCGTGCTGGGCGTCTATGGTGCATGTATTGCATCGGTTACCGCTGAGGTAACGGTGCTGTTGATCTGTTATTTCAATACCCGGGATATGATCAGTCTGAAGACAGTGCTGAAGAACAATATGTGGGTGGCAATGGGTTCTGTGATCATGTTTGTTGTGGTCACCTTGATCGCACAGATCAACATGCATGTGGTGCTGAAGCTTTTGGCTGAGGTGAGCGCAGGTGTGGCAGCCTATGTTGCCATCACTGCAGCAACAAAAAATGAAATCTTTTGGAATATCTTTGGTAAGGTACGGAATCTTCTGAGAAGGAGAGGATGATTGCATGAGCAAAACAGTCAGTGTCATTATTCCGGTGTACAATGTGCGTGATTATATCCGCAAATGTCTGGATTCCTTGGAAACACAGTCTTATAAGGCACTGGAGGTCATCATTGTCAATGATGGCAGCCCTGACGACAGTTTGGAGATCATTCAGGAATATACGGCAAAAAATGCCAATTTCCATTGCTATACCATTGAAAACAGAGGCCAGGGCGGTGCCCGGAATTTTGGTCTGGAGCAGGCCACGGGTGACTATGTAATGTTCCTGGACAGCGATGATTATATTGCTCCTAACTGCGTGGAAGCGCTGGTGCGTGCTCTGGAAAATACGGGTAGTGATATGGCGGCAGCCAACTACTACGAAGTCCGTGAGGATGGCAGCATCATTGCGCTGCAAAAAAATAGCTATAAAAATGCCATTACCGATCTGGCTGCAGAGCCGGAGATCCTCTTTAACAGCGTAGCCCCTTGGGGCAAGCTGTACAAGCGAGAGCTTTGGAAAGATATGGAATTTGCCTGCCGGGTGTGGTATGAGGATATGCGTCTGACGCCCAAGCTGTACCTTCGGGCGAAAAAGGTGTGCTATATCGAAGATCCCTTGGTATACTATGTCCAGCGCAGCGGTTCGACGATGAACAATAAGAATTTTCGGAGAAATCTGGAAGTGATTTCCGCATTCGAAGACCTGCTGGGCTACTACCGGGAGCAGGGGGCTTATGAAACCTATCAGGATGCTTTGGAATTTTTGGTCATCGAGCATGTAGCCGTGGCTGCAATTTCTCGAGTGGCGCTGTGTGATGGCAAGGAGAAAAAGGAAGTCATTCGGCAAATGCATGAATACCTTGCTACCTTTGACGATCTGTATACCAATCCTTATCTCAAAACCCAGAGCAGAAATCGCAAGATCGTGCTTTGGTGCAACCGTCATGGTTGGTACTGGGTGACCAAGCTGTTGCTTGGCGCCAAACAGAAGCTGAAAAAATAAATTTCAGGAGCTTGACTATGCATAAGATCATTGTACCTACCGGTTATATGGGCTCCGGCTCGTCTGCCATCACCGATCTGATATCGGAGATCGATGGCTATGATGCTGAGCAGGGCACTTTTGAATATGTATTTCTCCATTGCCCCAATGGTGTCTTTGACTTGGAGGATAAGCTGCTTGTAGGCAATAATGCCCTGCGCAGCGATGAGGCATTGCGCACCTTCCGAACCACCATGAAGCAGTTATATGATAAAAAATACTGGTGGGTGGGACATTACAATGTCAATCTGTGTCCTGAATTTATGCAGTACACGGAGGAATATATTCAGTCGCTGGTGCAGTACCATCCCTCTTTTTACTGGTACTGGCAGGAAAATGCCGACCGAAAAATGATTGCAAAGCTGATGTTCAAGCGCCTTGTGGAACTGGTGACCTTGAAAAAGGTGAAAATGCCCAAGCCGCTGTTGTATGAAAACATGGCGGTGAGCTATGTATCGCCGGAGGAATTCTACGAAAAAACCGGTGCATACCTGCAAAAACTGTGGGATTCTCTGGGGCTGGATAAGCGCAATCTGATTTTGGATCAGTTGCTGTTGCCCTTTAATCTCCATCGGGCGGAGCATTACTTTAAGCCTGGGCAGATGAAGGCGCTGGTGGTCCAGCGAGATCCCCGGGATATGTTCATTATCAACAAGTATATCTGGCCCAGCCAGGCACAGCAGGTGCCGTATCCGACGGATGTGTATGAATTCTGCAAATGCTACCGCAGCCTGCGGCAACTGGAAAAGGAAAGCAACTACGATGGCGTTCACAGAATTTCCTTTGAGGATCTGGTGTACGATTACGAAAAGTCCACAGAAAAGCTCTATGCCATTTTGGGTGTGGATGCCAAAGACCACAAGGATAAGAAAAAACGCTTCAATCCTGCGCGTTCCATCGACAACACCCAGCTGTTCCGTGCCAAGGCGGAATTTGCCCGAGAGGCAGAGATCATCGCCAAAGAATTGCCGGAATATCTGTATGATTTTCCTTACGAAAGAGTCCCGGATTGCAACAAAACATTCTGACAACAAGACACACGCACCGCATCAAAATGCGGTGCGTGTTCATTTTTTATTGATGACAAAAGAGAAATGAACATGAATATTGCTGAAAAGGTTGACTTTATCTACATTTCGTGGTATAATCTCAACAAATTGGAACATGCAATTTTAAAAAATGCAAACAGAGAGATAAAGGAGCACATTCATGGACAACAAACTCACCAGAAAACAGTTTGATGTTTTAGCTTATTTGGAAAAGAAAACCGATTGCAGCAGCCAAAGAGAAATCGCTGCAGCTTTGGGTATTTCCCTTGGTTCTGTCAGCCGTACCATCACCGGTCTGGCAGAAGCAGGCCTGCTGGATGGCTATACGGTTACCAAGGAAGGCCTGGAGTGGCTGGAACCCTACCGTGTCAAGCGAGCAGTTTTCATTGCTGCCGGCTTTGGTTCCCGTCTGGTACCTATTACCCTCAACACCCCCAAGCCCCTGGTTCGTGTGAAGGGCAAGCGCATGATTGATACTTTGCTGGACGCAGTTGTTGCTGCCGGCATTGAAGAAATCTATGTGGTACGTGGCTACTTGGGTGAGCAGTTTGACCAGCTGCTGTACAAGTACCCCAACATTCGTTTCATTGAAAACACCCTGTACAACGAGGCAAACAATATTTCCTCCGCTATGTGCTGCCGCCATCTGCTGCAGAATGCTTATGTGATGGAAGCTGACCTGGTGCTGTACAATCCGGATCTGATCACCAAGTATCAGTACACCTCTAATTATCTGGGTGTGCCGGTGGAGAGCACCGACGACTGGTGTTTCGAAACCAAGAACCGTATCATTACCAAGGTTATGGTGGGTGGTACCAATTGCTACCACATGTACGGTATCTCCTACTGGAATGCTGAGGACGGCGCAAAGCTCAATGAGGATATCAAGACGGTCTATGAAATGCCCGGTGGCAAGGAGCGTTATTGGGATGAGGTGTCCCTGCGCTATTGCCAAAAGAACTATCAGATTGAAGCCCGTGAATGCTCCTTCCAGGACGTTATTGAAATCGACAGCTACGCAGACCTGAAAAAGTTGGATAAAACCTACTGCTGATTAAGAGGTGCTTATGAAAAAAGGATTGATTCTTTTACTGGTGATCACATTGGTGTTTACAATTCTTGCTACCACCAATACCCAGGAAAGTATAGTGATCTGTGCTCCTACGGAGCAGTTCCGCATCGATGAGCTGCAGGAACAATTGAATGAAAAATTCCCTCAGTATAATGTTATCGTTATGTACATGTCCACCGGTAAGGCTGCCGCAAAAATCTATGCCGAAGGCCTGAAGACCGAGGTTGACATCATTCTCGCCATGGAGTCCGGTTATCTGACCAAACTGCGTGATAATTTGGCTGATATTTCCGGCCGCAGTGAGTTGACCTATCTGGAAGGCCTGACACCTGCGGACAATGACAATCTGTGGGTCACCTGGGAGCGCTTTGCTGGCTCCATCATTGTCAACCGGGATATTCTTGCCAAGTATGGTTTGGAGGCGCCCAAGACCTATGAGGACCTTCTGAAGCCTGAATATGAAGGCCTGATTGCAATGCCCGACCCCAAATCCAGTTCCACCGGTTATTTCTTCTATAAAAACTGGGTCAATCTGTGGGGCGAGGAAGGCGCTTTGGAGTATGTGGATAAGCTGTATAAGAATATCAAGCAGTTCACAGAATCCGGCTCCGGCCCGATCAAACTGCTGAAGCAGGGTGAAATCGCCATCGGCCTGGGTATGACCTTCCAGGCGATCACAGAGCGAAATGACGGCCAGCCTTTTGATCTCATCGTACCGGAAACCGGCTCTCCCTATTCCCTGACGGGTACTGCCATAATCAAGGGTCGCGAGAACAAAGAAGGCATTGCAGAAATCTATGATTTCCTGATCAACGATTTTATGGTTTACGACAAGGAGCATTTCTCCCCGGAAACTGTTTACGAAGGACAGAAGAATCTGGTGGAAAACTATCCCCAGAATGTTCCCTATGCGGATATGACCGGCATTCAAGATGACAAGGATAAAGAGAGGTTGCTTGCACTATGGAAGTATTAAATGCAAAATTGTCTATTCGGAACCTGAATAAGAGTTTCGATGGTAAGAAGGTTCTCAACGACCTGACCTTTGATTTGATGGAAGGCGAATTTTTGTCCGTATTGGGCCCCAGTGGTTGCGGTAAGACCACACTGCTGCGAATCCTTATCGGTCTGGAAACCGCCGACAGCGGCGAGATTCTCAAGGGCGGCCAGGAAATTTCCAAGCTGAGCAGCTCTGAGCGTGGCATGGGCATTGTGTTCCAGAACTATGCACTGTTCCCCAATATGACAGTTCTGCAGAACGTGGAATATGCGTTGACACTGCGTAAGGAAACCAAGAAGCAGGCACGTGAAATTGCACTGCGCACTTTGGAGCAGGTTGGTCTGATGGATCAGATGAACAAGCGTCCCAACCAGCTTTCCGGCGGTCAGCAGCAACGTGTGGCCATCGCCCGGGCGCTGGCACGCCGGGCAAAGGTGATCTTCGCCGACGAACCCACCGGCAACCTGGACGAGGCCAACACCCAGAACATCTGCACCCTGCTGCGCCAGGCCTCCAAGGATTCCCTGGTGCTGATGGTCACCCACGAGGAGCGGATCGCCCGGTTCTTTGCTGACCGGATCATCACCCTGGAGGGCGGCGTTCTGGTAGGCGACACCGAAACCTGGGACAGAGAACAGCTGACCCTGGACAATGACAAAGAACTTTACGCCGGGGATTTCCGGGAAAACACCCTGGATGCCTCCCAGCTGGAGCTTCGGCTGCTGCAATCGGAGAATGCGCCTCCCGTCAAGCTGACCGTGGTGGCCACCGCCGACCGGATCGTGCTGAAGCTTTCCGACCCCAGAGCGGTGCTGCTCAGTCAGAACGACGATTCCCCCAAAATCCTGGAGGGTAAGCGGCCGGTTCTGAAGCTGGAGACCCTGGCTGAAAACAAGGAAGCACACATCCCCCTCTTCCGGGAACCCCCTGCCCAACAGGCCAAAGCCGGCAAGGGCGTGACAGCTGCCATGCAGCTGCAGGAGGCCCGTTCCCTCATGCAGGGCAAGGGCATCCGTGCCATCGGCATGCGGATCTTCCTGGTTTTGCTCACCGTACTGACCCTCATCACCGCCGGTGACTTCATCGCCGTTTCCCGGATCCGTCCGGAGGACTTTGTGACCGGCGACAGCCACTTCCTGGAGGTAGAGGTCGCCAAGGGCAAAAACGCGGACATGCCGGGTAAAGGCGGCCTGGGTTTCGAGGACGACAAGTCTCTTCAGCGGGAATACTTCGCCGATCTGGTGAAGCGGCTCCCCGATTGCCAGGTCCTTGGCCAGATGAAGTCGGAGGCCAAGCG
>JAZRRL010000010.1:0-80587 GCA_045650665.1 Faecousia sp. | reverse complement strand
ACTGAAGTCCAGATCGATCTGGGCACCAAGCATGCCGGTTATATTCCGTATGATGAAGTCAGCGCAGGTCCCACTGTCAAGCCCGAGGATATTCTGAAGGTTGGCGACGAGATCGAAGTGTTCGTTGTTCGCGTGTACGATCAGGAAGGCACCTGCCAGCTGTCCAGAAAGAAGCTGGAAGGCATGAAGGTTTGGGACGACATGGCTGCATGGTGCGAAGGGAAGGCTAATGTCGACGGCAACATCACTGAAGAGAACAAGGGCGGCTTGGTCGCTACTGTTAAGGGCATCCGTGTATTCATCCCTGCTTCTCAGTCCGGCGTTGCCAAGGGCGGCGACATGGCAGCTATGCTGGGTCAGACCGTTCAGCTGAAGGTTACTGAGGTTAACCGTGCACGCCGTCGTGTTATCGGTTCCATCCGTGCTGTTAGCTCTGAGACTCGCAAGGCTTCTCAGGAGAAGGTTTGGGCTGAGATCGAAGAGGGCAAGCAGTACACCGGTACTGTTAAGTCCCTGACTTCTTACGGTGCTTTCGTTGACATCGGTGGTGTTGACGGTATGGTTCATGTTTCCGAGCTGAGCTGGAATCGTATCAAGACTCCCGCTGAGGTTGTCAATGTTGGCGACGAGATCACTGTTTATGTTATCTCCTTCAATGCTGAGAAGCGTAAGATCTCTCTGGGTTACAAGACCGCTGAGATGAACCCCTGGAATCAGTTCATGACCAGCTACAATGTTGGTGATGTGATCACTGCTAAGGTGGTCAAGCTGATGACCTTCGGTGCATTTGCTGAGATCATGCCCGGTGTTGACGGCCTGATTCACATTTCTCAGATCGCAAACCGTCGTATCGCAAAGCCTGAGGATGTTCTGGCAGAGGGTCAGGAAGTCCAGGTTAAGATCACCGATGTGGACGCTGAAAACAAGCGTATCTCTCTGTCCATCCGTGCTCTGCTGGAGCCCGAGAAGGAAGAAGAGGTTGAGGCTGAAGCTGAGGAAACCGTTGAAGAAGCTGCTGTTGAGGCTGCTGAGTAATCAAATACATACCGGGGCCGACATTTGCCGGTCCCGGTATTTACTTAAGGAGAAATATTATGGTTAAGCATATTGTTTTGTACACTCTGAAAGAGGGCGTTGATAAGGAACAGGCTGTTGCCATCATCAAGGAGCAGCTGGAACCGCTGGTAGGGAAAATCCCCGGCCTTCTGCATATGGAGATTCGCAGAGCGTATAGCGGCATGGATTATGCACTGTATTCTGAATTTGAGAGCAAAGAAGACCTGACAAATTATGCCGGTCATCCGCTGCATTTGGCTGCCAAGGAGCATTTTTGGAATTTCCTGGACACCCGTGTTGCTGCTGATTACGAAGTGTAAAAGAAAACAGTCCATCCAAAAGGATGGACTGTTTTGTTATTTGTATAAACCCGTGGATAAATACCGCTCTCCGGAATCGGGGAAGAGGGTGACAATGGTGCTGCCCTTGTTTTCAGGGCGTTTGGCAATTTCCAATGCTGCCCACAGCGCAGCACCGGAGGAAATACCGATCAACAAACCCTGTTCAGCGGCATACTTTCTAGCGGTTTCCATAGCAGCATCATCTGTAACGGGGATAACCTCATCCAGAATAGCAGTGTCCAATACCTCAGGAATAAAGCCGGCACCGATGCCTTGAATGCCGTGGCTGCCTTTTTCACCACCGGTCAAAACAGCAGAGGTGGCAGGTTCTACGCCGATGATTTGGATATCAGGATTCTGTTCCTTCAGATAGCGCCCCACACCGGTAATCGTGCCACCGGTGCCAATGCCAGCAACAAAAATATCTACCTTACCATCGGTATCCTTCCAAATTTCCGGGCCAGTAGTTTCATAGTGGGCCTTGGGATTGGCAGGATTGGTGAACTGACCGGGGATAAATGCTTTTTCTGCTTCAGCAGCCAATTTCTCAGAGAGGGCAATTGCACCAGCCATGCCTTCACTGCCGGGAGAGAGAACAACCTCTGCGCCGTAGGCAGCCATTAAAAGCCGCCGCTCCATGCTCATAGTGTCCGGCATGACGATGGTCATAGGATAGCCTTTTGCGGCAGCAATGGCGCACAGACCAATGCCGGTGTTGCCGGAGGTGGCTTCAATGATTCGGGTTCCGGGAGTTAGCAGGCCTTGCTTTTCGGCTTCTTCGATCATATAAAGTGCAACACGATCTTTTACAGAACCGCCGGGATTTTTGCTTTCAACCTTGCACAGAAGGGTGCAAAATTCGTTGTCATATTGCAAAAGTGGTGTGTTTCCGATTAAATTCGTGGCAGAAGTAAGAATTTTCATAAAAAACTCCTTTCAAAATGCGCAAAAAGGTGTTATACTGATTATCATGATAAGAGTCGGTGCTTTTATGTGCCGTAAAGATAAAGGAGCGATGAATATGCAGCAGCTGACCGATGCAATTCGCCAGGATTATCACAAACAGCGTCTTATGGATACGATTCAGTGGGAACGTTTTCCGGATCGCAATGCTGTGAACAATATTTTGTCCCAATTGCATGAGATGGTATTTTTCCAAATGGCGGAAACCCGACTGGATGAGAAGGTTCCGAAGGTATATGCAGATCTGTATAGCCAGTTGTCCAAGGTTTGTCCTAAGGAGCAGGTGGATGGCTTGTGCAAAGCGTTTTTGAACCGGATTCCTGCAGTGCGTGCACAAGTGGAAACCGATCTTGAGGCCGCTTTTGAAGGAGACCCCGCTGCAACCGGTTATGACGAAATCGTGCTTGCCTATCCGGGTATCTATGCCATCACAGTTTATCGCCTTGCCCATGAATTGTACCAGTTGGGCGTGCCGCTGATCCCCAGAATGATGACAGAGCAGGCGCACAGCACCACCGGTATCGACATTCACCCCGGTGCCACCATTGGTTCGCATTTCTTCATTGACCATGGTACCGGCATCGTAATTGGTCAGACCACCATTATCGGCGAGCATGTAAAGCTCTATCAGGGCGTGACCTTGGGCGGTCTTTCCACCCGTGGCGGCCAGAGCCTGGCAGGTGCGAAACGGCATCCTACTATTGAGGATAATGTTACCATTTATGCCGGTGCTACCATTTTAGGTGGTGAAACAGTGATTGGAAGTGGTAGCGTGATTGGTGCAAATGCCTTTGTTACCCGTTCCATTCCTGCCAATACCACAGTTATTATGAAATCTCCAGAACTACTGTTGCGCAGTAGAGAGGAACTGTGATAGAGCCATTATAACAACTACAGAATTTGATGTCAAGAAAGGGCGCGCTGTGATTTCACAGCGCGCCTTATTTTAGTTTTTCACTTGTTTCATGCTCAGACTAATGCGGTGACGCTCCTGATCAACGCTCAGGACGACAACCTTTACCACATCGCCAACCTTAACGGCCTCACTGGGATGCTTCAGCCGGCGGTTGCATACCTCGGAAATATGCACCAAACCATCCTGATGCACACCGATATCCACGAATACACCAAAGTCGATGACATTCCGTACAGTGCCGGTCAGTTCCATGCCGGCAACCAGATTCTTGATATCCAGCACATCCTTGCGCAGAATAGGAGCGGGCAATTCATCACGGGGATCACGACCGGGCTTGGACAGTTCTTTTGCAATGTCGATCAATGTAGGTTCGCCTACACCACACTCTTGGGAAGCCTTGGCTGTACCGTAAGCCTCCAGTTTGGCTGGCAGGGATTGCAGATCATCCTTGCCCAACAGCGCCAGCAGACTCTTTGCAGCGGCATAGGATTCCGGGTGAACACCGGTGTTGTCCAGAATTTCCTTACTTTCCGGAACACGGAGGAAGCCTGCACATTGCTCAAATGCTTTGGGTCCCAGCTTGGGAACTTTTTTCAGTTGGGCGCGGTTGGAGAAAGGACCATTTTCTTCACGGAAAGTAACGATGTTCTTAGAGGTGGTGCTGTTCAAGCCGGAAACCTGTTCCAGTAAGCTGCGGGACGCAGTATTCACGTCCACACCAACGGCATTGACACAGTCTTCTACTACGTTGCCTAATGCAGCATCCAGTTCCTTTTGGGGACAGTCATGCTGATACTGACCCACGCCAATTGCCTTGGGATCGATCTTGACCAGCTCTGCCAGAGGATCCTGCAGACGGCGGGCGATGGAAACAGCACTACGCAGATTGACATCATAGTCAGGAAATTCCTCGGCGGCCAGGGGAGAGGCAGAGTAAACGGAAGCGCCGGCCTCATTGACGATCATATAGCTGGCATTGGGGAAATTGTGAAGCAGCTCCACAGTCATAGCCTCTGTTTCACGGGAGGCAGTACCGTTGCCGATGGCAATATGCTGCACCTTGTGCTTACGCATGAGAACGGACAGAATGTCGATGGCCTCCTGCTTTTTGCGCTCGCTGAAGGTAGGGTAGACCACAGCAGTATCCAAAACCTTACCGGTGGCATCCACAACAGCGACCTTACAGCCATTGCGGTATCCGGGATCCAGTCCCATGGTTACAAAGCCTTTGACGGGGGGCTGCATCAGCAAAGGTTTGAGATTCAAGGCAAAGTTGTGAATTGCACCGCCATAGGCACGATCAGACAGCTCACTGCGGATCTCGCGCTGAATGGAAGGGAAGATCAAACGCTCATAAGCATCTTCGGCTGCGGCACGGACAAAGGCAGAAACCAACATGGTGGGCTTCAATGCGGCACGGCAGACCAAGGCTGCACCTTCATTGCCTGGCAGGGTTACATTGGGCTTCAAAATACCCTCTTTTTCGCCACGGTTGATAGCCAGAATTTGGTGATCCAGCAGTCTGGAAATGGGTTGGCTGAAATCATAGTACAGACGGTAAACGCTGTCATTTTCTGTATCTTCAGCCTTGCAGGTGAACATACCCTTACGAAGCACCAATTCACGAAGCGATTTACGGATAGCGGCATCGTCGGAAAGATCCTCGGCAATAATGTCGGATGCGCCAGCCAAAGCCTCCTCCACGGAGTTTACGCCCTTTTCAGGGTCCACATAGGCTTCAGCCAAAACAGCAGGATCCTGACCATCCTGCGCATAGATAGCAGCTGCAAGGGACTCCAGGCCCTTTTCTCGGGCAATAGAGCCACGGGTACGGCGCTTTTGTTTATAGGGGCGGTAGAGGTCTTCCACCTCGGCCAAGGTAGCAGCATTGTCGATAGCGGCAGACAATTCCTCGGTCAGTTTGCCCTGATTTTCAATGGATTTTTTCACCTCATCCCGACGCTCCTGCAGATTGCGCAGATAGGTCAGTCGGGTTTCCAGATTACGCAGAACAGTATCATCCATCGCACCGTGCATTTCCTTACGATAACGGGCGATAAAGGGGATAGTGTTGCCTTCGTCCATCAGATCAATGACATTTTGCACATATTCCAGTTTTTGTCCCAACTCCTGGGACAGAATTTCAGCAATAGAAAGCATAAGTAACTCCTTTGGTTGATATCGGAAACAGTATACCACAAAATGCGAGAAATGAAAAGCAAAAAATGAGCCTGCCGATATTTCGGCAGGCTCAAGTTTTTATTCTTCGGTCTGTTCTTCTTCAGTGGTATCTGCCTCGGTTGTTTCCTCCTCGGTTGTTTCCTCCTCGGCAGTTTCCTCCTCGGCAGTTTCTGCCTCTATGGGAGCTTCTTCCGCAGACGCTTCCTTTGCAGCTTCCTCAGCGGCCTTGGCGGCTTCCCGGGCAAGCAGCTCGGCTTTCTTTTCCGGATCAATGAACGCCATCAGATCATCACCGGTGATGGATTCCTTCAACAACAGATATTCTGCGATCTCATCCAGCAGTTCCCGGTTTTCCTTGAGAATGCGGACAGAATCTGCAAAACAAGTATTCAGGATCTTCTGTACAGTGGTATCGATAATCGCTGCGGTAGCCTGAGAGCAATCCAGCTGTGCGTGATCTTCCAGATACTGATTGGTGATACTTGCCGGAGCCATCAGACCTAACTCCTCGCTCATGCCATATAGAGCAACCATATTCCGCGCCAAAGCAGTGGCACGTTGAATGTCGTTGGCAGCACCGGTGGTCATGGTGCCAAATACCAGCATTTCTGCAGCACGGCCGCCCAGCAGGGAACGCAGCTGAACCAGCAGTTCTTCCTTAGTGGAGAGATACTTTTCCTCTTCCGGCAGGTACAGCGTGTAACCCAGCGCACCTTCTGTATGGGGAACGATGGTGATCTTGGAAACGGGGGTATCGTGCTTTTCCAGTGCGGAGATCAGTGCATGACCAACCTCGTGATATGCAACCATCCGCTTCTCAGTTTCGCTGAGAACGGTGTTTTTCTTTTCTGTGCCGGCGATGACGGTTTCAAAAGAAACCAGCAGGTCTTCCTGATTGACCATCTGTCGACCCTGACGGACAGCACGCAAAGCAGCTTCATTGACAAGGTTTGCCAAATCTGCACCCACAGCACCGGCAGTGGCCTGGGCAATCTTCTTCAGATCCACATCCTCAGCCAGCTTGATCTTCCGGGTATGCACCTTCAGGGTATCCCAACGACCTTGCAGATTGGGGCGATCCACAACAATGCGGCGGTCAAAACGTCCGGCACGGAGCAGCGCCTTATCCAAAATTTCGGGACGGTTGGTAGCGGCAAGGATCACAACGCCCTTGGAGGAATCGAAGCCGTCCAATTCGCCCAGCAACTGGTTAAGGGTCTGGTCGTTGTTGCCAAAACGGGAATCGCGGGAACGACCCACAGCGTCAATCTCGTCGATAAATACAATAGAGGGAGCTACCTTGGTAGCCTGCTGGAACAGATCACGGACACGACTTGCACCAACGCCTACAAACATTTCTTCAAAGTCAGATCCGGAGATGGAGAAGAAGGGAACACCGGCTTCACCGGCAACAGCCTTGGCAATCAATGTCTTACCGGTACCGGGAGAACCAACCAGCAATGCGCCCTTAGGCATCTTAGCACCAATGTCGGTGTACTTTTTGGGATTGTGCAGGAAGTCGATGATCTCCTGCAAGGATTCCTTTGCCTCATCCTGACCGGCAACATCCTGGAAGGTGACACCGGTTTCTTTTTCCATATACATCTTGGCCTTGCTGTGACCAAAGCCTCCCATCATACCTTCGCCACTCATACGGCGGGTAATCATGCGCATGGTGAAGAACAGCACACCGATCATCAGAGCGTAGTAGAGGATCATGAGAATGGTGGAATTGTCTTCCTGGATGATCTGATCCACTTTTACATCCATGGCATGCAGCTCAGCGGCCAATGCCATCTTATCGCCACCTGCGGGCAGACCGGTGAAGCAGGACTTTTGCTCACCGGCAGGCTTGTCGGCCTCTTCCCGGGTCAGATATTCAATGCGGTCATAGTAGATGTGCACTTCTTCAAGGTTATTGCTTTCCTTTGCCTCTAAGAAATCGGAATAGGTAGTTTGTGTATGCAGACTGGCAACCACAAAATTATAAACAGTACCGATTATGACGGCAATAGCAACAGCGATGAGCAGCGAAACCAAAACAGTACTCTTTGGGCGCTTGTTGTTGTCAGGTTTATTGCCTCCAGTTTGAGGATTGTTCTTATTTTGTTCCATTTTTCTGCCTCCTTGGGCTGAATTTTCTCTTATTATAGCACATTTATTTGCTGAGGGCAATCAATGTTTCTTTATTATGTAGTAAAATTTCTGTAAACTCCCGCGAAAACAGGGATTTTCATAAAAAATCAGTTGTACACAATTTAAAAATCTGTTATAATGATTAAAACTATACTATTGGGAGAGAAAAAACAATGAACGATAGACGAAATCCCAAACGATTCGACAAGCGGCAAAGCGTTGCCCCCGTTGAGGAGGTCGAAGGCCAGCTGGAGGGTCGTAATGCCCTGCAGGAAGCCCTGCGCAGCGGTCGTACCATTGATAAGGTTTTTATCGCATCCGGCGAAACTGACCGGGGCTTACAGCGTCTGGCAGCAGAGGCCAAGGAAGCCGGCGCAGTTGTCGTGCCCGTGGATCGCAGAAAGCTGGATGCTATGAGCTTTACACATGCCCACCAGGGTGTCATTACTTTGGCAGCTGCTCACGAATATTGTACCATTGATGATATTCTGGAGGAGGCAGCCTCTCGTGGCGAGACTGCATTGATCGTCATTTGCGATGAATTGACCGATCCTCATAATCTGGGCGCCATTATGCGTTCTGCTGAGTGTGCCGGTGCCCATGGTGTGATTATTCCCAAGCGTCGCAGCGTGGGTCTGACAGCAACGGTTGCCAAGGCATCTGCCGGCGCAGTGGAGTATATGAAGGTGGCAAGAGTGACCAATATTAATCAAGCCATCAGTGAATTGAAAGAAAAGGGCGTTTGGATCTTCGGCACAGCAGCTGAAGGCTCTATCCCTATGTACAAAGCAGATCTTACCGGCCCCACAGCCATTGTGATTGGCAACGAAGGCGATGGTATGAGTCCTTTAGTGCGTAAGAACTGTGATGTAACAGTAAATATTCCCATGCGTGGCCGGATCTCGTCACTGAATGCATCAGCGGCGGCATCGATCCTGCTGTATGAGGCTGTGCGCCAGCGTATCGGATAAAGAAAGGAAGTGTGACTATGGAGCAATGGGAAAAGAATACGGGCGACCTGAATATTGACGACATTCTCAAGGAATTTGGTTCCTCCCAGCCGGATGAGGATGCTCCGCAGACACTTCCTACGCAGGAAGATGAGGACGTTTTGGTATGGGATGGCAAGCCTGTTCAGCGTTCTCATGTGCCGCCTGCAATGCCCCAGGATACAGTTCGGATAAATGATATTACCCGTGAAGTGCAGAAGCAAACGGCTGTTTCTGAGCAAACCATTGCATTCCAACCGGTGGGTCAACCGGAAGAACGGGAAGAACCGGTGTTCATTCCACCTCAGGAACCGAAAACAGAACCATATTCTGAGCAATGGGAACCGGAATACGAGGACCCTATGGGAGAATATGTACCTCCGGAGCCCATTGTTTTTCGTCCGAAATCCCGGCTGCGTGAATTAAAGAAAAAGCTGATTGCAGGTCCGGAAAAGCGGTATTATCAGTTGATGGAACGTGGGTTCGGCAAGCTGCAGACAGCAATTCTGATTTGTGGTTTAATCGCATTTTTCTCGATTTTTACCACGATCATGCACGTCAGAGACGCTGTTCCTCCGGAGCGGATGCGACTTTTGGTGTTTGGACAGCTGCTGGGTGTGTTGCTGACTGCCATGTTGGGTAGTTATCAGCTGATGGAAGGCTTTGGCGATCTCATCAAGCGGCGGTTCTCTTTGAATACGCTGTTGATGTTCAGCTTGGTAGCCTGTCTTGCAGACGGAATTTTGTGTCTGAATGAGGTGCGTGTTCCTTGTTGCGCGCCCTTTAGCCTGAATATGACAATGTCACTGTGGTGTGCCTATCAGAATCGTACCACGGAACTAAAGCAAATGGATACCATGCGCAGAGCAAATCGTTTGGACAGTGTGATACTGGAAGAAGATTGCTATGGTGACAAACCCGGCATTCTCCGGGGTGAGGGACAGGTTGAGGACTTTATGGACTCTTACCGTGCTACCTCCAGTCAGGAACGTACGCTGAATACCTATTCATTGATCGCTTTGTTCCTGGGATTGGGAATCGGTATCACTGCCGGTGTTCTCAGTGGTGTTGCTACCGGTGTTCGTTTCTTCAGCGCATCCCTGCTCTTGGCTGCGCCTGCGACTGCATATATTGTGATATCCCGGCCTACTGCGATTTTGGAACGCAGAATGCACAAGCTGGGCGCAGTTTTGTGCGGCTGGAAGGGCATCTGTGCACTGCATACAAAATTGGTATTCCCTCTGGACGATGAGGACATGTTCCCCTCCGGAACGATCAAAATGAATGGCTTGAAGTTTTATGGTAGCCGCAATCCAGATCAGGTAGTTGCTTATACAGCTGCTGTGATGGTGGCAAATGGTGGCAGCCTGGCACCGCTGTTTAATCAGCTGCTGGAAAGCAGAAACGGTTATCATTTTGAGGTAGAAACACTCCGGCACTATCCAAATGGTGGTGTAGGTGGCATCGTCAATGGCGAAACTGTATTGGTGGGAACCCGTTCCTTTATGAAGGAAATGAATGTGGATGTTCCCGAAAATGCAAGAGTAAGTCAGGCAGTATACGCGGCTGTGGATGGCGTGCTCAATGGTGTATTTGCCCTTACCTATAATAAAACCAAAGCAACTGCATTGGGCTTGACGACCTTGTGCGCCTACAGAGGATTGACTCCGGTATTAACGGCAAAGAACGTTATGCTCACTGAAAAGTTTATCGGTGGAAAGTTTGGCGTAAATACCCGCCGTATTGATTTCCCGGAATGGAAGGTACGCAAAGAGTTGGCAGAAAAAGTACCGCATGAAGAAGCAGCGGTTGTTGCCTTGACTACCCAAGAGGGTTTGGCAGGTGCTGCCTATGCAGTAACCGGAGCCAGAGTCCTGCACAACACTTGCGTTGCAGGTGTGGCAGTCCAGATGATTGGCGGTATTTTAGGATTGCTGATCATGTTGGCGCTGACAGTTGTTCATGCGGAGGATCTGGTGACACCGGAGAATCTTTTGCTGTATGAATTGGTCTGGATGATCCCGGGATTGCTGATTACAGAATGGACAAGATTTGTATAACACATACCCCGACGGCTTGTGCTGTCGGGGTTTTCTATTGGAATTGAACAGAATTTTTGTATGTTTTGCACAGAAAAACAAATGTCTATCGGCATTTTGGCCAATTTTTGCAATCTGACGAAAAAAGCATTGAAATATCAATGGGTTTCGTGTATAATGTCCCTATATGGTGCAGTGCACCTATTGCAAGCGGAGGAAGGGAAAAACCTTCCCGAAAGGAGATTTGATTACCATGTACACAGCTAACGCAATCCGAAACATTTGTCTGCTTGGCCACAGCGGCAGCGGCAAGACCGCCCTGGCAGAAAGCCTGCTCTACGTAACCGGCGCTATCGACCGTATGGGCAAGAATGCTGACGGCAATACCGTTTGTGACTTTGACCCTGAGGAAATTCGCCGTAATATTTCTATCGCTACTGCGGTAGTTCCTCTGGAATATAAAAACACGAAGATCAACCTGCTGGATACCCCCGGTGGCTTCGATTTCTCCGGCGCTGTTGTAGAGGCACTGCGTGCTGCTGACGCAGCCATTTTGGTGTGCTCCGCTAAGGATGGCATCACGGTTGGTTTTGAGAAGGCATGGAAATACTGTGAAGAGCGCAATATGCCTCGCTTTATCTACATTTCCAAGACCGACGAGGATAACTCTGACTACAACGCCACCTTTGATGCATTGCGCGAAAAGTATGGCAATAAGATCGCTCCCGTGGTTGTTCCCATTTGGGACGCTTCCAAGAAGGTTACCGGTATCATCGATGTACTGAACAAGCGTGCATACGAGATGCAAAACCTGAAGCGTGTTGAGATCCAGGTTCCTGATGATAAGACAGCAGTTATCGAAGAATTTAACGATGCTCTGAAGGAATCCGTTGCTGAGACCGACGAGGCTCTGATGGATCGCTTCTTTGAAGGTGATGACTTCACCTATGCAGAAATGATCAAGGGCCTGCATCAGGGCGTTTCCGAGCTGAGCCTGTTCCCGGTGCTGTGCGGCTCCGGTGTGAACTGCCTGGGCAGCCTGATGCTGATGGATCATATCATCGATCTGTTCCCCAATCCCATTGAGGGTAACTACCACAAGGCCACCCTGGCTGACGGTACTACTGAGGAATTTGTCGTTTCTCCCGGTGGTGTTCCCGCTGCATTCGTGTGGAAAACCGTTTCCGACCAGTACGGCAAGTACTCCTTCATCAAGGTTCTGTCCGGTGAGATCACCTCTGACACTCCCTTGGTTAACGCTCGTACCGGTGAAACTGAAAAGCTGGGTCGTCTGTACACCATGTGTGGCAAGAAGAATACTGAAGTTAAGGTTCTGGCTTGCGGTGATATCGGTGCTATCGGTAAGATGGATAAGGTTAAGACCGGCGATACTCTGTGCGACCCCCGTAAGGTGGTTTCCCTGAAGGGTATTCCTTATGCTGAGCCTTGCTACTCTATGGCTATCGCTCCCAAGACCAAGGGTCAGGAAGAAAAGGTCGGCTCCGGCCTGAACCGCCTGAACGAAGAAGATCCTTCCTTCACTCTGGTCAACAATGCAGAAACCCATCAGCTGGTGCTGTCCGGTGCTGGTGACCAGCAGCTGGATGTTTTGGTTGCAAAGCTGAAGAGCCGCTTTGGCGTGGATGCAGTTCTGCTGCCCGCTAAGGTTGCATACCGTGAAAAGATCAAGAAGACCGTGGAAGCTCACGGCCGTCATAAGAAGCAGACCGGTGGTTCCGGCCAGTTTGGTGATGTTTGGGTCCGTTTTGAGCCCCAGGAAGAGCAGGATGAGCTGATCTTCGATGTGGCCGTTGTTGGCGGCGCTGTGCCTAAGAACTTCAACCCCGCTGTTGAAAAGGGTATTCAGGAAGCTGTTTTGAAGGGACCCTTGGCAGGCTATCCTATGGTTGGCTTGAAGGCTACTCTGTATGATGGTTCTTACCACCCCGTTGACTCCAATGAAATGGCATTTAAGCTGGCTGCTATCCTGGCTTATAAGGAAGCAATGCCCAATGCAATGCCTACACTGCTGGAGCCCGTTGGCGCACTGGCAGTTACCGTTCCTGAGTCCTATGTGGGTGATGTTATGGGTGATCTGAGCAAGCGTCGCGGCCGTCCCATGGGCATGAATCCTGATGCCGACGGCAACACTGTTGTTGAGGCGGAAGTTCCCATGGCTGAAATGGGTTCCTATGCCATCGATCTGCGTGCTATGACCCAGGCAAGAGGCTCCTTCACACTGTCCTTCGTGCGCTATGAGGAAGTTCCCAAGGCTGCACAGGCAAAGATCATTGAAGAAGCTAAGAACGACGAGGAATAATAGATATATTGAACCCCGGCTGCTGCGGCAGTCGGGGGTTTTTATATGAAGTTTTGCCGATTAACTGCACAAAATTACCGATAAACTCAATGTATCTGATTTTTGAAAAACAGAATGCTATAATCTTCTTGTACAATTGTTGTAAGGAGGATTTTCATGGAGGCGATCAAAACAATCGGTCTGACAAAAAAGTATAAAGATGTAGTCGCTGTCGATCAACTGAACCTGGAAATTAAGCAAGGTGAATTGTTTGCTTTGCTGGGGATAAATGGAGCAGGAAAAACCACAACGATCAAGATGCTTTCCTGCCTGACAAAAGCCACATGCGGTGATGGATTTATTATGGGGAAAAGCATCATCCGGGAGCAGTGGGATGTAAAAAGGATGCTTGGCGTTTCACCCCAGGAAACGGCAGTTGCGCCTAACTTATCTGTAAAAGAGAATCTGGAATTAATTTGTGGTATTTATGGATTTCCCAAAGAAAAGTGCAAGAGAAAGATACAAGACATTGCGGATCAGTTTGATCTGCATAGCATTCTGAAAAAGAAAGCGGGAAAGCTTTCGGGAGGATGGCAACGCAGAGTCAGTATTGCAATGGCGCTGATTAGCGAACCGTTGATTTTGTTTCTGGATGAGCCTACTTTGGGGTTAGATGTGATTGCCCGAAGTGAGCTATGGGATATCATAATTAGACTAAAAGGCAAAGTAACCATAATTTTGACAACCCACTATATGGACGAGGCGGAAGTCTTGTCTGACCGTATCGGCATTATGAGCAACGGCAAATTGTTGGTTACCGGAACAGCCGGAGAATTGATGGAACAAACAGCAACGGACACACTTGAAAAAGCTTTTGTCTTTATCGCAAAGGAGGCTGGAAAATGAGAATGCTGATATTTGCCAAAAGATGCGCAAAGGAGATTCTGCGTGATCCGTTGAATTTGGCGTTTGGATTGGGCTTCCCCATTGTTTTGATGTTGCTTTTGAGCGCAATTCAAGCCAATGTTCCCGTAAGTTTATTTAATATTGAGAGCCTGGCACCTGGAATTACGGTGTTCGGACTTTCTTTCATGACGCTATTTTCTGCGACACTTGTAGCAAAGGATCGGGAAAGTGCGTTGCTGCAAAGATTATATACTACGCCCATGAAAGCGTCAGATTTTATTGTGGGATATATGCTTCCGGTGATTCCTATTGCAATGGCACAAAGCTTCGTTAGCTATCTGATAGCAATTGGACTTGGTCTACCGATTTCTGTGCACCTATTATATGGCGTATTGGCAATCATACCGATTGCTTTGCTTTATATTTCCCTTGGATTGCTGTGTGGCAGTGTACTCAATGTAAAAGCAGTCGGTGGTATATGCGGTGCTTTGCTAACCAATCTGTCTGCATGGCTTTCCGGGGTGTGGTTTGATTTGGATCTGGTAGGGGGGACATTCCGTAAAATTGCAAATGCATTGCCCTTTGTCCACGCTGTGGAATTGGAAAGGGCAATCATAGGCGAAAATTACGCGGACATATTGCCACACATCTGTATTGTTTTGATTTATACGGTCATAACAACAACAGGTGCGTGTTGCGCTTGGCGGAGAAGTGAAGTATTCATTTAGACACAGAATTGTCCCCTTAAACGCATACTGATAATTGCTTTTGTGCTGCTCTGTGTATTTGCTTTCGCCGGTTGCGATACAACCATATTAAAGCATATGAGTAAAGCGGAGTTTATGGAGTATGCAATCTTCCGTGTTACCAACCACCACTATTATCACGATCCCATCTATCCTGAAGGTGGAAAGTTCTCCGCCGAGGTTGTGCAAAAAAATCAGCCAGGAGGATATGGAAGGTTTGCGGAATGCACTTGAAAGAATGGGTATTCCAAGGGAATCTGTTCAGGACGGTAAGATTCTGTACATGTACCTGAATGGGGGAAATGAGATTCAGCAAGTTCGGTATGCTATGAAAATTGATGGCAACTGGTATATTCTCGATCCTATCAGGACGCCAATTTCCTTTGGCTTTGTCAGTTTTTGATTTCGGAACAACAATTACTGCAGGGGGGTCTTGCCCCTATGGAATTATAGAAACGGAATAAAAGTCACGCTCATCGCAAATAGGCTTCCTTGTGTAAAGGGAGCTGTCAGCCGAACAGGTTAACTGAGGGATTGCTTGCCGCCATCTAACTGGCGGCAAGCAACAGTCCACCGGACTGTTGCATTTAGATTGGTTCGAGTCCCATATCTGAATACCATACCAAATAAAAAACACCACCCGATTGGGTGGTGTTTTTTTATTTGGTGGACGATATAGGACTCGAACCTATGACCTTCCGCACGTCAAGCGGATGCTCTAGCCAGCTGAGCTAATCGTCCAGGCGCATGACCGATTATAACCCAGCAGGAATGTTTTGTCAAGTACTTTTTTCGAGAAATTACAAAACAAATAGAGAATGTCAAAATATGATATAAAAGGTTATTGGCACAAGGCCTGCAACTTCACATAAACGTCCTCATCAAAGGGACCGTCCAGACCGGCGGACTGAATATTACCCAAGAAACCTTCGTTCAGATCAACACTTTCAATGAGGTTGCAATAGACGCGAACAGCCTCCTCGTAATTTTCGTCAGCAATAGTATAGATATTGATGGCAGAAATAGCGGAGACACCGTAACTGATGTAATATACGGGCTGCTCAACGACAACCATTCTCCAGTATTCCTGAATATTGGTCGCGACATTGCCAATAAAATCAATGCCACCGTAGCGTTCGCAAACCTGAGCCATGATAGCGTCCAGATCGTCGCTGGTTAGATTTGCAATGTTGGGGTGTGTGTAGACTTGTTCTTCAAATTCATCAATGATGATGGAGAGCATGATGGTGATCAGGTCAGAGTACAGTTTGTAATCTACAGTAGTGTTATACAAATTACTCTTCATTTCATTTTCCATATAGCTCATGAACAACCATTCGTTACCCTGAGATTGGGTTTCCGCCAGATCCAGAGGAATGTCATTCAAATCGGTGTGCTTACTGCCATAGTAGTGGCCCACTTCGTGCATGACAGTCAAAGGATTGGTGTAACCAGGTCCAAAGTAGCAGATATAGCGATTCTCAGAAATGGTGGTTGTAAAAGCGCCGTCCCGAGCATCTAGAGCGTCTTCAAGGATGATAATATTGCCGTTGAACATATCCAGCATATCTGTCTGGGTCTGCTCCGGCAGGGTAGTAAGATAGGCTTCAATCTCATCAACATAGCCATTCTGGAACGAACCCGTGATGAAAGAGGACAGAGTGGTTTGCTGAAGGGTATTCAGCTTCTCCATGTCATCATAAAAAGCGATCAAGGCATTTTCAATAGCACCGGGAAGATACTGGGTTGCATAGGTACGCATTCTGTTGATTTCTGCGGCACCGTAGTCCCGTGTATACATCAGCTCGTAAGCGTAATCATAGTAGTTATCATAGCCGAAGATCTGAGCAAGGCGGTTGTTGTTCTGAACCATCTCGATGTACAGAGGAACCATTTTTGTGTACATCTCACTATCGCTCTGCAGATCCTGATAAGCAACGATGATCTCAGAGTTTCGCTGCTGCAGCTGCATGACTTCAGAGGTATAAGCTGTAAGTGTGGCCAGGTCTTGCTCTGTCCATTCCGCAAAGAAGCTTTCCTTGGCAGGGAAATCTGCATCATAGAGCACTTTAGCCATTTCCATATAGTCGTTGTAGGCTTGTGTCAACTGCTCTGTGCAGTCGAGATAAAGCTGACTTGCGGATTCGTTGCTCAGGTCACAATAATACAGCACCGTAGCAATGCTCAGTTGGCTATCCATATAACCGTAGTGATCATCCAATGCATCAGAAATCTCCATGACAGCATCAGGGCTTTGTCCTTCCAATGCAGCGTTCTTGCACTGCTCCAACAGCTCATAGAATTTATCCACATCTGCAGCTGTCATTTCATAGGTCAATTCAGCGGAGTTAATGAGAAGCTCAACCGTATCAGAAACGGGGGGAGGAGTAGGCTGCGATTCTGGAGGAGAGGCCGGGGGAGTGGATGTAGATACGGCAGAGGAGTGAGAAGAATCAAGTTTTACGTCATCATCGTTAAATATGACACCTGCAAGGAAAAGACCTCCGATTGTCAGTGCGGCAACCAAAATCACAGCGAGGGTGATAATCAGACCGGTCTTGCGCTTTTTCTTTGGTACTTCCAAAGTTGCAACGGGGGCATTTTGTGCAGGAGAAGGCTGCACGGCAGGCTGAGCTGTAGGGGGATTTTGACGGGTTCCGCATTCAGAACAGAATCCGACATCGTCGGGCAGCTTTGTACCACAGTTTCTACAGAACATAATTCATTCTCCTTTCTTTTTTGTCCTATTTATATTATACAATACCTGTTAGCAAATGCAATAGGCTATGCGCATTCCTGTGCGCAAAATAATGTGAAAAAATCGAGAAAAAACAAAGAAAAACATTGAAATTCCACTTGACTTTTCTGTATTTCAATGCTAAAATAGTCCAGCCGCATCGAATGGGCTTAAGTTGACATGAGAATGTCACGCCTTCAGAGCGAGACTACACAACATAAAGTAGGTGAAACAAATGAAAGCAGTTATCGTGACCGGTGGTAAGCAGTACACTGTTGCTGAGGGCGACGTCATCTTCGTTGAGAAGCTGAACGCTGAGGCAGAGTCCACCGTCAACTTCGAGCAGGTTCTGGCTGTCCTGGACGGTGAGAACACCAAGATCGGCACTCCCGTTGTTGAGGGCGCCAAGGTCGAGGCTAAGGTCGTTAAGAATGGCAAGGGCAAGAAGATTACCATCTTCCGCTACAAGGCCAAGAAGAACGAAAAGAAGAAGATTGGTCACCGTCAGCCTTACACCAAGGTTGAGATCACCAAGATCGCTCTGTAATTAGCCATGACAAAATGTGAATTTTTCACGGAGGGTGACCGTATTACCGGTTTCACTGTCTCCGGCCACAGCGGTTATGCTGAAAAGGGCCAGGACATTGTCTGTGCCGCTATTTCCGCTGTTGTGACCATGGCTGAAGCCACCATCAATGATGTGTGTGGCGCTAAGGCCAAGGTCCGGGTCAAGGAAGAAGATGCTCGCATCACCCTGACCCTCCCTGCATCCTGCGATGAAGAGGAAACTGTCCAGGCAGTGCTTGCCGGAATGCTGGTTACTCTTTGCAATCTGCGGGATGACTATCCTGATTATATCGAAGTTATGGAGGTGTAACACCATGCTGAAAATTGGTATTCAGTTCTTCGCTCACCACAAGGGCGGCGGTTCCACCAAGAACGGCCGTGACTCCGAGGCTAAGCGCCTGGGCGTTAAGCGTGCAGACGGTCAGTTTGTTCTGGCCGGTAACATCCTGGTTCGTCAGAGAGGTACTCACATCCACCCCGGCACCAACGTTGGTATCGGCAAGGATGACACTCTGTTCGCTCTGGTTGACGGTGTCGTCAAGTTCGAGCGCAAGGGCAAGGATCGTCGGCAGTGCTCCGTGTACGCCGAGCAGTAATAGCGTATGAGAAGCGAAGGGCTGTTGCAAACTATCTGCGACAGCCCTTTTTCTTGAAAACGACAGAAAAGTTCCGATGATAGGAGGAACGACTTATGGAAATGTTTGTAGATAAGGTAAGAATCACCGTTTGCGGCGGTAAGGGCGGCGACGGTGCGGTGGCCTTTCACAGAGAAAAATATGTGGCATCCGGCGGCCCGGATGGTGGCGATGGCGGTCATGGCGGCAGCGTAGTTCTGCGTGTCAATGATAATCTGTCCACTCTGCTGGATTTTCGTTACAAGCGTAAGTACGTGGCGCAGGGCGGTGTGAACGGCCTGACCCGGAAGATGAACGGTAAGCGTGGCGAAAATCTGATCATTCAAGTACCCCGGGGTACGGTTGTTCGGGATGCTGAGACCAATGCCATTATCGTGGACATGTCTTCCGGCGAGGATTTCGTTCTTGCCAAGGGAGGGCGTGGTGGCTGGGGTAATGCCCATTATGCAACCCCCACTCGTCAGGTGCCCCGATTTGCAAAAGCTGGACTAAAGGGTCAGGAGCGGGATGTGATCCTGGAGCTTAAGCTGCTGGCAGATGTGGGCTTGGTAGGTTTCCCCAATGTGGGCAAATCCACTTTGCTGTCCGTTACGTCCAATGCTCGTCCCAAGATTGCAAACTATCACTTTACCACATTGTTCCCCAATTTAGGTGTGATCTACGTGGATGAAGGTGTTTCCTTTGTTATGGCAGATATTCCCGGCATTATTGAGGGTGCAGCTGAAGGTTTAGGCTTGGGACATGATTTCCTGCGTCATATTGACCGTTGCCGTCTGCTGGTGCACGTTGTTGACGTATCTGGCAGTGAAGGCAGAGATCCTGTGGATGATTTTAACGCGATCTGCGACGAATTGGCAAACTATAGTGTAGATTTAAGTAATCGTCCTATGATTGTAGCTGCCAATAAGTGCGATCTGCTGCCTCCGGATTCTGACAATCTGCAGCGACTGCGTGCAGTTGTAGAAGCTGCAGGATGCGAGATGTACGAGATCTCTGCGGGTACAACCCAAGGCACTCGGGAACTGATGCGTGTGGTGGCTGGTAAATTGCCGTCCCTGCCCCCGGTTACAATTTATGAGCCGGAGTATGTGGCACCTGTGGCAGAAATCTCCGATCCCAATGCACTGGAGATTGATCACTATGGAAGCACTTGGCTGGTGACTGGTACTTGGCTGGAACGGCTGGTTGAAAATATCAATTTCGACGATTACGAAGCAAGAAATTATTTTGATTTACAGCTCAGAAAGTGTGGATTATTCACCCGTTTGGAGGAAATGGGCATTCAAGACGGGGATACAGTTGACATTTACAATTTTGAGTTTGAATATCAAAAATAAAATATTTGCCATTTTCAACTTTTTTTGCTATAATGATGGGGTCACCATTTGGTGACCCCATTTTCGTATCTTGGGGGTATAAAAATGATCCTGCATTTAAATCAGTATGGCTTTTACCGCTATGGTGTAAGAGAACCGGAGCGTAAGAGTGAGGACGTTCGTCGTGAGGCAAGTATCATTCGTAAAATTGACTTGCATTGGGAGAGTAAGACGGTCTATCAGGCTGTTTCGGATACCCATATTTTGCCCGATGGCAGTATGACGGTATTATCTGTTTCCGAAGATGGCGAACATTTTGAATCCTTTTATTTAGATCAGCCTGTTTGTATTGCTGCAGAAAAATATTTCTATCTGGTACCTCTGCGCCGTGAAGCAGCTAGTGCCGAACTGTGTATGGAAATAGATCCCCGTATCATAGAGTCGGAGTCTTCTTTGGATAGTAACCATGTGCGGAGCAATATGCGCGTGTGCGGTATTTATACTTTCTTCTATCATGAAAAGGAAAAGGGATTCTTCTTTGCGGGAGAACAGCATTCCGTACTGGAACTGACTTACGTAGATCAGGGTACAATGCATAGTGTCACAGATGGTCAGGAATTGGTCCTTGAGCAGGGCGACATGGTGCTGTACGGACCGAATCAGTGGCACATGCAGTATGCAGATATGGATGTTGCACCCCGATATGTTACACTGTCCTTTGAGGTGCAAGATGGCAATCTGGAAGCCTTGCTGAATCGGAAACTTCGGCCTTCTCAGGCGGGGGTTACACTGATTCAACAGATGATTCGTGAGCAGGATCGGATGGATACATGGTCTATTGATATGATCGCGGCACAGCTGACACAATTGCTGATCTTGCTGTTGCGGCAACAAGAACCGGCATCCAAACTGATGGCTTCCAATTCTTTGAATGCGGAAAATGAGATCATCTGCCGTGCACAGCAGTATATTGGTACCCATATTCGGGAAAAGCTTTCTGTGCCGCATGTTGCAAAAAAGGTGGATGTGAGCCCCAGCTATATGACGGCGCTATTCCACAAGAATTTGCAGATTTCTCCCGGCGAGTATATCCGCCGCATCAAGATTCAGGAGAGTAAGCAGATGATCCGGGAAGGTAACATGAACTTTACAGAAATCGCTGAAACCCTGCATTATTCTACGGTACACCATTTTTCCCGTCAGTTTAAGGACAAAGTGGGCCTGACGCCCACAGAGTATGCAAAATCTGTGCGTTCGGTATAAAAGCAAATGTAATCTGGAAATGAGGAGATCGTTTTGGATTTTAAGGTATTGGCAGTTGGAGATGTAGTAGGGGGCCCCGGTATAGAGCGTATCCGTAGATCCCTTCGTTATCTCAAAGGAAAATGTAATGCAGATTTTGTTGTTGTCAATGGCGAAAATGCAAGCGTAGTTGGCATTACTCCGGATCAGGCTGAGGATATTCTGGATGCCGGTGCTGATGTAATCACTATGGGCAATCATACTTGGGGAAAACGGGAAATCGCAACCTATATGGATGATTGTTCCCGGATCCTTCGTCCTGCCAACTATGCGCCGCAAGTACCCGGCAGGGGATATGCGGTATATGAAACAAAGGCAGGACCGGTGGCAGTGATTGATCTTTTGGGTCGATGCAACATGGATTACGGCCCCAATAATCCGTTTTTACTGGTTGATCAAATTCTGAAAGAGATCGATGCAAAGATCGTCTTGGTTGAAATCCATGCAGAAGCAACGGCTGAAAAATTAGCCATGGGCTATATGCTGGATGGTCGTGTCAGTGCTGTTTGGGGAACCCATACCCATGTTCCCACTGCAGATATGCAAGTTTTGCCCGGCGGTACCGGCTATGTGACCGATCTGGGCATGACCGGTCCCAGCCGTTCTGTACTGGGTATTCGTCCTGAATTGTCGATTGCAAAATTCCGGGGGGATATCCCCAATCGGTATCAGTGGGCTAATGGTCCTACAAAAATGGAGGCAGTGCTGTTTACTATCGACACTGCCACGGGAAAATGCCGCAAGGTGGAAAGGGTGGATCTGATAGATGAAAATTCTTCACAGCGCTGACTGGCATTTGGATGCGCCCATGAGTGGCAAATCTGAGGAGCAGGCTCGTTTTTTGCGTCAGGAGTTGAGCAAGATCCCAGAGAAAATCGCAAATATCGCAAAGCAGGAAAACTGCGATCTTATTTTGCTTGCCGGCGATTTGTTTGATGGCGCCTATACCCAGGATTCTTACAAAAAAGTGTATGAAGCACTGAAAAATGTGGAAATCCCGGTGTTTATTACCCCGGGAAATCACGATTTTTGTCAGCCGAGCTCTCCTTATGTGGCGGAAGCCTGGCCGGACAATGTGCATATTTTCAAGCATCCGGTGATGGAGGCTGTGCAGCTGCCTGCTTTGGAATGTACGGTTTATGGAGCAGGATATGAGGCGATGGATTGTCCTGCACTTTTGGACAATTTCCAAGCAGAGGGAAACAGCAAGTGGAAGATCGGTATTTTGCACGGTGATGCCACCAGTACATCTTCTACCTATTGCCCGGTCAGTCCTAAGCAGGTACGTTTGTCCGGCTTGGATTATTTAGCGCTTGGTCATATTCACAAAGGGGATAGTTTCCGCAGTGGCGATGCCCTTTGCGCATGGCCCGGCTGTCCTATGGGACACGGCTACGATGAAACCGGCGTCAAGGGTGTGATTTTGCTGGAACTGGGGGATACGATTCAAGCAGAATTCCGTCCGTTGGATACCCCTCGTTTTTACGATGAAGCTCTGGAAATCGGTTCTGATGCAGCACAAGCATTGGCATCCTTGCTGCCCGGTGTAGCAACGGAGGATTTCTACCGGGTCACCCTTGTTGGTTATTCCGATGAATTGAATCTGGATGCCTTGGCAGAGCAATTTGCACATGTTAAGAATCTGGTCCTGCGGGATAAGACAATTCCGGAAAAGGAATTGTGGAGCGCGGTGGGGGAGGACAGCCTGGAAGGTATGTACTTTACTCTCCTGCACGATGCGCTGGATACAGACAGTGAGGTACACCAACAGCGTGTAAAACTGGCTGCGCAGATTTCCAGACAGATCCTGGATGGTCAGGAGGTGGTGTTGCCGTGAAAATTTATTCTATGACAGCCACCTTTGGCAAACTGGAACGGCAGAAGCTGACCCTGCAACCGGGTCTGAATATTATTGAAGCGCCCAACGAATGGGGCAAGAGTACCTGGAGCGCATTTATCGTTGCCATGCTTTACGGCATTGATACCAAGGCTCGTACCACACAGAATACGCTGGCAGATAAGGAGCGCTATGCCCCTTGGTCCGGTGCACCCATGGAAGGCCGGATGGATATTTGCTGGAAGGGCAGAGATATTACCATTGAACGACGCACCAAAGGTCGCTTGATCTTCGGTGAATTTCGTGCTTATGAAACAGAAAGTGGCCTGGATGTGCCGGAACTGACAGCTACCAACTGCGGCATGGAATTGCTGGGTGTGGAGCGCAGTGTGTTTGTGCGGGCAGGTTTCCTGAAAATGTCTGATATGCCCGTGACGCAGGACGATGCTCTGCGTCGTCGTCTGAACAATTTGGTAACCACCGGTGATGAAAGCGGTGCAGGTGAAAAGCTAGCGCAGTCTTTGAAGGAACTGAAAAATAAATGCCGCTACAACAAGAGCGGCCTGCTTCCTCAGGCTGAGGCAGAGCGGGATAAACTGGAGGATCAGTTACGTTCTTTGCAGGACTTGAATGCCCAGGCAGAGCGCCTTCAGCAACGGCAGAAAGAACTGGATGTATGGGTTGAAAAACTGGAAAACCACAAGGTTGCCCTGAACTATGCCAAAGCGCAGGAAGATACCCAGCATATTCGGGATGCAGCGTCCGGCAGAGAACAGATCAAAAAACAGTTGGAGCAAATGGAGGCAGAGTGCGCAAATCTTCCCACTGCGGAAGAAGCGGAGCGCGCTCGTACCGACCTGCAGAAATTGCACAACGAGAGTATGTCCTTGCAGATGGAGCAGCAGATGCTGCCCCCTGCACCGGTTGCACCGATTTGTGACGAGTGCTTCGAGGGCATGACCGGCGAGCAGGCCGTTGCTCAGACAAAAGCTGATGCGGCGCAAGCAAAAGTTTTGAATCGAAATACAAAGTCTTTGCGTATGGCTTCGATTTTGATAGGTCTTCTTGCAATCATTCCGGCTGTACTTGGCGCATTTATTTTTAAGCAGCTGCAGTACGGACTTTATGGAGTGGCGACTGGAATGCTGCTTATGTTTGCAGGATGCTGGATCAAGTCAAACGTTTTATCCAAGGCCTATCGTAATTTGGTAGCAAAATACGGAGCAGAAAATACCGATACATGGCTTTTGATGTCAGAGAAATTTGCCGGTCAGCGTCAGGCCTATGAAGAAGAAAATGCACAATATCTGCAAAATGCAGCCCTGCTGCAACAGCGCCGGGAGGACCTGATGTCCCGCTTGCAAGCCATCACCGGTGGTGAGGCCATTGGTGTGTGCCTCAGTAAATGGGAACAGATTGCTGAGCAATGGAAGAGCCTTGGAGGTATTCGCCGGGATTTGCAGCGTGCGGAAAGTCAGCTCGCAACCCTCCGTTCTATGACCAAGGATGTTCCTGCACCCAAGCAACCGGATGAACTGACACAAACACTCAGCGAAACCGATGCGCTGTTGATAAGCGCAGACTTTGAACTGAAACAGAATCAGCTGCGGATCGGTCAATTCCAAGGTCAAGCGGAAGCATTGGGTCAGGAAAACGCTCTGAAGGCACAGCTGAAGCAGGTACGCAGCCGAATTGAACGACTGGAAGAAACCTATGCTGCTTTGGAAGTGGCACAGAAGGCTCTCAGTGCGGCTACCAGTGAACTACAGCGCCGCTTTGCACCTCGCATTGCCAAACGCGCTCAGGAATTGTTCGGAAAACTTACCGATGGCCGGTACGAAAAAGTCATGCTGGCAGAGGATCTGAGCATTCACGTCAGCGCGCAGGAGGAAAACACCCTGCGCTCCAGCCAATGGCGCAGCGAGGGTACAGTTGACCAACTGTATTTGGCTCTGCGTTTGGCAGTCGCTGAGGAACTGACGCCTGACACACCTTTAGTACTGGATGATGCCATGGTGCGTTTTGACGATACCAGATTAAAAACAGCGCTGAATATTCTGACTGAAATGGCAGAGAATAAGCAAGTGATTCTCTTTACCTGCCAAAGTCGGGAAATGAAACTACAAGGAGAAATGTGATGGGCGGTTGTAAAGGCGGCTGCGGCGGTTGCTGCGGTAACTGTGGCGGCTGTGGAAGCACCTTGGTGCTGGCAGCAGAGGAGATTACCATGCTGCGGCTGTTAGGTCAGATTCCGTTCTTGCCTGTAGCACGAAGCGCAGCATCCACAGAACCGATTTATTTGGAGGAAGGGGAGTTGTCCCCGGAAAAGAGCAGTTTGGCTTTGCAATGCCTTGCCAAGCGTGGTCTGATCTCCATTGACTTTGACCAGCCTTTGAAAGGCGCTTATGGCCCTGCTTACGATGTTTACCCTATTAAGGGCAGCATCGCCTTGACCATTCTCGGTCAGCAGGCACTGGAACTACTGGATGTGCAGGGCATTGAATAAAGAAAAAACCGGGACGAAAGTCCCGGTTTTATTTTACATATCCAGATATCCGCTTAATACCTTCAGCGTGTTCATAATACCGTCCATGTGGCTGCGCTCATAGCCGTGGCTGGCGTAAACACCGGCACCGATCAACCCATGACGAATATCCACACCGCTGCGCAGAGTGGCTTCCACATCGGAGCCATAGTAGGGATACACATCCACTGCATAGTCTGCGCCTGTTTTCTTGGCGGCATCGATGAGCTTGCCCACCACCTCATAGGAGTAAGGGCCACCGGAGTCCTTGGCACAGATGGAAACCTGTTTTTCGGTGCAGTTCAATCCATCGCCTACACAGCCCATATCCACAGAAATGGCTTCTGTCACTCCGGCAGGTACGGAGGCAGAACCACCATGACCTACTTCTTCATACACGGTGATATGGATATAGGTCTTACGGCTAAGCGTAATACTATTATCACTAAGGTACTTGGCAAAACCCAGCAGAATACCCACACTCAGCTTGTCATCCAGAAAACGACTCTTCAGATATCCACTGGGGGTTCGACGGGTGCGGGGCTCAAAGCAGACAATGTCACCGACCTCAATGCCCAACTTCTTGGCATCGTCAGCAGAATTTACATCCTCGTCCAGTACAACCTCCACAGTATCAAAGGAACGCTTGGCGTTGGAATACTCACCATTGACATGAACAGAGGCGTTACACAGCTGACAAGTGCCGTCAATAACCTTGCCGCCTCGGGTGTAGACCCAGACATTCTCGGCTTCGCCATTATTGGCGTTCATACCGCCAAGAGGGGATAAGCGCAGACGTCCGTTGCCCTTGATCTGTGCGACCATGGCACCCAGTGTGTCAGCGTGTGCTTCCAACAGCAGGGAATCTTCCTCGTTTACACCACCCAGATCCACAAGGACACCGCCTTTAGTGGTGATGTTGGCAGTAAAGCCCATTGTTTCAAATTTTTCTTTAACCCAAGCCGCCGCACGATTGGTATAACCGGTAGGGGAGTCAATAGAAAGCAGAGTTTCTGTCATCTCCCAGGCATATTCTGCATAATTCTGTCCAATCATAGCGTTAACCTCCTAAGATGATATATTTCCAAACAGCAACCACTTCTCGCATATAATAATTCAGTCGAATAGTGGGTTGCTCGGTATAGGCGGGAATCAAGGCCGCTTTGACGCCGCAGGCATCTGCGAAAAGTCCTGCCCGGTACAAATGATATTCACTGGAAAGCAGACCGATGGTTTCAGGGCGCTTTCCGGTTCTTTTCTCAATGATGCTTATAGAAAACTGCAGGTTTTCCCACGTAGAGGTGGCTTTATCCTCCAAAAGTAGACGCTCTTTGGGGATTCCAAGTTTTGTTAATGCATCATACATACATTGCGCTTCGCTGATGCCTTCATCCACACCCTGACCACCGGAGAGTATTGCAATGACATCCGGATGGGTTGTGAGATAGTCATAGGCACATTGAATGCGATCGTTCAGAGAGAGGGAAGGTTCTGTGCCGTTGACTTTGGCACCCAAAACAATCAAATATTGGAAATCCGTGTCCGTATTTCCGGTACTGGCATCCACGATGAGTGTTTCGGTAAAGGCAAAAGCCAAAAGCCCCATACACACAAAGGAGGTCAATATCGTATTAAGTATTTTTCCGGCATATATCCGGCGTTTGCGAATGGAAGCGATCAGGTAATAACAGCAGATCACTGCGGCGATTGCGCAGCATACGATACCAAGAAAACCGTGTCCGTGGACTGCAAAAAAGCAAAATGCAGCAAGACACAGAAAAAGTAGCGGTATAAGCCATTTCCATAGTTTTTTCATGAAAGCACCCCCTCTTTTTCATTATAACATAGCTGTAATGATAAAACAAGACCGCCCAAGCGGGCGGCCTTGGATTTTATTAAACTTCCTTGTTCTTGGTGGCAATTTCCATCAGACATTTAGCCATAAACTCGTCAGGAGTCATTGCGCCCAGGTCCTCGCCCTTACGGGTACGGACGGAAACAGTGCCGTTTTCCATATCCCGGTCGCCGATGACCAGCATATAGGGGATCTTCTGCAGCTGTGCTTCCCGGATCTTATAGCCAAGCTTTTCGCTGCGGCAGTCGCTTTCTGCATGAATGCCGGCATTTTCCAGCTTTGCTACCAACTCCTTTGCACACTCGTGTGCACGGTCGGTGATGGGCAGGACCTTGACCTGGGTAGGCATCATCCACAGAGGCAGAGCACCGGCATAACGCTCAATGAGGTAAGCCAAAGTACGCTCATAGCAGCCGAGGCTGGTACGGTGAATGATGTAGGGTGTCTTCTTCTGACCGTCAGCATCGGTGTATTCCATGCCGAATTTCTGAGCCAGCAGCATATCGATCTGAATGGTAACGATGGTATCTTCCTTACCAAACACGTTCTTGTACTGGATATCCAGCTTGGGGCCGTAGAAAGCAGCTTCGTCGATGCCAACTTCATATTTAACACCCAGATTATCCAGAATCTCACCCATAACACGCTGGGCTTCTTCCCACTGCTCAGCAGTGCCTTCGTACTTGATGCCTGCGCGGGCAGGATCCCACTGGGAGAAACGGAAGGAACAGTTTTCCAGCATGCCGACAGTTTCCAGGACATACTTAGCCAGCTCCAGGCAGCCACGGAATTCTTCCTCCAGCTGGTCGGGACGCAGAACCAGGTGACCTTCAGAAATGGTGAACTGACGGACACGGATCAAGCCGTGCATCTCACCGGATTCCTCGTTACGGAACAAAGTAGAGGTTTCGCCCAAACGCATGGGCAGGTCACGATAGGATCTTGCGCGGTTCAGATATACCTGATACTGGAAAGGGCAGGTCATGGGACGCAGAGCAAAGCATTCCTTGCTCTCATCATCGGGATCGCCCAGAACAAACATACCGTCACGGTAGTGGTCCCAGTGACCGGAGATCTTGTACAGATCGGACTTTGCCATCAGGGGAGTCTTGGTCAACAGATAGCCACGCTTCTGCTCCTCATCTTCCACCCAGCGCTGCAGCGTTTGGATAACACGTGCGCCCTTGGGCAGCAGGATGGGCAGACCCTGACCGATTTCTTCTACAGTGGTGAAGAATTCCAATTCACGACCCAGCTTGTTGTGGTCACGCTTCAGAGCCTCAGCTTGCTTCTCCAGATAAACATCCAGTTCTTCCTTAGAGGGGAAGCCAATGCCATAGATACGCTGCAGCATCTTGCGATTGCTGTCGCCACGCCAGTAAGCACCGCAGGACTTGGTCAGCTTGAAACCGTTGTGCTTGACACGGCCGGTGTGATCCAGGTGAGGACCTGCGCACAGATCGATGAAATCACCCTGAGTATAGAAGGAAATGACAGCATCTTCCGGCAGATCTTCGATCAGCTCTACCTTATAAGGCTCATTCTTTTCCTGCATATAGGCAATTGCCTCAGCTCGGGGTAGCTCGCTGCGTTCCAGACGGATGCGCTCCTTGCAGATCTTCTTCATTTCGGCTTCAATCTTCTCCAAATGCTCAGGAGTGAAGGAGAAGGGGGCGTCGAAGTCATAGTACCAGCCCTCATCAATAGCAGGACCGATGGCCAGCTGCACCTCAGGCCACAGACGCTTGACAGCTTGTGCCATGATGTGGGAACTGGTGTGCCAGAATGTCTTGCGATATTCCGGATTCTCAAAGGTGTACAAGTTTTCGTTTTCCATAAGTTTTTCCTCCTTTAATGTGGGGGAGGGTATAAAAAATCCCCATCCCCTGAAAATCAGGGGTGGGATACAAAGTATTCCACGGTTCCACCCTGGTTGCGAAACAAGTTCGCCACTCATTGGCACAGTAACGGGCGCACCCGGCAGGCTATTTCCAACCTACAGCTCAGAAGTGGTATCACATCCGTAAGTCTACAGAACCCTCGCACCAATCGGATTCCTCTCTGAGTAGCTTCTCAGATGTGCATGTCTTCGTCACAGCCTTTATGGAGCAAATGTAGCACAAAAAAAACATTTTGTCAATCCCTGGGGAGGTAGAAAGCCATAAAACAAGAGATTTTAGGTTTCCATAACGTTTGGTTACTTGCCATAACAGTTGGTTGCGAAATTATGGCTCTTATGTTAACAAAATGACATTATTTTACCATATCTTGTGCAATGTGACAGAAAACAGCAGTATATTTTGATTGCAGGTTTACATAATATTTTATGTATTTTTATGCAAAAAGTTGTAGAATTATAGGATTTAAGCGAAAATACTTGACTTTTTTAGAAAAAATGTTATAATACACAAAGTTTGGCACATATAATTACTTTGTAACCATTTGATACTATTTCATTTTTCGTATCAATACTTTTATGATCCTAAGGGAAAGGAGGTACATTCTATGCTGGAATGTAATCGTTTAATCACAAAGAAAATGACAAAGCCCATGCGTCTTATGGCGTTGCTGCTGCCTGTGATTTGCATTGTGTTGCTGTTGAGTCAAACAGTATTTGCGAAAAATACATACCTCATCAACGATGGTGGTCGAGTAGTGATTCATACTACTTATGCAACAGACCCCGCTACAGTTCTGGACGAAGCCGGTTTGGCACTGGGCGAGGATGATACCTTCACAACGCAGCCCGGCGTGGGAATTTCTGAGATCACGGTTCAGCGTAAGCAGATGATTACCATCAATCACGGTGGAAATGCATTGCAAGTTATCAGTTATGGTGAAACCGTGGAATCTCTGCTGGAACGTCTGTCCTTGATTCTGACGAAGGAAGATGTTGTTTCTGTACCTCTGAATTCTCAGACTTTTGATGGCCTGAATGTTACCATCTCCCGTTCTGTAGAAACAGAGGAAACCTACATCGCAGTTCTTCCTTACGAAACAACATATTGCTATGATCCCTCTCTGGCAGAAGACGAGGAGAAGGTGTTGACCCCCGGTGTAAATGGACAGGTTCTGTGTACAGCTGCTGTGGTTTATGTCAATGGCGAAGAAATCAGCCGTACTCTGCTGAGTGAAGATGTGGTGAAACAGCCGGTAAATGCGGTGGTAGCAGTTGGCACCTATGTAGAGCAGGTGCCCCCGACGGGTGAAGCTCCCGTGAATCCGGGTCCTTCTCCGGTTACCAAACCGGAAACCACCGGTCAGCCCATCATCGGTGATGGTTACATCATTACCCCTGATGGCGAAGTTCTCACCTTTACCCATGTAGAAGAATTTAAGGCAACCGCCTACAATAATCTAGACCCGGGTTGTACAGAGTACAACTTTATCGGCACATTGTGCCGTGTTGGTGCAATTGCTGTGGATCCCACAGTGATTCCCTACGGAACGCGTATGTATATTGTGTCCAATGATGGCAGATATGTATATGGTATTGCCACCGCTGAAGACTGTGGCAGCGCCATCAAGGGTCACCGTATCGACTTGTATTTTGATACCGTTGCGGAATGTGATAAATTTGGCATTCGCAACTGTCAAGTTTATTTCCTCGGATAATGGTTGCAAATCCGCCTTTCTTTTGGTATACTACCGAAAGAAAGGCGGTCCTTTTTTATGATAAATGTTTGTGATATTCAAGTAATGAAGCCACTTCTTGCGGAGCATGGTTTTCATTTTTCCAAGGCAAAGGGACAGAATTTTTTGATTGCATCCTGGGTGCCTGAGCAGATTGCGGTGGATTCCGGCGTGGATGAAAATACCGGCGTTTTGGAGATCGGCCCCGGTATCGGCCCTTTGACACAGCAGTTGTGCCTGCGGGCAGGGAAGGTCTGTGCTGTTGAACTGGATAATCGACTAAAGCCCATTTTGGCGCAGACAGTAGGCGAGTTTGAGAATCTGGAGATTCTATGGGATGACGTGCTGAAACTGGATGTTCCTGCATTGGTAAAGGATAAATTCTCCGGATTGCGTCCTGCCGCTTGTGCGAATCTTCCGTATTATATTACCTCACCCATTTTGACGGCTCTGTTGGAGGCAGAATGCTTTGATCAGGTTACCGTCATGGTGCAGAAGGAAGTGGCACAACGGATTGCTGCACGGCCCGGTACTGGGGATTACAGTGCCTTTACGGTATTCTGTCAGTATTATGCTGAGCCAGAGCTTTTATTTGATGTGCCTGCCCATTGCTTCCTGCCTCAGCCTAAGGTGACCTCTGCAGTTATCACCTTACGGGTGCGCAAAGAACGTCCCTGGAATGTGGAAGATCAGACTATCTTTTTCCGTACAGTGCGCGCCAGTTTTGCCATGCGTCGGAAAAAACTGAGCAATGGCCTTGCATCCGGTTTCCCGCAGTTGGGCAAAGACGGAGCGGCTGAGGTCATAGCAGCCTGCGGTTTTGATGAGAATGTCCGAGGCGAAACGCTGGGTATCCCCGAATTTGCGCTGCTTGCCAATGAGATTACCCGCCGATTGAAGTAAAAGGTGTTTAATGGACAATGCATAAACGAGCAAGACAATATATTGGATTGATTACGGCAATCATCGCTTACTACCTGATACACGAAGGTGCGCATTTTCTATATGCTTTATCTATAGGAACCTTCAAGCAAATCAATTTCATAGGATTGGGCATGCAAATAGACATATATGCAGAGCAGATGACGCAAACGCAAGTTGGGATTTTCTGTATTTTGGGGGCTGTTGCCACAACTGTGGCTGCTTATTTGCTGATTGCGTTGATTGGAACAATCACGAAAGCATCTTCTAAAGTTTTTAAGGCCTGCGCTTATTATGTTACGATTGCGATGCTTCTGATTGACCCGCTATATCTGAGTTTGCTCTGCGGTTTCTTCGGTGGCGGGGATATGAATGGTATTGCATTGCTGATGCCTGAGATTGTGGTGCGAATTGTATGTGCGATTCTCTTGATTGTCAATGTCATGCTGTTTGTAAAGATTGTACTGCCTAAATATAGAGCAGCCTTTCAAAACGAATAGAGATAAATTGGAAAACCCCGGCATCCATTTGGATGCCGGGGTTAACATTATAGAATTTCAATAATGGGATATAAAACCGCTGTCAAAATGCCTGCTACAGTCAGAGAAAGGCTGCTGACTGCGCCGGTCAAGTCAGACAACTCACGAGCTTTCGTAGTGCCCAAAACGTGAGCAGCTGTGCCTAGCGCAACGCCCTGCGCAACGGGATGTGTGATCCGGAAAATTTTGCACAAAGGCTTGCAAAGCACACAACCCAAAATGCCGGTAACAGCAATCGCTGCTGTTGTGATAGCACCGTCACCACCGGTCTGCTCGCTGAGGGCAGTACCCATGGCGGTGGTGATGCTCTTGGGAAGCAGGGAATAGGTCAATACATCGCCAACCTCCAAAATCCGACACATTACGAGAATAAAGGACAAACTTGCCAAAGTTCCTGCGGTGATACCTGCAAGAACGGCCTTCCAGTTCTTTTTCAGAACGTGTACCTGCTGATATAACGGCACTGCCAGACAGATGGTTGCAGGGGTAATCAGCCAGGAAATGGTCTTCATACCCGCCTGATAGTTGGCGTTGGGATATCCGGTCAGAACCATCAAACCAATCAGAAGAACAATGGAGATCAGCAGGGGATTGCAAAGAGGAGATTTTAGCTTCTTTTGCAGAAAGAGGCCTGCCTGATACGTCGAAATCGTGGCGATCAGCGGCAGCAAGGAGAGTTCAAGAATCCATTTCATCGGATTTCTCCTTTCTGCAGAAAAGTTGAGAAATCACACCTGCAACGGCAAATACCAAAATGGTGGAGGAAAGCACCAGCAGGGCGATGGGAAGCACATGAGGTGCCACGATACCCCAGCTTTCCAAAAGATTCACAGCAGGTGAAACAAACAGAATCGGCAGGATCGTCAGCAAGAAATCACTGACCTTATTGATCTGTTCCACTTTGACAATTTTCAAACACAGTGCGGCAAACAGCAGAACCAAGCCGTACACTGCTGCCGGAATCGGCAGGGGAAGGAGTCTGTTCAATGCTTCACCCAGCAATGTAAATCCAAAGATCCAGGCGCTTTGTTTCAAATATAGGATCATCTGCGTACCTCCGTGCAGCCGCTCAGATCCCGGATGACCTCACCGGCCATAATCAGGCCTGCCACACCGGGAACAAAGGCGGTAGAGCCGGGAAGTGCCCGACGGGAAGAGCCTTCTCGTTGGGATTCCTGAAATTCTTCAGCGCCAACCTGAGGATTTAAAGGCAATTCCTCAGACCAGACCACCTTGACACCCTTAATCCCTCGCTTGGCGCACTCCTTGCGCATAATGCGGGCAAGGGCGCAGCCACGGGTTTTGGAAATGTCGGATACCCGGAAATCGGAGGCGTCCAGCTTGTTGCCGGTTCCCATACAACTGATGATGGGAATTCCGGCAGCTTTTGCCTGGGTGATGAGCTCCAATTTCCCAGTTACGGTATCAATTGCATCCAATACATAGTCATACTGAGAAAAATCAAATTCTCCGGCTGTTTCAGGGAGGTAAAAGGTTTGATAGGTGCGAACTTGAATGGTGGGATCAATATCCAAGATCCGCTTTTTGGCGGCTTCTACTTTGGATATGCCGATGGTGGAATGGAGTGCCAGGACCTGGCGATTCAGATTGGTCACATTGATTTCATCGTCGTCGATCAGATCCAACTGCCCAATACCGGAACGCGCCAAAGCCTCCACAGCATAGCCACCAACACCACCCAAGCCGAACACAGCTACCCGGGCGTTGCGGAGTTTTTCCAGACCATCATCACCCAACAGCAATCGAGTGCGGGAATATTGATCTGCCATGCTTATACCTTGGCGATAGCCTGTTCCAGATCAGCGATCAAATCGCCGGCATCCTCAAGACCGCAGCTCAGACGAATCAAATCAGCGCCAACACCCGCTGCATCCAGCTCGGCATCGGTCATCTGGCGGTGGGTGGAGGAGGCGGGGTGCAGACAGCAGGTGCGGGAATCGGCAACATGCGTCTCAATAGAGCCCAGTTTCAAATGTTTCATAAAGACTTCAGCAGCGCTTCTTCCGCCGGTCAGACCGAAGGATATGACACCGCAAGAACCGTTCGGCATATATTTCTGTGCCAGATCGTAATACTTGTCACCCTTCAGACCACAGTACTTGACCCATGCAACCTTGGGATTGCTCTGCAGATACTCGGCGATTCTCTGAGCATTGGCACAGTGCTGCTTCATGCGGAAGGGCAGACTTTCCAGACCCAGATTGAGAATAAATGCGCTCTGGGGAGATTGTACGGAACCCAAATCGCGCATCAGCTGGACGGTACACTTGGTAATGAATGCGCCGGCAAGACCGAAACGCTCAGTATAGGTGACGCCATGATAGCTGTCATCAGGGGTACACAGACCGGGGAATTTGTCAGGATACTTGGTCCAGTCAAACTTACCACTGTCTACGATACAGCCGCCAACGGCGCTGGCGTGGCCGTCCATATACTTGGTGGTGGAGTGGGTGACGATATCTGCGCCCCATTCAAAGGGACGGCAGTTAATGGGAGTAGCAAAGGTGTTGTCAACAAACAGCGGCACGCCATGGGCGTGAGCTGCTTTGGCAAATTTTTCAATATCCAGCACGGTCAATGCAGGGTTGGCGATGGTCTCACCGAATACCAGCTTGGTGTTGGGACGGAAAGCTGCATTCAGCTCTTCCTCAGTACAATCCGGGCTGACAAAAGTCACATCAATGCCCATGCGCTTCATGGTAACACTCAGCAAATTGAAAGTGCCGCCATAGATGGCAGAGCTGGAAACAATATGGTCACCGCAGGAGGCAATATTGAACATTGCAAAGAAGTTTGCTGCCTGACCGGAACCGGTGAGCATAGCAGCAGTGCCGCCTTCCAGTGCTGCAATTTTTGCAGCAACTGTATCACAGGTGGGATTCTGCAGCCGGGAATAGAAATAGCCGCTGGCTTCCAGGTCAAAGAGCTTGCCCATGTCCTCAGAAGTAGCGTATTTAAAGGTAGTACTTTGAATAATAGGAATCTGCCGAGGCTCGCCATTACCGGGGGTATAGCCTGCCTGAATGCACAGAGTTTCCAAGTGGAGATTTTGATCCATAGGTGTTCACCTCATTATAAATTTCTATGGGATTATTTTAATGCCAAAGGGGGCATTTGTCAAATAAAGAAATTGCTCTGCAGAATTTTCCGCAGAGCAATTTAAAAAGGTTTATACGAAGTGAATCTGAATGTGCCCAAAAGAGGTGGAAGCATCTAAATGGATGGTTGTGGGTGCGTTAGAGTCAGGCTGACCAAAGAATTCCACAGAACCGAAAACAGTGGAGGTATCCGGCACGACCCGACAGGTCTTGGGAAGCAGTAATTTCATTTCGCCGAAAGCGCAGGAAAGATCCAGATTGCAGCTGCTTGCGATCTCCTGGCACTGGGTCAGGTCTACGGTCAGTTCACCAAAGCTGACACTGGCATCACCTGAGGAAACACGGGGGAGGGAAACTGTATAGCTTTCTTCGCAAAAGCGCACACTGCAATCAAAGCTTTCATTTTCTTCCGTAATGTTGCAGTAAGCCTTTTTATTGTCGTTGCCGTTATGATGGAAGGTGACAATGGGTTTTTTCGGTTTGCGCAGAGCATCGAACAGAAGGCTGAGACCAAAGAGCAGGATGATAATGGGGAAAATCAGGTTACCATTGATATCCAGTGTCCAGAAACCCAGATTATGTACCAGATAGTATGCGCCAAACAATGCCACACACAGCCGTAATACCGAGAAATTCCGCAACTCATTCAAACCGTAAACCAACAGCGCAGTGGGCCACAAGATACTCCAGAAGGACACATCCCAGTAAAGCAGGCGTCCGGCAAACATCAAACCGCCTACCAGCAATACCATAAATGCAAGACACAGCGCACCGCGCTTGCTGACAGTATAATGAAATTCCCAGTTGTCATTGGCTGCGTGAATGCCGTTTTCATCATTTTCGTCTACAACCTCGCCTTGATAGATGGGAGCGGCTGTTTCATGCCCCAGCAACGCATCGGTAGAGATGCCAAAGATTGCTGCAAGCTTGGGGAGCATCGTAATATCCGGGCAGGACTGGTCGTTTTCCCATTTGCTTACTGCTTGAGCAGTGACACCAAGTTGTTCCGATAATTGATCTTGCGTCAATTTCAGACGCTTCCGGTTTGCTGCAATTCGCTTGCCTAATGTCTGCTCCATAAGGATGCCTCCTTTGTTTTGATAATTGTATTATGACATAAAATACGGAAAATTGCTATCAAATATTTTGAGAATTGAAAAATATCATAATCAACAGCTAGTTGAAAACGTTTTCAACTGCCGGTTGAATGCAATCATCTTGCAATTATCGCTTTTTTGCAGTATGATATTCAAAAGGAGGGATTGCCGTGCAACTACTGATTAAGCAACGTATCTTTTCCTGGGGCGATTCCTATGATGTTTACGATGAATCTGGGCAGCCCCGGTATTTTGTAAAAGGAAAGGTTTTTTCTCTGGGACATCAGATCCACATATTTGATAAGAAAACCGGTCAAGAAGTGGGCGCAATCAGACAAAAACTTCTGACTTTCCTGCCAAAATTTGAAATCATAATGAATGGCTATACTGCTGGCACAATTTCCAGAGAATTTACAGTTCTGAAACCAAAATATCGGGTGGATTTCCGTGGTTGGGATGTGAACGGTGATTTCATGGGATGGAACTATGTAGCTTGCAGGGGCGATCATGAGGTTCTGCGTGTTTCCAAGAAACTTATTTCTTGGAGTGATACATACGTCATTGAGTACAAGAATCCTGCGGACGAAATTCCGGCACTTTTGCTGGTGCTGGCAATTGATGCTGCAAACTGCGAGAAAAGTGTTAAAGTATCTTTGGATGTATAAAGGAAAACAAAATGGAAAAAATCACAAGTTTTACAATTGATCATATTAAATTGCAGCCGGGTCTGTATGTATCCCGGAAGGATCGGGTGGGCTCAGAAACGGTCACTACCTTTGATCTGCGACTGACCAAACCCAATGGTGAGCCGGTTATCAACACAGCAGAAATGCACACCATGGAGCATTTGGCGGCGACCTATCTACGTAATGAACCTACCTGGAAGGATAAAGTGCTGTACTTTGGCCCTATGGGCTGCCGCACCGGTTTTTATCTGCTTCTGGCCGGAGATCTGACCTCCAAGGATGCATTGCCTTTGGTGCTGGAGTGCTTCCGCTTTATTGCAGATTTTCAGGGTGACGTACCTGGCGCATCTGCCAAAGATTGCGGCAATTATCTGGATATGAACCTGCCTATGGCAAATTACTGGGGCAGGAAATATGCCCAGCTGCTTGAAAATATTGGTGATGACCAATTGGTTTATCCGGAATAAGGAGAGAAGTATGAAATTAGGAATTATTGGTGCCATGAAAATCGAGGTGGATACCTTAAAGGAAAATATGCAGGACAAGGTCATTACTTGGCGTACCGGCATGGAGTTCTGTGAAGGTACTTTGGAAGGCCTGCCTGCTGTTGTTGTCCAGTGTGGTGTAGGAAAGGTCAATGCTGCCCTTTGCGTGCAGATCCTCTGTGATTGCTTTGGGGTTACCCATTTGGTAAACACCGGCATTGCAGGCTCTTTGCGCAACGAACTGGATATTGGCGACTTGGTAGTAAGCAAGGATGCCATGTACCATGATTTTGACTGTGTTGGTTTTGGCTATCCCCATGGCAAAGTACCCGGTATGGATGTGGTGGCATTTCCTGCGGATGAAACCATGATTCGCTATGCCCTGACAGCTGGCGAACAAGTCCACCCCGGTCATATCAAGGTGGGCAGAGTAGCCACCGGTGACCAGTTCATCTGCGACAAGGCCGTGAAGAATGGCATTATCGAGAACACTCAGGCATTGTGTACGGAAATGGAAGGTGGCGCCATTGCCCAGGCAGCCTATCGAAATGAAGTGCCGTTTGTGATTATTCGTGCCATTTCTGACAAGGCAGACGACAGCGCAGATATGGACTATCCTACTTTCGAGGCGATTGCTGCCCATCGTTGTGCCAAAGTGGTACAAACAATGGCAGGAAAATTGAAGAACGCATAAGAAAAGCCGGCTGCACTTGCAGCCGGTTTTTTTCTTACAAAATTAAGCAAATCAATCCCGTTGCACCTTCGTTGACAATACGGCTGAGCGTACCACGGAATTTTCCACGAACATCATCCGGCATACGGATAACCTTGGCAGTAAGCCCTTCCTGAATCAAATCATAGACGGATTTGCCGAAGATATTGCTTTGCCACAGCTTATCCGGATCTTCCCCGGTAAGATAGGAAATGAGATCCTGGGATTGCTGCTCGCTGCCCACCATGGGACTGATCTCTGTATCAATATCTACCCGGATCATATGGATAGAAGGTGCGCCAGCCTTGAGTTTTACTCCAAAAGCGCCATTTTTGCGTAAAACCTCAGGAGTTTGCAGCACCATTTCGTCAGCATTGGGCATGACAACGCCATAGCCGGTTGCCTTGACAGCGGACAATGCATCAGAGATCTTGTCGTATTCCTTTTTGACTTGGCTCAACTCTGTCAGTAGTTGCAGAAGCTGGGCATCTGTTGTAATGGTCATCCCAGCCTTGGCACTGAGAATCTGGTAGAACAGACTCTCCGGGAATTGCAGTACACAAGAAACTGCGCCGGAAGCCAAATCAATGCCACGAATGGCATAGCTTTGTAGCTGTTCCACATTCTGCAGAGCGGTTAACGCACCTTCAGCCTGACCGAGAGGACCAATATTTTGTGCGCACTGAAGCAGAATCTCATTCAGAGTTGCCTTAACGGGATGGTCAGGTTCCAAAGCATCCATCCAGCGGGGCAAATAGATTTTCAATTCTTGCATAGGGAAGGCATAGAGAAGATCCTTCAGGAGCATTGTAATGCTGTCGCTGTCCAATGCCTGGCAATCTGCGATGGCTGCCTCTACGCCAAATTCAGCACGCAGATATTCCTTGACCTCTTTTGCAATGGGAGAATTAGGAGAACGGGTATTGATCACTACCAGGAAAGGCTTTCCGGTGGCTTTCATATCCAAAATTGCCCGGCGTTCCGCATCCACATAGTCGCTTCTGGGAATATCTGTGACAGTACCGTCTGTGGTTACCACTAAGCCGATAGAACAGTGATCCTCCATGACCTTTTTTGTACCAAGCTCAGCAGCTTCCGTCATGGGGATTTCATAATCATACCAGGGTGTGGTGACCATACGGGGGACACCTTCCTCGTCCGCGCCGACCGCTCCTCGCACCATATAGCCTACAGAATCGATCATCCGTATACGGAGCTTCACTTTCCCATCGGGAGAGATTTCAATGGCTTCCTCAGGCACGAATTTGGGTTCTGAGGTCATAATAGTCTTGCCGGAACCGCTTTGGGGTAACTCATCCCGGGCCCGTTCTTTGCGATACGGGTCATCAATACGAGGAATTACCATTTCCTCCATGATTCGTTTGATCAGTGTGGATTTACCGGTACGTACCGGTCCGACAACACCTACATAGATATTTCCGCCGGTTCTTGCGGCAATGTCAGCATAAATATTTTCCATAGCCTGCCTCCTCATCCGGCAGGATTCAGGCTCCTGCCATGGTCTACAACAAGGTATGCCCGTCCATGGAGGAATAGAACGGGTAAAAATAGAAAAAAATCATGGCGGAAAATACAATTTTTGAAAAAATAACATTTGACAAATGGCGCAAAGAGCTATATAATGTTTAGGCATGACTGCGAGGAGGGGGATACTATGCTTTTAGGACTTTCCAAGATAATTGATTGTCCCGGTGCATCGGTTCCCTTTTCCACCAGCGTGGACCTAAGTGATCTTCAATATGGCGAAAGTTTTCCGGTAAGTGAACCGGTGCTGGCCTCCGGTACAGTGCGCAATACCGCAGGTGTACTGATGATGACCGGTCAGGTGAAAACCACACTCCATGGCGTTTGCGACCGCTGCGCCCAGGACTTTGAGAAGGATGTGGACCTTCCCATCAATGTGGTGCTGGTAACTGAGCTGAACAATGAAGAAAATGAAGATGAATGGGTGTTCCCTCTGGTGGGCGATAATGCAGACTTGGAAGATATCGTCCGCACGGTTTTCGTGCTGAATATGGATTCCAAGATGCTATGCAAGGAAGATTGTAAAGGACTTTGCTGCAGATGTGGTAAAAACCTGAACGATGGCCCTTGTGATTGCCAAAAGGAGTGCGATCCCCGTTTTGCTGCTTTGAAGCAGCTTCTCGAGAAGTAAAACCATAAGAATGCTGCAAAAAGCAGTTTGACCAAGGAGGTGTCATCCATGGCTGTCCCTAAGTGTAAAGTATCCAAGGCCCGTCGTGACAAGCGTCGTGGCTCCAACTGGAAGCTGTCTGCTCCCAGCGTGGCCGTTTGCCCCAAGTGCGGTGAGCCCGTCATGCCCCATAGAGCTTGCAAGGCTTGCGGCTCCTACAATGGCCGTCAGGTCCTGGCCGCCAAGGCTGACTAAGGCAGGAAAATGCGAATGCGCAGAGGAAGGCAACTATGCCTTCCTCTTTTTCCTTGCTTTTGACACAGAATTGTGGCATAATAAGGAAAAAGAACTTCCTATGAAAGGAGAGATCCCTATGGCAAAACCTTTGGTTGCCATTGTTGGCAGACCTAATGTAGGTAAATCCATGCTTTTTAATAAACTCACCGGTCAGCGTACTTCTATTGTAGAGGATACCCCCGGTGTGACCCGTGACCGGATCTATGGCGATTGTGAGTGGTGTAATCGACATTTCTCTTTGGTGGATACCGGTGGTATCGAACCCAATACTGACAGCGATATGCTCAAATTCATGCGCCGTCAGGCAGAGATTGGTATCGAACTGCCAGATGCCATCATCATGGTGGTTGATGTGCGTTCCGGTGTAACTGCTGCAGATCAGGACGTGGCAACTATGCTGCGTAAAAGCGGCAAGCCCGTTTGTCTGGCTGTGAACAAGTGCGACTCTATCGGTCAGGTAAATCCGGATGTATATGAATTCTATAGCTTAGGTATTGGCGATCTGTTTGAGACCTCTGCAATCCATGGCCATGGTACCGGCGATATGCTGGACTGGGTGCTGGAGAATATCCCGGAAGAGAATGAGGATGACGAGGAAAGCGATATCATTAAGGTTGCCATCGTTGGCAAGCCCAATGTTGGCAAGAGCAGCCTCCTGAACCGCATTTTGGGCGAGGAGCGCGTGATTGTGTCCAATATTGCAGGCACGACCCGTGATGCCATCGACTCTTATTTTGAAAATGAAACCGGAAAGTATTGCTTCATCGATACTGCTGGTATGCGTCGCAAGAGTAAGGTGGATGATGCCATTGAGCGCTATTCCAATATGCGTTCCATTAACGCCATTGAGCGTGCAGACGTATGCCTGATTCTGGTGGATGCCAATGAAGGCGTTACAGAGCAGGACACAAAGATTGCCGGACTGGTTCATGAGGCTGGTAAAGCTGCAATTATTGTTGTTAACAAGTGGGATGCAGTTGAGGATAAGGAAACCAACACCATGCGTGACATGGAAGGAGAAGTGCGCAACGGCCTGAGCTATATGCTCTATGCTCCTGTGGTATTCCTGTCTGCGCTGACCGGTCAGCGCGTGGACAAGCTGTTTCAGGTGATTCAGGATGTCCATGTGCAGAATACCAGCCGTATTACTACCGGTGCATTGAACAGTGTCCTTGCAGATGCTACTGCCCGTGTGCAGCCGCCCTCTGATAAGGGACGTCGTTTAAAAATCTATTATATGACTCAGGCAAGCACAAAACCCCCGCATTTTGTCATTTTCTGCAATGATGCAAGATTGTTCCATTTCTCCTATCAGCGGTATCTGGAAAACCAGATCCGAGAGGTATTTGGTTTAAAGGGAACACCAGTGCGTATTACCATTCGTCAGAAAGGTGACAAGGAGGAAGTATAATGATCGGTGCGATCTTAGCTGCAGCCCTGGCTGCTTATCTACTGGGGAATCTGAACGGCTCCGTATGCATTTCCGCATTGATTGCCGGTGATGATGTACGCAAGCATGGCAGCGGAAATGCAGGTCTTACCAATTTTTTCCGTAGCTATGGTGGATGGAGTACCTTTTTGGTTATGGCTGTGGATATGTTAAAGACCGTTGCAGCAGCTTATACAGCTGGTTTTTCGCTGGCAGCCTTTGGGTACTACCAGGAAGGCTTGGTGCTGGGCGTAGTGCTCGTATCCCTTGGCCACGATTTTCCGGCCCTGCTGGGCTTCAAGGGCGGTAAGGGCATCCTCTGCGGCTTCACAGCAGCATTGATTCTGGATTGGCGCATTGCGCTGGCAATGCTGGCAGTATTTGTCATCGCTTTTGCCATTACCCGTTACGTTTCTTTAGGTTCTGTTTTAGGTGCATTAACATGTGGTGCAGGCTTTGCTATTGTATACTGTGGCGATTGGATTTTGATGGCAGGTGGTATTTTTATCAGCTTGTTGGCAATCTATATGCACAGAAGCAATATTAGCCGATTGATCAAGGGAACGGAATCTAAGGTTCATCTGATTCATAGGGATTTGAACAAATGAAAATTACAGTTGTTGGAAGTGGTGCCTGGGGTACAGCTTTGGCTATCAGTTTGTGCAAAAATGGTCATGATGTAACTCTGTGGGCACGTTCAGCCGAAAAGGCAGAGCAAATGAATAGATCCCGGAACAATCCACGTTTGCCGGGGATCTTATTGCCGGCAGCATTGAATATCTCCGGAGATCCTGCATGTGTATCCGGAAGCAAAATGGTGGTAATTGCCAGTCCTTCCCATGCGATACGTCAAGTGTGCCGATGCGTAGCACAATATCTGGATGCGGACACTGTGATGGTGTCGGTTACTAAGGGTATTGAGCCGGGAACATTGCTGCGTATGAGTCAAGTGGTTGAGCAAGAAACGGCGCGTCCCGTTGTGGCGCTGACTGGTCCCAGCCATGCAGAAGAATTGGCGCAATGCAAGCCTACCGGTTGTGTGGCCGCAAGTCCCGATCAAAAGCAGGCAGAGCTGGTGCAGGATGCTTTTATGTCTGATTATTTCCGCATCTATACCAGTCCGGATATCGTGGGCGCTGAATTAGGCGGTGCATTGAAAAATGTAATTGCCTTATGCGCAGGTGTGACTGATGGCATAGGTTACGGTGACAACATCAAGGCAATGCTGATGACCCGCGGCTTGACAGAAATGGCGCGGTTGGGTGTGGCTATGGGTGCCGGACGTGATACCTTTTCCGGACTTGCCGGAGTGGGTGACTTGATCGTTACCTGTACCTCACAGCATTCCAGAAACCGCCGTGCCGGTATTTTGATCGGCGAGGGGAAAACCCCTGATGAAGCCAGAGAACAGGTTGGGGCAGTCGTGGAAGGTTACTATGCTGCTAAATCTGCAGAAGAATTGGCGAGAAAATACGGTGTAGATATGCCTATTGTCCGTGCCGCCTGTGCAGTGCTGTATGAGAATGTTCCGGCATCTCAGGTGGTAGAAAAACTGCTGAACAGAAGCAAAAAACCGGAATCCGAGGATTCCGGCTGGAATTAAAAATGGGACAGCGAAAGCAGTCCCATTTTTTTTCGATTACCATCTGAGGCCAGTGCTTGCGTTTCATAAGTCATCAAGAGTTAAGAACGGAGGAAAATATCTGATGTTAGATACAAAAGCGGTGACAGAAGCACTAGAAAAAATTCGTATTGAAAATAACATTGCAGGTATGTCCGTGGCGGTTACGGATGTAAACGGAACCATTTATAAGGCAGGATTTGGTTTTGAAAATGCCATTCGCCCTGAGGTACGTACATATCCGGATGCGATGTATAAGATCGCATCTATGACGAAGACAGTTACCGCTGTGGTAATCCTTCGTCTTTGCCAGGAAGGGCGTCTTGATCTGGAAACACCCATCAAGAACTATTTGCCCTGGCTTACCTTGTCCCGTCCGGAGGCAGTTGATACAATGACGCTGCACCATTACTTCGGGCTTGGCTGCAGATGATTGGCTCGAAGAAGGTACTCGAGATGAATTCCGCATTGAAGATGCGCTTCGTGGAACGATTCCCACACTTCCGATGGATTCTCTGCCCGAGGATGGCAGGTACTGTTATTCCGACTGGGGCTATGACATTGCCGCCTGTGTGGCGACGACGGTTACAGGCAAGCGGATTTCAGAATTACACAAAGAATATGTACTGGCTCCTGTTGGAATGGACCGGACAACCTTTGATTATCACGTTGCATCAACTTATCCGCTCAGCCTTCCCCATATGCGTGGTGCTGACGGTAAGCCTTCTTTGGTCCATTACCAGCGGATTAATATGGCCTATTCCGGCAGCGCAGGTTTGTATTCCAATGCAGAGGATCTGTGCAAATGGGCAAGATTCCTGCTTCGTGATGGTGTTACCGATGACGGTGAATGCTTGCTGACTCCGGAATCTGCCGGGGATATGTATGCCAAGCATACGCCTAAAACCGATACTCCCGGAAGCTTCTATGGCCTGGGTTTATTTGTGCGTCCCTTTAAGGATCACTATATTTACGGTCATACCGGCAATTATGATCCCTATAATTCCTCCATTTTTGTGGACAAAAAAACTGGCTATGGTGTTGTTACACTGTATAATACCAATCACACCGAGGAATCAAAACCCTGCTATATAATTCCGGAAATGATCCTTGCTATGCTGGAATAAGACACAATACTTTTACAAAAAAAGGGCTGTTGCAATGCAACAGCCCAAATTTATTAGTCCTCAAAGGTGAGCACGTCTTTATAGCGCTCCTTGAAAATACCATAAACGGCATCCAGAACCTTCTCGTCAGAAACAGACAAATAGTTTTCGGTTTCTTCGTCCACCGGCTGAACCTGCAGAATGACGATCTCAGCAGAATCTTCAACAGCGGGCATCAAAATCAGATATTCTGTGCCGTTATACTCCACAGAGTCCAGATACTCAAATTCCACTTCCTCGCCATTTTCATCGGTGAGCATCAGGATGTTGGATTCTTCTTCCTGCAAGACTTCTTCGTTTGCCATGGGGATTCTCCTTATCTCTGGATACGACCGGAGCCGTCGCCGCCAGCCAGCTTTTCAACCTCGGCAACAGTGACCATGTTGTAGTCACCCTCGATGGAGTGCTTCAGAGCAGATGCTGCAACTGCGAATTCAACAGCAGCCTGGGTGTTCTTGCCGTTCAGGACAGAGTAAATCAGACCACCGCCAAAGCTGTCACCACCGCCAACACGGTCGATGATGTGCAGGTCGTACTTCTTGGAGAAGCAGTACTCGTTGTCTTTAACGTTGTACAGCATAGCGCTCCAGCCGTTGTCAAAAGCGGAGTGGGATTCACGCAGGGTGATAGCGACCATCTCAAAGCCAAACTTGTCAGCCAGCTGCTTAGCAACGGACTTGTAACCCTCGTGGTTCAGGCTGCCACCGTAGATATCGGTAGCCTCGGCTTCAATACCGAATACGTCCTTTGCGTCCTCTTCGTTGGAAATGCAGACATCCACGTACTGGCACAGCTCGGTCATAGCCTCACGAGCCTCAGCACGGGTCCACAGCTTGCCACGGTAGTTCAGGTCGCAGGAAATCTTCAGACCCTTAGCCTTTGCAGCAATACAAGCCTGCTTGCAGATCTCGACCAGTTTGCCGCCCAGAGCGGGGGTAATACCGGTAAAGTGGAACCACTCAGCGCCCTCAAAGATTGCATCCCAGTCAAAATCAGTGGGTTCGGCCTTTGCAATAGCGGAGTTAGCACGGTCATAGATACAAACGGAGCCACGCTGAGAAGCGCCCTTCTCGTTAAAGTAGATACCCACACGGTCGCCACCACGGACGATCTTGGTGGTGTCAACACCGTAACGGCGCAGAGAGTTGACAGCGCTCTGGCCGATTGCGTGGGTGGGCAGCTTAGTGACATAAGCTACATCCATGCCGTAGTTAGCCAGGGAAACGGCCACATTTGCTTCGCCACCACCGAAGGTGAACTCAACATGATCGCACTGTACGAAACGCTCATAGTTATAGGGTTGCAGGCGGAGCATCAGCTCGCCAAAGGTAATTACTTTTGCCATTTTAGTTTCCTTCCTTTTCTGTTAATTAACCGAGAGCAGCCTTGCGGGCCTCGGCACAAAGTGCAGTGATCTTGTCAAAATTGCCAGCTGCGATGTCAGCCTTGGGGCAGACCCAGCTGCCGCCAACAGCGTGGATAAAGGGTGCATCCACATATTCTTTGATGTTTGCGGCATTTACACCGCCGGTGGGCAGGAACTTGACACCAACGAAGGGAGCGGACAAGTTCTTCATTGCGTTCAGACCGCCATAGACATTGGCAGGGAAGAACTTAACGACCTTCAGGCCCATGTTCACAGCTGCAGTGATCTCGGTGGGAGTGACACAACCGGGGGTGACAGCGATACCGTTTTCAATGCACCAACCAACGACCTGTGCATCAAAACCGGGGGAAACGATGAACTTAGCACCCATGGAAACAGCCAGTTTGCACTGTTCCAGGTTCAGAATGGTACCGGCACCGACCAGCACATTGGGGCAGTTTTCTGCAACAGCCTTGATTGCATCGGGAGCAGCAGCGGTACGGAATGTGATCTCCATCACGTCGATGCCACCGGCAGCCATAGCCTTAGCGGTGGGAACGGCGTCCTTAGCGTCGTCAATGACAACAACGGGGACGACGATGGAGTTTGCCAATCTGCTTAAAACATCCATAATGAATTACCTCCTGTGGCTTATTAAGCCAAATGTACATAATGAGATAGCAGAGTCTATAAGACCCTAATTTGCTAGGATAATTATAGTCGCTTTTTTCTTTTCTGTCAATCTTAAAAACATGAAAACCGGACAAGGATTCCCTTGTCCGGTTATATAAAATGGATTTATCCTTCCAGGTAAATATTGCGAATTGCTGTAATTTCAGCTTCGCTAACACCGACAACTGTTGTTAAATAGGTAACAATCTTTTCTTGCAGGGTATTACCTTCATAGGTTTGCAGATGGGAAATAACGACCTGCATATTCTTGCTTCCAACAAAATCAGGAGAACAGTAACCCGTCAATTCGTATTCCCGAAGCATATCTTCTTCAGACATGTTCAAAACTCCCTGGAGAAAGAATACGATACAGCCGGTGCGGTCTGTACCCCAGGTGCAGTGTAGATACATTGGATAATTCTGCGGCTTAGCCAGATCGGAAAAAATCTGCCGCAATGCTTCGTGAGAAGCACTGTTGAAGATAGCACCGTATGCAGGTGCGTTGTAGAATTTGTGCGTAATTCCCAAACGGGATCTGTAGCTTCCGGCATAGATTGCAGGATCACGAAGATCCATCTCGTAAACAAAACCGAAGGTATCTTTCACAGTGGCGATATGCTCATCGGCAAGGAAATATGTAGGATTAACCAGACCATCCAACTCTGTACCACGAATCAGCAAGCCCTGACGAACATGCTTGCCGTCCAAGGTCGTATAGCCACCGATATCACGGGTGTTTAACAATCCGGGAAAGGAAACAAACCGTGTAGATACTGCGGTGCGGAAGGAACCGGGATATTCCTTATCACCGACGATCGCTTTGTAATAATAGGCGGTACCGGTTTTGAGATTGTCGATGGCAATGCTGGTCTTATCCACCGGTAGGTCATATACCCGTGCATTTTCATATGTGGAATTTTCGCTGATCAGCAAAATTCCAGGGATATCTGCAAGCTGATACTGAAACCAGAAGGGACAGTATGGATTACCGGCTTGCACTGCGTTGACTAGGGGAAGCAAGCCATCGTATTCAGATTTGGCAGCAGGGGAACAGAGAAGCACATCTCTGTCAAATACTGGCATGTGGACCTCTATTTTCGATTGCGTTGCAGAAGAACGCTTACCCAAATAGGCGGGGAGTGTAGATAGCTGCACCAGAATGACAGCGAAGATCGCAATACAAGCAACAAAGACGGCATTCAGCAGCTTTTTCTTGAGCTTGCCGGTCTTACGACGCTTATGTTTTTTGGGGGCAATATAGGAGCCTTCAACCAGCTTATAATCCTCACCGAAGGTATATGTTCCACGTTTCAGAATATCATTCGCCATTTCGCCGTGAACCACGTGAACGCCCTTTACTGCACGGCCACCGGAGCCAATGTAATAAATTGCATCATCAACTTTGATAACACCGGCATGATAAGGTACATCATCCCGGTAGTAGATGAGTGCATCGCTTTCAAAAAACAGACCATTTTTCATATTGACTATCCTTAATCTCTCTGTTGTGATATTTCCAGTGTCATTTATACCATATTCGACAAAATATTGCAAGCTGTAGCGCAAAAACACTCTCAATAGCCATCAGGGGTTAACCCAAAATGGATTGAGAGTGTTTAAAGTTATACAGCATTGTATCAATCCGACGCTTTAGAAGGCAATCAGAAATATAGACGATTTTGAAAGCTTAAAAATGAACAGCCTCAGCATTTTTAAGCTGCAGCTGGAGTTTGTCGGCGATCAAGGCGATAAACTCAGAATTGGTGGGCTTGCCCTTCGTATTGGATACCGTGTACCCAAAGAATTTCTGCAGGGTATCCAGATCACCGCGATCCCAAGCTACCTCGATAGCGTGGCGAATGGCGCGTTCTACACGGCTGGGTGTAGTCTGGAAGGTCTTTGCAACCTGGGGATAGAGCACTTTGGTGATTGCGTTAATCACGTCCATGTCCTCCACTGCAATGATGATTGCTTCCCGTAAATACTGGTAGCCCTTAATATGGGCAGGGACGCCAATTTCGTGAATAATTCCCGTGACCATGGTTTCGATACTGGTCTTGTCCGGACGGCGCATAGGAATGATCCGTTGGTTCTCCCCACCACGGAATTCCTCCAGCCGCTCCACAATGGCGGAAACATCGCAAGGCTTCAGCATCAGATACTTAGCACCCAAATTTGCAGCATTGGATGCAACATACTCGGACATGAAACCGGATGTAGCTAAAATAACGGGCTTTTTCTCCATACCGGAAATGATTCGTAAGATAGCAATGCCATCCTTGTTGGGCATCATCATATCAAGGACCAAAACGTCCGGTTTTTTCTCTTGGATCATTCGTGTGGCCTGCTCCCCGTCGCTGGCTGTTCCGATGACATGAAAACCGTCTGCGGTTTTCAATGCAGCGGATAATGATCCACAAAATTCTTCTGCACTGTCGGCAATGAATACAGTTGTGCGATTATCCATAACTTCCTCTCCTGTCATAATAACTTTCTCCCCAAAAAGCACGAAAAGGTGTGCCGTGTGCGACAAATATAATTTAGCATAATGTATCATATTTTGCAAGGAAAAATCTAAACAATCGTTCGACAATAATCGACAAAATTCGACATCTTCGTTTTTCGGTTGACGCAGGGTAGTGTTATGATGTAAAATAAACATATTGAAGTAGACGGAGGTATGTTTATGAATGACGTATGGAACTTAGAGCCGATTTTTAAGGGCTTTGATGATCCTGCCTTTGCCGCAGATATGGCTGCGCTAAAGAATCTGACAGAGAAAATTCAGGCTTTGGCAGAACAGCTGTCTGCTATGGAAGGCATCCAGGGTTTAAAGCAGGGTATTGCGCTGCAGGAACAGTTTTCGGAATTGATCGGAAAATTGGCAGGCTATGCGTCTTTGCGTCAGGCAGCAAACACGCGCGATCCGGAAGCTGGCTCCCGTATGGGTCAGGTAATGCAGCTTTACAGCAGTGTAGCTGCCCCCTTTGCTGCATGGAAGGATTGGGCTGCCAAGGTGGATAACCTACAGGAACTGGTGGCAGGAGATGCAGATCTTCGGGATTATGCATTTTTGTTTAAAAACCTGGCAGATTCCAGCAAGTACCTGCTGCCTGGCATTGGCGAGGCGGTTATGGCGAAAATGGGTCTGTCTGGCGGCGATGCTTGGAGCGATATGCAGCAGTACCTGACCAGCACAGTACCGGTTTCCTATCGGGGAACGACAACCAATTTGTCATCTATCCGGAATCTTGCATATGATGCAGATGCCCAGGTGCGTAAGGATGCCTATGAGGCAGAATTGGCATGCTATGATCGGATCAAGGATCCCGTGGCTTATGCCTTAAATTCCATTAAATTGGAGACGATCTCTGATTGCCAACTCCGTGGCTATAAATCCCCGCTGGAGCGTACGTTGAAGCATTCCGACATGAAGCAGGAAACCTTGGATGCTATGCTGGAAGCTATGGACGAGTATCTGCCGAAGTTCTGGCAGTACCTGAAGGCCAAGGGCAAAGCTCTTGGTCACGAAAATGGTTTACCCTGGTATGATATGTTCGCACCCATGGGAAAGGCCTCCACCAAGTTTACAGCCCAGACAGCCAGGGATTATTTGGTCACCTTGTTTGCAGAGTTTGATCAGGAACTTTCTGACATGGTGGCGAAGGCCTTTGACGAGGCTTGGATCGACTTCTATCCCCGTGATGGCAAGGCAGGTGGCGCATTCTGCGCAGGTGTGGAATCTCTGGGAGAGAGCCGTATCTTGACAAATTTTGACGGCATGTTTGGTGACGTCGTGACCTTAGCGCACGAGCTCGGTCATGCATTTCATAATCAGTGCATCCGGGAGCATCGTCCGTTGAATCACGACTATTCCATGCCTTTGGCAGAAACAGCATCTACCTTCAATGAATGCATTGTGATGGCATCAGCTATTGAAAAGGCAGCGGATAAGGATGAGAAGATCGCTTTGATCGAATCCCAGTTGCAGGATGCAACCCAGATCATCTGTGATATTTATTCCCGCTATCGTTTTGAAACGATGGTATTTGCCAACCGGGAATCCCAGTTTATGAATGCGGATACCTTGTGTGGCTTTATGACCGAAGCACAAAAGCAGTCCTATGGCGATGGCCTGGACAATGACGTAATGCACCCCTTCATGTGGGTATGTAAGAGCCATTACTATGGCCCCACATTCTACAATTTCCCCTATGCTTTTGGCGGCTTGTTTGCCCGGGGATTGTACTCTCAGTACGAAAAGGAAGGCGCATCTTTTGTGCCGAAGTATAAGAAACTGCTGTATACTACCACAATCGCTACAGCTGAAGATACGGCCAAGGTGGCAGATATCGACCTGACAGATAAGAATTTCTGGCGTGGTGCATTGCAGACGATTGCAGACCAGATCGATCAGTTTTGCAGCCTGGTAGAAGGATAATAGGAGGAAATTATGGATCATAGAACAGAGAAACTCATGGCATTTTTAGATGCCTCTGTGAGTGTGTATCATGCCGCAGCATATTTAGCCAATATTCTGGAAGATGCAGGATATAACCGTTTGTATGAAAATGAAAACTGGAAGCTTACCGCAGGTGGTAAGTACTATCTGATTCGTGGCGGCACAGCTGTGCTGGCTTTCCGTGTACCGGAGATCACCCCTAAGGGTTTTTTGATGTCTGCCAGCCATTCTGACCGTCCTACTTTTAAGGTAAAGGAAAATGCAGAATTGACGGGCAAATACACCCGATTGGCAACGGAAAAATACGGGGGCATGCTGATGGCTCCCTGGTTGGATCGTCCTTTGTCCATTGCAGGCCGTGTGATGGTGGAAACAGCAGATGGTGTACAGAGCCGTCTTGTAAACATCGATCGTGATCTGATGATAATCCCCAATGTGGCAATCCACATGAACCGTCAGGCTAATGAAGGCTATAAGTGGAATCCTGCTGTGGATACACTGCCTCTGCTGGGCGGTGCCAATGCTGCAGGAAAGCTCAATGATCTGCTGGAAGAAGCTGCAGGTGGCGAGATCCTGGGTCATGATTTGTATCTGTATGTTCGCCAGAAGTCAAGCGTTTGGGGCATAAACGAGGAATATATTTCCTCTGCGGCACTGGATGACCTCCAGTGTGCCTGGGCTTGCACCCGTGGTTTCCTGAATGCCGAGGATGGAAACAGCATTCCCATGCTGTGCGTGTTTGACAGCGAGGAAGTGGGTTCTTCTTCTGTACAGGGTGCAGCGTCCAAGCTGCTGGAAAGCGCAATCAGCCGTATTTGCGCAAGCTTGGGTCTGGAGGAAGAGGTAATGCTGGCAAATTCCTTTATGATCTCTGCAGACAATGCACATGCTTTACATCCCAACCATCCGGAATTTGCCGATGCCAATAATGCTCCGGTGGTAAACGGTGGCGTGGTACTAAAGTTCAATGCGAACCAACGCTATAGTACCGATGGTGTATCTGCTGCAGTTTTCCGTATGGTATGCCAGAAGGCAGGTGTAAATGTACAGACCTATTGCAACCGCGCGGATATTCCCGGCGGCGCTACTCTGGGTAACATCTCTCTGTCCCATGTGTCTGTTCCTACAGTGGATATCGGTCTTCCGCAGTTTGCCATGCATTCTTGCTATGAAACAGCTGGTGTGCAGGATGCCATCGATCTGGAAAAGGTTATGGAAGCCTACTATGCAGGCTCTCTTGAGGTTGCAGGCGACGATTATTACTTTGCTTGATTTTCAATAAAATGCACCCCATTGTCATACAAGGTGACAATGGGGTGTTTTGTTATAGAAATAGAGGAGCGGTTAGCCGGCAATACGCACTTCCAAACGGATATCGCCGGTGGAGGTGAAGACCTCACATTTGCCGCCCGTATATGACTTGGGAACGTTCACAGAGCCCGTTGAGGTTTCTGCAATAAAAGTCTTCTCAGTCAGCAAACTGCCTTTTACATCACCGGTAGTTGTTTTGACGAAGATTTCAAATGCATCAGAGCCGTCAAAGGTTACATCACCGGTATCTCTTTCAATGGAGAACTTTCCGGTAGCAATTACATTTGTCAAGAAGATATCTCCGGTATCACCTTTAGAGATAACCTCTGTGCAGCGGATGTTCTTTAATTTTGTTTCGCCGGTGGTAACGCTGAGATCCAATGTAGTAGCAGTGATGTTTTCTACGCAAATATGCCCGGTGCTGGTCTTGATTTTCATAATGCCTGCGGTAGAGGCGTAATTTGTTACATCACCGGTGCTTACTGTTATATCCATGCTTGCAAATGTATAATCCTCAGAGATTTCAATATCTGCAGTGCTGGCTTTAACAGAAAGCTTGCCATATTCGCCTTGAGGGAGATATACAGTGATCTTGGGAGAACTGAACGCAATGCCGATGTATTCATACCATTTTCTTTCATCGATTATGCGGATATTCAGTGTGCCATCCTGAATTTCCACTACATAAGGGATAGTCTCCGGCTGATAGCAAACGACCTTGCATTGACCATCCTCTGAGGGGAGGAATACGATATCAGCAGTGTCCGTGACGATAGATATGCCGGAAAATTCTTCGGTGATCTCATGGGTCGCGCTTTCATATATTATCGTGTTCAGCTTGGAAAAATCCCAGTTGAGTATTGTCATGACGGATACGCAGATGCCTGCACCGAGAACGAAGAGAGCAGAGGCAACAATCAGCAAAATTTTCGTATTTTTACGCATTATGCTTCCTCCTTCTTAATGAAACACTTTTTAACAGCAATGGCAACCTTCTTGGTGAGAATTACAGTGCCCTTTGTTGCTGCCAAGCATCCATAGAACATAAATATGGAAAGGCCAGCGCAAAGAATACCTGCACCAAATACAGCGATGCCCACATGAACATTGCCGGTGACCATAAAGCAGATGCCACTTACAAGACCGCCTAAAACACAGCCTGCCAGGGAGCCGAAAACTGACCACAAGGAAACGATTACGGCCCATACGGAAACATAAACAGAGAAGATCACAGCAAATGCAGCGATGACCAGGGAAAGCCAGATGGGAGCGCCCAGGGCCAAAAGTACGATCTCCCATGCCTTTAGCTGCCGTTTCAATTTCAATTTATCCTTTGCGATGCTTATCAGGGGGATATCACCTGCGATCTGCGCTGCAATTTCATCTACAGTGCCGATGGCTGCAACAGCTTCTTCTTCAGAAAGGCCTTCTTCCATGCGATCTTCAATCATTTCATGATAAAAAGCCAGGCGTTCTTCAACATCTTCTTTAGGCAAAGCCTTTAATTTATCGTGCAGTGCCAGTAAAAATTGTAATTGCGTCATTGCCGTTCCTCCTTCATTACAAATTGGTAAATAGAAAGCATTTCTTTCCATTCTTCCTTGAATTCGTCGATGCGGTTCAGACCTTCATCGGTAATATGGTAATATTTACGCAGTCTGCCGCCATGTTCTGCAGTTTGTACGGTGAGCATATTTGCTGCTTCCAACCGCTTCAGAATGGTATATAGGGTAGATTCAGACAGTTCGATGTATGGCTTCATATCCTTGATGATCTTATAGCCGTAGGAGTCTTCGTTTTTAATGGCTGCCAAGACGCATACATCTAAAAGTCCGCGTTTTAGTTGAATATCCATAGCATACCTCCTCTTGTGTAATACATCGTAACACGAGGTATCGAATTTGTCAATAGTTTTTTGAGAAAAAAGCCGGATGCATTTGCATCCGGCTTTTATGCATTATTTCAGATCCAGATCCTCATTGCAGACAATCTTGATGCCGGTGCCTTCCAAAGCATGAAGGAATGCAGCTTCATCAGAGATCCGCAGCACCATGTAGGCAGTGTCGTTGCGGTGGGTGAATAGAGAGTACATATATTCTACATCCACATGATTTTTTGCAAGCACAGCCAACAACTCAGAAAGACCTGCGGGACGATCAGGAACCTCCACAACCCACACAGGGGTCATGGAAAGAATAGTGCCATGCTGCAGCAGAATAGAGCTTGCTTTCTGTACATCGTCTACAATCATGCGTGCCAGACCGTAATCAGATGTTTCTGCAATGGAAATGGCACGGATGTCCACGTTTTTATCAGCCAGAAGCTGAGTCAGTTCTGCCAGCTGGCCGCTGCGGTTTTCCAAAAAAACAGAAATTTGATGGATACTCATAAGGTTACCTCCTTCAAATTTTGCGGTTGTCGATGATGCGAACGGCCTTGCCTTCGCTCCGTGCGATGGTTTTGGGAGCAACCAGCTTGACCTTGGCCATAATGCCCAGCATTGCCTTCAGTGCGCCAACCAGTTCCTTTTCACGCTTGGTGATGTCTGCCAGAGAGTCAGAGAACATCTCAGGGGCCATTTCCACCATGATTTCCAGTGTGTCGGAATGATTTACACGATCCACTACCAACTGGTAGTTGGCAGGATAACCTTGCTGCATCAGCACAGTTTCGATTTGAGAGGGGAATACGTTGACACCACGAATGATCAGCATATCGTCACTACGGCCCATGGGCTTGGTCATCTTCACATGGGTGCGGCCGCAAGAACATTTCTCTCGGCTCAGGACACAGATATCCTTGGTGCGGTAACGAAGCAGCGGGAAGGCTTCCTTGGTAATGGCAGTGAAAACCAGCTCGCCCTTAGAGCCTTCCGGCAGAACCTCACCGGTTTCGGGATCAATGATTTCAGCAATAAAGTGATCCTCATTGATATGCATGCCGCTTTGTGCAGAACATTCAAAGGCGACGCCCGGACCGGAGGTTTCGGTCAAACCATAAATGTCATAGGCTTTAATACCTAATTTGTTCTCAATATCGTGGCGCATATCCTCGGACCATGCTTCTGCACCAAAGATACCGGCCTTCAGCTTGATCTGGTCACGGATACCACGTTCGTAAATGGATTCAGCCAAATAGGCGGCATAAGAGGGAGTGCAGCACAGAATGGTTGCGTTCAGATCGGTCATAAACATCAGCTGCCGATCCGTGTTGCCGGAGGACATGGGCAGGGTAAGACAGCCAACCTTGTGAGAACCACCGTTCAGACCGGGACCACCGGTAAACAAGCCATACCCATAAGCAATCTGACATACATCTTCCTTGGTACCACCTGCAGCAACAATGGCACGGGCACAACAATCTTCCCACAGATCAACATCATGCTGGGTGTAGAATGCCACTACACGCTTGCCGGTGGTGCCGGATGTGGATTGGATACGGACACATTCAGAAAGGGGAGTGCCTAAAAGTCCGTAGGGATAGGCTTCCCGCAAGTCGTCCTTGGTCAGAAAAGGAAGCTTGTGTAGGTCGTCAATACTCTGAATGTCATCAGGCGTGACGCCCTTATCTTCCATCTTCTTTCGGTAGTAGGGGACATTGTCCCACACATGGCGCACCTGCTTTACAAGCCGTTCATTCTGCCATGCAACGATTTGTTCCCGGGAGGCAGTTTCAATTTCGGGCTGATAATAATTTGCCATAACAGCGCCTCCTTAAGCTTCTCTGCCCAGCAGGAATGCTTTTTTGTTCAGCTCCAGGAATTTGGCAGGGACACTCTGTGCGATTGCTTCCATCCATTCTTCCAGGGTGAAATCAAAGTTCTTGGACAGATGACCCATTAGAACAATATTAACTGCCTTGGAAGAACCTGCCTGCTCAGCGAGGGTCAGGGCATTGAAAGCATCTACATCAATACCGGCTTGCTGCATTTTTTCAACCAGGTTTTCAGGATATTCTGCAGCACCGATGATAACCGGCATGGGGTTAATCTGCTGGGTATTGGTAATGATTTTGCCATTGGGCTTTAAGTACTCAGTCCAACGAGCTGCTTCCAAAAGCTCAAAAGAAACAATGAAATCTGCTTCGCCTTTATCAATAATGGGGGAGTAGACCTTATCGCCAAAGCGGACATAGGTAACAACGCTGCCACCACGCTGGCTCATACCGTGGACTTCGGAGACCTTGATGTCGTAGCCACGACTGAGCAGGAGTCTGCCCAGCAGCTTGGAAGCCAGCAAACTACCCTGACCACCAACACCGACAATCATAATATTCTTAGTTTCCATACTTACACCTCCGTCAGCGCACCAAATTTGCACAGCTGCTCACAAACACCGCAGCCGACACATTGGGTGGCGTCTACCTTTGCCTTGCCGTCGATAATGCTGATGGCAGGACAGCCGATCTTCATACATGCCTTACAGCCAACACACTTATCGGCATCTACAGCCAAAGGTGCCTTGTGCTTTACGTATTTCAGCAGAGCGCAGGGACGGCGGGAGATGATGACAGAAGGCTCCTGAGCGGCCAGCTCTTCCTTCAAGACGGTATCACATTGTGCAAGATCATAAGGATCAACAACACGGACACGCTTAATACCAACTGCGTGGCACAAGGTTTCCAGATCGATCTTTGCGCAAGGATCGCCCTTCAGGTTAAAGCCGGTAGTGGGATTTTGCTGATGACCGGTCATACCGGTGATGGAGTTGTCAACGATGATAACAGTTGCATTGGATTCGTTATAGGCCATATTCACCAGACCGGTAATGCCGGAATGCATGAATGTGGAGTCACCAATGACGGCAACGGTCTTGTTGTCCGCAGCACCGTTCTGAGACTTACAAAAACCGTGGATGCCGGATACGGAAGCGCCCATGCAAATAACGGTGTCAACAGCCTGCAGAGGTGCGACAGCGCCCAAGGTGTAGCATCCGATATCACCCAGAACAGTTACTTTATTCTTCTTCAGTGTGTAGAACAGACCTCTATGAGGGCAACCTGCACACATGACGGGAGGACGGGGCGGGATTGCGGTGTCCAGGGCAGTTCCGGGCTTTACAGCAGCATCCATAGCAGCTGCAATCTTATTTTGACTCAGTTCGTCAATGCAGGAGAAGGTGTTTTTACCTTCGCAGGCAACACCCAGGTTCTTACAATGGGCTTCAATAAAACCGTCCAGTTCTTCTACGATTACCAGTTTTTCGACGGAGGCAGCAAAATCAACGATCCTTTTCTCAGGCATGGGCCAAATCATACCCAGTTTCATAACAGGGTACTGATCACCAAAGACTTCCTTGACATACTGATAAGAGGTGGAGGAGGTGATGAAACCAATGGCATTGCATTTGCCGTTTTCGATGAGGTTAATGTCAGCAGTTTCTGCATATTCCACCAATGCACGGGTGCGAGCCTCCACCACGGGATGGCGCTTCTTGGCATTGCCGGGCATCATAACATATTTAGGAATATCCTTTACATATTCCTTCAGTGTTTCTACCCGGTTACCGGTTTCCACCACACTCTGAGAGTGGGAAACACGGGTGCACATTTTGATCAGAACGGGAGTATCAAACTTTTCAGACAGATCGTATGCCAGCTTAGTAAAAGCAAGGGCTTCAGCAGAGTCTGCAGGCTCCAGCATGGGAATCTTTGCAGCCATGGCATAGTGCCGGGAATCCTGCTCGTTTTGAGAGGAGTGCATACCGGCACCGTCTGCCACACCGATGACCATACCAGCGTTCACACCGGTGTAGGAAATAGTGAACAGAGGGTCAGCTGCCACATTCAGACCGACATGCTTCATGCCGCAGAAGCTGCGACGACCGGCAACACATGCACCAAATGCAGATTCCATTGCGACCTTTTCATTGGGTGCCCACTCAGCGTAGACCTCCGGATATTTTGCAATGGCCTCGGTGATCTCGGTACTGGGAGTACCGGGGTAACTGGATACAAAACTGCATCCACCTTCGTATAATCCACGGGCGACGGCCTCGTTGCCCAGCATTAACTGTTTCATTTTGCTTCCTCCTTAGATTTATTGAAGCAGGAGAATACTTTCTCCAGATATTCTTTCTCAGGTGCTTTGGAAAGCAGACTTACAATGGGGACGATCAAAAGTCCTGCAAACATACAGAACACACCAGCATTGATGGATGACTGGAGAATGGGTGGGAATAGCTCTTTGGCCAGCATATTGGTCAGCATCACTGCGGTTGAGAAGCCAAAGCAAATCCAAACAGACAGCCTGGTAACCCGTTTCCAATACAGACCATATAGGAACGGTGCTAAGAATGCACCGGCCAGAGCACCCCAGCTGATGCCCATGAGCTGGGCAATAAACGTAACATTGGAGTAATACTGCACGATGGCAATGACAACGGAAATGGCAATAAAAACGCCTACAAGGATTCGGATCAGCAGGAGCTGTTTCTTTTCCCTCAGATTTTTAGCAAGTGTCCCCTTGATGAAATCCAGAGTCAAAGTGGAACTGGAGGTCAGCACCAGGGAAGACAGTGTAGACATGGATGCAGACAGTACCAAGATCACAACAATAGCGATCAATACCGGGGAAAGATCGAGCAGCATTGTGGGAATGATGGAGTCAAAGCCGTCAGTGGCAACATCAAGCTTATCAGAGAACAGTCGACCAAAACCGCCCAGGAAATAGCAACCACCGGCAACCACCAGTGCAAAAATGCTGGAAATAATCATGCCTTTGTTGATGGCTTTTTCGTTTTTGATAGCATAGAATTTCTGGAGCATCTGGGGAAGTCCCCAAGTGCCAAGGCTGGTCAAAAGAACCACACCCATCAATCCGGCAGGATCCGGGCCGAACAAGGAAGTGAATCCACCAGCCTCAACAGATGCAGCAGGATCGGAAACCTGACTAAGCTTCTCGATTGCTTCCGTAAAGCCGCCCTGGTTATTCAAAATTGCAACAATGACAGCAATAATGCCAACCAGCATGATAATGCCCTGAATGAAATCATTGATGGCGGTAGCCATATAGCCACCAACGATGACATAAATAGCTGTTAGCACAGCCATGGCAATGACACAAACGGAGTAATCGATATTGAAGGCCATGGCAAACAGCCGGCTCAGGCCATTGTAAAGAGAGGCTGTATAGGGAATCAAAAACACAAATATGATGGCAGATGCAGCAAGCTTCAATGCCTTGCTGTTAAATCGTGTTTCAAAGAACTGGGGCATAGTTGCGCTGCCAAGATGCTGTGACATCACACGGGTGCGCCGACCAAGAATTGCCCAGGCAAGCAAAGAGCCGATGATGGCATTGCCGACACCTGCCCATGCTGCAGATATACCGAATTTCCAGCCAAACTGACCGGCATAGCCAACAAATACAACAGCAGAAAAGTAAGACGTGCCATAAGCAAAAGCAGTCAGCCAGGGACCGACACTTCGCCCGCCCAGGACAAAGCCATTTACATCTGTTGAATTTTTGCGGCAATATATGCCAATACCAATCATTGTGCCGAAAAAGATCACAAGCATAGTAATCTTAATGGCAAGATCCATATGTATTCCTTCTTTCTAGTACGGAACAAATCAACCGGTGATTTGCACCTCAACCAAACGACCGCGACAATACTTTTCACGGAGTACCGGCTTTTCAATCTTACCGGTGGGATTGCGGGGAACAACATCAAAGAAAATCTTTTTAGGCCGCTTGTAGCGGGGCAGTGCCTTGCAGAATTCGTCGATCTCTGCTTCGGTGCAGGCTTCGCCTTCTTTCAGCTCGATGATGGCTGCGGTAATTTCGCCAAGACGGGTATCAGGCAGACCGATAACAGCAACGTCTTTGATCTTATCAAAGGTACGCAGGAAGTCTTCAATCTGAACAGGATAAATGTTTTCACCACCGGAGATAACCACGTCCTTCTTACGGTCAACCAGATAGATGAAACCATCTTCGTCTTCACGAGCCATATCACCGGTAAAGAGCCAGTTACCCTTGAGAACTTCAGCAGTAGCCTCAGCATTCTTGTAATAGCAACACATAACACCGTCACCCTTGACGATCAGCTCGCCCACATCGCCGGGGACGACGTCCTGACCCAGCTCATCAACGATTCTTGTCTGCCAGCCATAACCGGGCTTGCCGATTGCACCGACCTTGTGGGTATTTTCCACACCAAGATGGACACAGCCGGGGCCAATGGATTCGGACAGACCATAGTTGGTATCGTACTGATGGTGGGGGAATACCTCCAGCCAACGGCGGATCAAACTGGGGGGGACGGGCTGTGCGCCTACATGCATCAACCGCCACTGATCCAGCTGATAACGTTCCAAGTCTACCCGACCATCGCTGATGGCATCCAAAAGATCTTGCGCCCAGGGTACCAGCAGCCAAACAATGCTGCAGCGTTCTTCTGTAACGGCACGCAAGATCCACTCGGGCTTTACACCCCGAAGCAGAACTGCCTTAGAACCGGACAGCAGAGAGCCAAACCAGTGCATTTTGGCACCGGTGTGGTACAGAGGAGGAATGCAAAGAAATACATCCTCACGGGTCTGGCTATGATGATTCTGCTCGGTCAGGCAAGCGTGCATCAGCGCACGATGCTTATGAAGAATTGCCTTAGGGAATCCGGTAGTACCGGAGGAAAAGTAGATAGCGGCATCATCGTCTTCATTCAAGGCGATGGGAGGTGCACTGGAGGAGCAGAAATTCATTAGGCTCATGCAATCCTCAGCATACGCAGGAGCATCCTTACCTACATAGAAGAGCATTTTTACATCGGAGATGTCATTGCAAATCGTGTCGATACGGCTGACAAATTCAGGACCGAATACCAACACTTCAACGTCTGCCAGATCCAGGCAGTATTTGATCTCATCACTGGCGTAACGGAAATTCATGGGAACAGCCAGACAGCCGGCTTTGAGAATGCCAAAGTAGATAGGCAGCCATTCCAGACAGTTCATCAACAAAATGGCAACCTTTGTGCCTTTTTTTACACCACGGCTCAGCAGAAGATTTGCAAAGCGGTTCGCTCTGCGGTCAAAATCCTTCCAGCTCATTTCCCGACGGTAGGGGGCATCTTGAGCTGCACTTTCGATCAAATTAAACTCCCACCAGGTTTCAGCACGATCACGCTCCTCGGAAGGATTGATCTCCACCAGGCTGGTTTCCTGACCATAGAGCCGTGCATTTTTTTCCAACAAATCTGTAATAATCATGGTGTTCCTCCTAAAAAAACGAAAAGTCCTCTGCCAATCAGCAGAGGACAAGAAATTCCTGTGGTACCACCTCAGTTTACCGCATAATGCGGCCTCACGGGCCCCTAACAGGGCCGCATGCTGTATCGGGCATTCCCCGTCTTCGCCTACTTGCTTCAGCAAAGCCACTCCGAAAGGAATTCCACACTCTGACCAACACTGCTTTGCACCAAACAGCAGCTCTCTGAGATGACCTTTGAATGCGTACTGGTTTTCATCATCGCGTTATGCATATTCATGTGAACATTCTACCATTTCATGGATAATAAGTCAACCATTATTCAAAGAAAAAGCATGCTTTTTCGCCATTTTTAAAAAGGAATTGCATCCTGCGAATCCTTTTGCTATAATGTACTCAGAAATACTATGCAGGAGGTGCCAATATGGAAGGATTGTTTATTGGCGTTGATCTGGGAAGTACCAATATTAAGACAGCTTTATATGATGCAAAATTTCAAATGCTTAGTTGTCTGAGCCACCCGGTACAATATCTGCGAGATGGCGCAGTTGTGGAGTTTGATGCATGGGAATATTGCGAGAATCTGACCCAGATGCTGGCGCAGCTGATGGAAGGGAAGGATGGCGCATGCCTGCGTTCCATTTCTTTCACGGGTCAGGCAGAATCCTTGGTTTGCGTGGACGCAAAAGGAAAGCCGCTGATGAATGCTATTTCCTGGATGGATGAACGTTCTACAGAGGAATGTGCAGTGCTTTCTGCACAGTTTACTCCGGACGAGGTGCGGGAAACTACCGGTCAGATGGAAATTTGCCCCACATGGCCGGCTACAAAGATCCTATGGCTGAAGAAACACCGCCCAGATGTGTATAAAAATACTGCTACTTATATGCTGTTGAAGGATTATGTAGTATTTTACCTCACCGGCAAAAAGCTGGCAGATATGTCCATTGCAACCTTTAGCTTGTACTTTGATATTTACCAGAAATGCTACTGGCAGAAGATGCTTTGTGCAATCGGTATTTCTGAAAATCAGCTGCCTGCATTGGCAGAACCCTGCGCGGAGGCAGGTGTTCTTTTGCCGGAGATTGCAGCAAAGATTGGCGCAGGCCAGAAAACAGTTGTCAACATCGGCACGTTGGATCATTTTGCGGCTATGGTGGGTACCGGCAATATTCGACCCGGTGGAATCAATCTTTCTATGGGAACGGTGATGGCACTGGCCACCATGGCCCAGGATCGCTCTCAATTAGGAGAAAATGTGGCAGTGCATTATGGTTTCTTGCCGGATACATACGTATTATTGCCCGTTGCATCCAGTGGTGGTGTGAGTTTGGAATGGTTCCGCAGAACTTGTATGCCTCAGGTGGATTACGGTGAGTTGAACCGGGTGCTGGCACAACGGGAATACGATAGCCAAGTGCTGTTTTTGCCATATCTGGTTGGTACGAATGCACCGGAATTTGATGCCAATGCCACCGGCGTTTTCTGGGGGTTGCGTCAGGGACATGACTGCTTTGATATGGCGCGTGCGGTTATGGAAGGTGTTGCGTTCTTGCTGCGCAAGAATTGCCAGTCCTTGAAAGATGCCAATCTGCCTTGCGACAGCATTTTAGCAGTCGGTGGCGGCACAAAGAGCGCAATATGGTGCCAGATGTGGGCGGATATTACGGGTATTCCGGTGAAAATCCCCCAGGAGCAGGAAGCAGCTTGTCTGGGAGCAGCAATGATCGGTGCTGTTGCAGATGGACGGTTTGCAAGCTATGCAGATGCAGTTGCAGCATGTGTTGCAATGAAGGAGCAGTACATGCCCGATCTGTCTGGCAAATATGATGAAAAGTACCGTAAATTCTGTGCATTATATCAGGCAACGTTAAATATCTGAATAGTAAGAGGACAGCTGAGCTGTCCTCTTTTTTAAAAATCTGTGTATTTTGTGCTTTCTTTTTGTGCAATAGCATGATACAATTACCATATCCGTTTTGTCGGGAAACTGACATGATAATCAGATAAGGAGAGAGAATAATGAGCATAGATATGACAAAGTGGCAGCAGATTGCCAAAGAGAATATTCATAAGCGTCCTGCCGGTGAAGGCCGTCTGGCCGGTAAGATCACGATTGTAACCGGCGCTGCTCAAGGCTTTGGCAAAGGTATTGCTGAGGAACTCTACAAGGAAGGTGCAACTATCATCATTGCAGATATGAATCAGACGCTGGCTGAGCAGGTTGCTGCAGAAATGGGTGAGCGTGCATATGCAATCGCTGTCAATGTTTCTGACGAGGAAAGTGTGGCAAGCCTGGTTGCTCAGACCGTCGAGAAATTTGGCGGCTTGGATCTGATGATCGCCAATGCCGGTGTTGTTCGTTCCGGTCCTATTGCTACTTTTGAAAAGAAGGACATGGATTTTGTGACCTCTATCAACTATACGGGTCTTTTCCTGACCTGTAAGTACGCTGCCATTATTATGGAAGCACAGCATGAGGCTGATCCCGAGGCAATGTTTGATATTATTGCTATGTCTTCCAAGTCCGGTCTGGAAGGGTCTAATAAGAATTTTGCATACGCAGGTTCTAAGTTTGGTGCCATTGGCTTGGTACAGAGCTGGGCACTGGAACTGTGCGCATATAACATTAAGGTCAATGCCATCTGCCCGGGTAACTATCTGGACGGCCCTCTGTGGAGTGATCCGGTTCGTGGCTTGTTTGTGCAGTATCTGGAAGCCGGCAAGGTTCCCGGTGCTAAGACTGTAGAGGATGTGCGCAAGTTCTACGAGGCCAAGGTTCCTATGAATCGTGGCTGCCTGCCTTTGGATGTCGCCCGTGCAGTTATGTACTGTGTGGAGCAAAAGTATGAAACCGGCCAGGCAATTCCCGTTACCGGTGGTCAGGTTATGCTGAACTGAGGTAAAAAACATGATCGATATTGCAATTCTCAACAAACTGAATGCACCTACAAAGGAAGAACGCCTTGCGAATTTGGCAGAGGTGCTGAAGACCACAGTATTTCCGCCCATGGTGCCCCAGTACATCAATAACCATATCCATACCACATATTCCTTCTCGCCCTATTCTCCTACAGCAGCAGTGTATGCAGCACGCATGGAGGGACTTTGCACCGCCGGTATTATTGACCATGACTCTATCTCCGGTGCTCAGGAGTTTTTGGAAGCTGCGAAAATGGTACAGATGCCTGTAACCATTGGCATGGAGGCTCGGGTATCTATGGCAGGTACCCGTTTAGAGGGTAGACGGACAAACAATCCGGACCAGGTTAGTGTCAGTTATATGACCATTCAGGGTGTTCCCCATGATAAGATCGATGTATTGACAGAATTTTTCCGTCCTTATCAGGCGGCACGTCATACCCGTAACCGCAAAATGATCGAAAAGATCAACGCTTTGCTTCCCGGTATTGCACTGGATTATGACACAGATGTATTGCCGTTGTCCATGGCTAAAGAAAATGGTGGTGTAACAGAGCGCCACCTGATGTATGCATTGGCAATCAAATTGGTGCAGCAGGTAGGCAAGGGACAAGCAATGGTGAATAAGCTTTCTGCCATGGGCTTGAAGCTTTCCCAAAAACAGACCGATCAGATGCTGGATACGGAGTATCCCTTCTACGAATACGATTTGCTGGGTATTTTGAAAAGTGCTTTTGTACCGCAGATCTTCATTGATGCTACAGACGAATGCCCTAAATTGCCGGATATGGTCAAGCTTTGCAACGAGATCGATGCGTTCTTGTGTTATGCATATCTGGGTGATGTGGGTGACAGTGTTACCGGTGATAAAAAGGCACAGAAGTTTGAAGATGATTATTTGGATGATGTTTTTGAGTGTCTGAAAGAGGAAGGGGTAAAGTCTGTGACTTATATGCCTACTCGGAACACACCTGCCCAGTTGGAACGCCTGCGCAATTTGTGCGATCAGTATGGAATGTTCCAAATTTCCGGTGAGGATATCAATTCTCCCCGGCAGAGCTTCATCATTCGGGCAATGGAGAATCCGATGTTCCAAAACCTCATTGATGCAACCTGGAAACTCATTGAACATGAAAATCGATAAGCTATAATAAAACGGCCATTGGCAAAATGCCAATGGCCGTTATTCATTTACAGGACGCGGCGAGCGCCAAGGTAAAGATTGCTCCAATAAGCACCGAACAAGTCAGCAATGATGACACCGTGACTGGTGGCGGAATGGATGAACTTACCGTCGCCAATATAAAGACCTACATGGGAAACACCCTTGCCGCTGGTGTTGAAGAACACCAGATCACCGGGCTGCAGGTTGGATTTGGAAACCTTTGTACCAAAATTGTACTGTTCCCGGCTGGTGCGAGGGATCTTGATGCCGTGGGCATTAAATACATACTGTACATAACCGCTGCAGTCAAAACCCTTGGGAGTCGTACCGCCCCACAAATAGCGGACACCAATATACTTCTTAGAAGTTTGTATAATTTTAGATACCAGAGTAGGACCGGTGTTACCCTGCACAGCTTCTGCATTGGGTTTGATGCCGGTGGAAACACCGCCACGGAAGAACAGGGGAGAGTTGGCGGAATCCACATTTTCATAGGGGATCTCGGTCAGATCCACATAGTCACTGCGGATATAACCGATATGTTCGCCAAAGATTACCTTAAACCACTGATTGTTGATGCCAATGATGTAAGCCTGATCGCCCTTATAGGCAGAAGAAAGGATCGGATAGCTTGTGCCGGGGCCACTGCGAACCTTGACATTGTTGCCATTGATACGGCCATAGCCAAGCTCACCGTTTTCCCGGGGAGTGTAGCTCAGGTAATCCTGATGCATATATCCGATCTGCAGATTGTAATTTACTTTATACCAGCTGCCGGTTTTGCCAAGTACCACAGCAATGTCATTGCCGGGAGCATAGTCCAGAGTTTCGCTGGTAGAAGATGCTTCACTGCGAAGCCGCAGAGAGGAAGCGGTTACAAAACCGATTCCGTTTTTCAGATACCGATCAGCAGCTGCTGCCACCGGTGCGGTAATACTGAATATAAGAAGAAATGCCAGCACAAGGCTGGCAGCACGATGAATACGCTTCATACGTTGCCCTCCGTCTTACGAGAATGTTATTTGCCTGCTAATGCACGCTCCAGCCATACACAGCCAAAATCCAACGCTGTATACAAGCCGTCCTTTTCGCCTTTCTTTACGATCCGATCGCGGCTCTTAGCTGCGGGATCAGTAAGTTGAAGCTGAACGGATACCTTGGTAGCCACATCCAGATCGCCGACCTTCTTGGTCTCCAGGATCTGAAGCATAATGATGTGGGAGTCAGCCATGGAACCGTAATAAATCAAATTGTCTTTCCGCATCAGCGGATGACCCTTATAGGTGAGAACTTTTTCGTCAGCCATTTCGGTTGCCTCCTGTAAACGATATTCAGATTGTAACACTTTGTAACCAAAATGTCAATACTTTTGAAACTTTTTCAATAAATTACCAGTTTCAAGGGTTGGATTTTGTAAGACGGAGGGGGGTATGAAGTTATTTATTTGTAAAAACAAGAGGCTTTTGCCGTGGCAAAAGCCTCTTGGCGATGGATCAGGCAAGATACTGCCGCACCAATTCCTGCAACAATTCGTCACGATCCAGCTTGCAGATCATGCTTCGAGCGTTGTTATAATTGGTGATGTAGGTGGGGTCCTCAGTCAAAAGATAGCCAACGATCTGATTGACGGGATTGTAACCCTTTTCCTGCAGAGCGTCGAATACCGTGCGTAAGATCCGGCGCATGCTATCTCTGTCGTCGCTGGGGACTGTGAATTTCAGTGTGCTTTGGTCCGTCATGATTTCGACCTCCTGATTGTGATAGTGGTATTATATCCCAAAAAAAGCGAACTGTAAAGACCTATCCGCAATTTTTTTGTGAACAGATGTTTTATCGCAGAACAGCGCCTAGCGTTTCGCTCAGAGCCTTCAGCACCTTGGACATAACGCCTTCGGAATCCGCATCAGTCAGTGTGCGGTCATCTGCCCGGAGCTCCAGAGAGAATGCCATACTCTTCTTACCCTCAGGAATACCGGTTCCGCGGTAGATATCGAACAACTTTACATCCCGCAACAGTTTGCCGGCAGATGCAGTGATGGTATTGGTGACATCTGCAACGGTAACTGCCTCGTCGCAAAGGAAGGATAGGTCACGATTGACACTGGGATACTTAGGCAGGGGTGTGTAGGTGGCATCGGGCAGCTGCAGATCAAAGAGTTTGGTGAAGTTGATCTCTGCGCAGTAAACATCACTGTCAATGTCGTAGTTCTGAGCAACAAGAGGATGCACCTGACCAATATAACCAACATCTTCGCCGCCAATAGTCACCTTTGCGCAGCGACCGGGGTGATAGGAAGGATTGTCCTTGACAGCAGTGTAGGTTGCCTTCTGGATCCGCAGACCCTTAAAGATGGCTTCCAATTCACCCTTCAGGGTAAAGAAGGTCTCATTTGCACCGTAAGAACCCAGCACCAGCATCTTCGGTTCCTGAGGCAGAGTCTGACCTTCAACGGGAAGGTAGATCTTTGCCATTTCATAGAGCTTGGCGGATTTGTTGTGGTATGCGCTGTTGCGTGCCAGGATGTCCAGCATAGAGGGCAGAGCAATGGTACGCATAATGGAGGTATCTTCACCCAGCGGATTCTGGATTTTCATTGCATTGCGCAGGCAAGAATCTGCGCTCAGGCGAATTTGGTCAAAAATAGCGGGGGATACGAAGGAGTAGGTGATGATCTCATTGAAGCCCAGGCTACGGCAGAGATTGCCGGCCTTGCTTTCCAGAAGCATCATGGGGGAGTAACCACCCTGGGTAGACATCTTTAGTTCAGTTGTGGGGATTTCGTTATAACCAAAGGAACGACCAACTTCCTCAGCGATATCTGCCATGTGGACAAGGTCAGGACGGAAGGAGGGGACAAGAATGTCATCGCCTTCAACGGGAATCTCCAGATTGTTCAGATACTTGACCATATCCGCACGGGAAATATCGGTACCCAGCAGATTGTTGATCTTTTCAGGCTCCAGCTTGACAGTTCTTTCTTCGGGAACATAGTTCAGCACATCGATAATGCCGTCCATGACATCGCCGCAGCCCAGCATTTCTACCAGCTCGCAAGCACGTTCCACAGCAGGAACGGTCATCATGGGGTCAATGTTCTTTTCAAACTTGCCGGAAGCATCGGTACGCATACCCAGTGCCAGTGCAGTCTGACGGATGGAGGTGCCGTTAAAGTTAGCAGATTCAAAGACCACAGTGGTTGTATCATCCATGATTTCGGAGTTTTCACCGCCCATGATACCTGCCAGACCGATTGCCCGCTCGTCATCGGCAATGACCAGCATACCGGCCTTCAGATTACGCACATTGCCATCCAAGGTGGTGAGGGTCTCGCCCTCAGTTGCTTCACGCACCACGATCTTTCCGGAGGAAACATAGCGGTAGTCGAAAGCGTGCATGGGCTGACCATATTCCAACATCACATAGTTGGTGATGTCGACGATATTGTTGATGGGGCGCACGCCATTTGCGCGCAGACGCTGACGCAGCCACTTGGGAGAAGGTCCAATCTTCACGTTGGTAACCATACGGGAGGTGTAGCGGTTGCACAACTCGGTAGCGGGGACTTCCACATCCAGCTTTTCGTAGATAGAGCCGGCATCAGAACCCTTGACAATGGGCTCGTGATGCTTCATGGGCAGACCGAAAGCGGCAGCGGATTCCCGAGCCAGACCAATGATGGAGTAGCAGTCAGGGCGGTTGTTTGTGATTTCAAATTCCACGATGGTATCGTCGTTGCCGATGACCTTGTTGATATCATCGCCAACGTTGCAATCCTCGTCATTAAGGATCCAAATGCCATCCAGAATTGCATTGGGGTAGTCATTCAAAGTCAGACCCAGCTCTTCCAAACCGCAAAGCATACCGTTGGAAACTTCGCCACGGAGCTTGCCCTTGGTAATGTGAACGCCGCCGGGCAGGTAGGAATTGTGCAGCGCAGCGGGAACCAGGTCACCCTGCTTCACATTCTGTGCACCGGTGACGATCTGGACAGGCTCTTCACCGCCAACATCCACCTGACAGACCCACATGTGGTCGGAATTTTCATGACGAACAATGGAAACGACCTTGCCCACGATCACATTCTTGATCTCGGCATCCATGCGCTCCCAGGTTTCCACCTTCTGACCAAAGATGGTCAGGGTTTCTACATATTCTTTATCGGAGATGTGGGAAAGATCCACGAACTCCTCGTTCAACCATTTTCAGTTGAGTTTCATGTCTATCCCTCCTTAGAACTGATTCAGGAACCGCACATCGTTATCAAAGATCAGACGCAGGTCGGTGATCTTCAGGCGGCCCATGGCCATACGCTCCAGACCCATGCCGAAGGCAAAGCCGGAGTACTTCTCTGGGTCAATGCCACAGCCGGACAGAACCTTGGGGTGTACCATACCGGCACCCAGCAGCTCAATCCAACCCTCACCATGGCAGGTGGAGCAAACTGCACCATCTACCTCACCGGTTCCGTGACACTTGTGGCACTGCATATCCATTTCACAGCTGGGTTCGGTGAAGGGGAAGTGGTGGGGACGGAAGCGCATCACGGCGTCCTGACCATAGATCTGCTTCATAACAGTGACCAGGGCACTCTTCAGGTTGCCCATGGTGATGTTTTCTGCAACTACCAGACCTTCGATCTGATGGAACATAGGGGAGTGGGTGGCGTCTGCTTCGTCCTTACGGTATACACGACCAGGGGCCAGAATGCAGATGGGGGGCTTTGCGTTTTCCATAACACGGATCTGCATGGAACTGGTTTGGGTACGCAGAAGCACGGAGTCGTCATCAGTAAAGTAGAATGTATCACTGCGATCCCGGGCAGGGTGACCCTCCTCGGTATTCAGCTTAGTAAAGTTGTAGTCTGACAGTTCCACCTCGGGACCATCAACAATGGTGTAGCCCATGCCAACGAACAGATCCTTGATCTGCTGCAGAACCTGGTTCATGGGATGCTCGTGACCCATAGCCACCTCATCACCGGGAATGGTGACATCAATGGCTTCGCTGGCGAGCTTCTGCTCCAGCACAGCAGCATTGATAATGGCCTTGCGTTCTTCCAGCTTGGCTTCAATATCAGCACGTACAGCGTTGGCTACCTGGCCCATAATGGGACGCTCCTCGGGCGTCAGTTTGCCCATCTGCTTCAAAACAGCGGTCAGTTCGCCCTTTTTACCCAAAAGGCTGACGCGAAGTTCTTCCAATGCAGCCGGGGTTTCGGCAGCTTCCAATGCGGCCAAAGCTTGCACCCGGATATTTTCCAGTTGTTGTTTCATATCGTTTTCCTCCTAAAAGGTTGTATAAAAAAATAAACCTTCCATCCCACAATCGGGACGAAAGGCATTCCTTCCGCGGTACCACCCGCAATTCGCTCATAGAGCGCAGCTTTTCGGTGCAAACACACCATAGATCAGTAACGGGATCACCCGGCGCACCCTACTTATTTTTCAGGCGGCGGCTCATGGGAGAAGGCCCGGCATTGCACGCAAGCGGCTCTCACCATCCCGCTCTCGCTGAAAACGCAAACCAATACAAGGCAGCCCAATCTCTGCTTTTGGCATATAACGCATGTATATTAACATATAAAATAAGAAAAAGCAAGGGGGATTTCTCAACTGTTTCTTGCTTTTTAGATGAAAGAAACATATAATAACAGAAAAGTACCGGGGGGGATACCCATGCAACTGACTCATGAAGATATCCTGAATATCTTGCCAAACCGGAAAGCGGACAGCCACAAGGGCGATTACGGCAAAATTCTGCTTTTGTGCGGAAGTGTGGGCTTTACAGGTGCGGCGGCCTTGGCAGCTATGGGCGCACTGCGTAGCGGCGCAGGATTGGTTTATTTGGGTGTGCCGGAGAGCATCTACGCCATTGAGGCAGTGAAACTGACGGAAGCCATTGTGTTCCCTCTGCCGGAAGAAGACGGGAAACTGTCTGCCGGGGCAATTCCAGCAATTCGTAAATACCTGCAGACAATGAATGCGGTATTGATCGGCCCTGGGTTGGGACAATCTGCCGGCACAATGGCAGTTTTGGATGCTGTTTTGCGGGAATTTAAAGGCCCAGTCGTTGTAGATGCAGACGGTATTACAATGTTGGCATCTTCTCCGGAATTATTGAAAGAACGCAAATATCCCACAATTCTCACACCCCATGAGGGGGAGTTTCGCCGTCTGAACATTGCAACAGAGGAAGATCGGCTGACTGGTGCGATGATCGCTGCAAGGGAATTGGGCTGCATTATGCTCCGCAAAGGCCACGAAACCGTCATTACCGACGGCAAGCATTACTTCGTCAATCCTACCGGCAATCCGGGAATGGCTGTTGGCGGTAGTGGAGATGTGCTTGCCGGAATCCTAGTCGGTTTCTTGGGGCAGGGGATTGCGCTTCTGCAAGCGTCCGCCTGCGCTGCGTGGATTCATGGCGCAGCAGGTGACAAATGTGCAGAAAAAATGGGGCAATATGGAATGCTGCCTTCGGATATGGTTGCGCAGTTGCCGTATTTGTTGAAATAAGAGATTTACTCCGGGCATAATCTGCCCGGAGTTTTCATATATCTATACCATCTGAAATAAGGTGGGATAGCATGAAGCGGATCTTTTGTGTGTTAATGATATTGATATTTCTGTGCGGTTGCAGCGCAGATCCCGGAGATATGGACAGAGCAATGACCTTGCGGGGAAAACTGCAACAAAGAGAGGTCACCTTTGATGTATCCATCACAGCGGATTATGGTGACAAAATCTACAACTTTGCCATGCAGTGTCATGGAGATGCGCAGGGGGAACTGAAATTTACTGTTACAGAACCGGAATCTATTGCCGGAATCTCTGGGACAGTTACCAAAGGTAGCGGCAAGCTGAATTTTGATGATAAAGTACTGGCGTTTGACATTCTGGCCGACAATTTGATTTCTCCCGTAAGTGGCCCGTGGGTGCTATTGGAAACATTGCGCGGCGGATATTTGACCTCCTGCTCACAAAGCGGAGAGCTATTACGAGTGTCCATTGACGACAGTTATGAAGAAAATGCGCTACATCTGGAGGTTTGGTTGAATAGCGAGGATATTCCACAGCAGTGTGAGATTTACTGGCAGGGGCGCAGACTACTGTCGATGGATGTCAAAAATTTCACTTTTCTGTAACATGAAAGATGATTTCTCCATAGGATATTTCGGTGGTGCTGCCGTATAAATTCTATGTGGCCGTGGAAGAATATTCCCAGATGCGTTACATAGGAAATTCGGTAGCGCAGGAAAAATTCTTCGGAGAGTGAAGCACATGGATACCACGGTTAGGCGAGGAGATATTTTCTATGCGGATCTGTCACCGGTTGTAGGGAGTGAACAAGGCGGAACCCGACCGGTGTTGATTGTCCAAAATGATACGGGAAACCGGCATTCCCCAACTGTCATTGCAGCGGCCATTACCAGTCAGACCGGTAAAGCCAGACTACCCACCCATATCAATATTGCCGGTGGCAGTGTTGGATTAAGTAAAGATTCGGTCATCCTGCTTGAGCAGGTGCGCACCATCGATAAACGACGCTTGCGGGAGCATATGGGGCATTTAGACGAAAGCCACATGGCGCTTGTAGATGATGCTATTGCTGTAAGTCTAGGGCTGCGAAATGCTGCAACGTGAATAAATCCCCCTTTGCCGCATAGGTTGTGGCAAAGGGGGAATCTTTTTGGAAGGGATCTATGATATTTATCGTGGGAGCGATAAGATCGGAAAAGCAGAGGTGCGCAGGGAAGGGCTGTACTACCGCTTTCAATGTTGCTGTGATCTGACCGGGGAAGTCATGTACCGCATTATCATTACTTGTGGCGGAAAGACTGAGAATTTGGGCATTCCCGTCCCGGGGAGAAATGATTATCGCTTGTCCACAAGACTGCCGGTCAGCCGTTTCGAAAAAGAAGAGCCGGAATTTCGGGCTGTGCCCCGGCATCCGCAAAAAACACCGGGACTTTGGGTGCCCATATCCCCGGAAACACCATTTACATATATAGCAAGACTTCAGAACGCTGTTTTAGAACGAAGAAATGATCAAGTGGGGATTCTTATTTCAAATGAAGCGCTACCGGACAGTGATCCGAACCCATGATATCAGCATGGATAACAGAATCCTCAATGGAATCCCGTAGCCGGTCGGATACCACAAAATAGTCAATACGCCAACCGGTGTTTCGTTCCCGGGATTTGAACATATAGCTCCACCAGCTATAGGCATCTCGCTGATCCGGGTACAGATATCGGAAGGAATCGGTAAAACCTGCTTCCAGCAGTTTGGTAAAGGCGCTACGCTCTTGATCTGAGAAGCCTGCGCTGCCATGGTTGGAGGCAGGATTTTTCAGGTCAATCTCATTGTGTGCAACATTCAAATCTCCACACAAAATCACGGGCTTTTTGTGATCCAACTGGGTCATGTAGTTACGAAAAGCATCTTCCCAGTTCATGCGGTGATCAATACGCGCCAATTCCCGCTGTGCATTGGGTGTATAGCAGGTGATTAGATAAAACTCCGGATATTCCAACGTGATGACACGACCCTCGGTATCCAGTTCCGGAATGCCGATACCATAAGAAACGGCCAGGGGCTCGTGCTTTGTAAAGATAGCTGTGCCGGAGTAGCCTTTTTTCTCTGCATAGCACCAATATTGCAAATATCCGGGCAGATCCAGCTGGAGCTGTCCTTCTTGCAGTTTGGTTTCCTGCAGACAGAAAAAGTCCGCATCTGCCTCTCGGAAAAAATCCAGAAAGCCTTTTTGTATGCAGGCACGCAGACCGTTGACATTCCAGGAAATAAAACGCATAAGAAACCTCCGGTCAATCAATTTTCAGAAGCAGTACCGCTGTCATCAACCAGCAGGTAGCTGTCCTTGCTGAGGGTTACATAGTTTTGCCCATCCAACTGCTTGGATCGGGCGCTGATGATTACTTCTTCGCAATCGGTCAGGGTCATGATCGTTTGTGTCAGGCAGGTCAAGGCAATGGTAAGATCCAGGCCGGTGAACTCTGCAATTCGGTCACTGAGTACGACCTTTGCGGTCAAGCCTTCCAGCTTGAAACTAATCAGCACAGTACCGCTTGGGAAGGTGCGGGCAAAACCGTCGCCCGGTGTTGTTTGAAGATATTTATTTAACAAGTAGGCGTGATCCTGCTCGTGTCCGGTTGCATCCAAATATGTTGGAGCAAGTACACCGTCGGACGTATTGTATACAGGTTTTTCCCGTCGATAGTACACTGTGACGGAACCATCCGGAGCAGTACCTTTTTTATTGCATCCGACAATGCTCATAAGGCAGCACAGAATCAGGATAAAACAAAGAATCCTTCTCATACAATATCCTCCTCTGTGTCAAAAATGGGGAAGGTTACAGTGAAGGTAGAACCCTGATCGGGTGTGCTTTGTGCATGGATCGTTCCCTGGTTTCTTTCTACCATATTCCGGACGATGGCCAAACCAAGACCGCTGCCACCGGTGGAGCGGGAACGTGCCTTATCTACGCGGAAGAAACGCTCAAATACGTGACTAAGCGCATCTTCGGGTATGCCAACGCCGGTATCGGAAACCTGCAAAATGGCATTGTCATCCACACGGTATGTCCGTACAGTGAGTTTACCGCCGGGTAGATTATATTTGATTCCATTTTCCACCAAATTAAAGATGATTTGATAAAGGTCATCTTCCAAAATCAAAATCGGACAGTCATCTTTGCAGTCCAGTTCGATTTGAATATTATTTTGTTCGATCAGACCGGTGAGCATGCGGATGACCCGGTCAATAGTGGGCTTCATATAGGTAATCTCGCAGTCACCGTCCTGCTGACTTTCAATATGCGAAAGGGATAAAAGTTTTTGGGTCATTCGGGTCAGGCGATCTGCTTCATTACCAATGTCGGAAACAAATTCCCGCACAGTATCCTGATCCATGTCGTTTTGAAGGATGGAGTCTGTCAGTAACTTGATGGAAGCCAGGGGTGTTTTCAGCTCATGGGATGCGTCGGATACAAACTGCGCCCGTTTATTTTCAGAAACTTGAAGTCTTTCTGTTAGCTGATTGAATTCATGTCCCAAAACAGTCAATTCGTCGTGCCCGCCCATAACTACCCGGTGAGAATAGTCGCCGCCGCGAATTATACGCATAGAGGCCAACACACGGCGCAAACGCTTCGAGAAACCGGTAGCGAAGGAAATGGAGAACAATACAACTACCAATTCCAAAACCAGTGTGATGGTCAAAATGTTCTTCTGTAGCGATTGGATCACGCTGCCTTGATCAGCGTCGTATTCCATCATATATACACTGCCGACAATGTTGCCAAAGGACACAATGGGCGTAGCAACACGGGAAATCATGATGCCGTCATGGTATTCCCATGAGAATACATCATGACCGCCAGTTCCGTCCATGGCCTGAACAACCTCCGGCAACAGTACATAGCTGCCAAGAGCAGAATCCGCCACATAGGAATCATACAGTACCAAGCCGGCAGGATCGGTAACAATCAGACGGGTAACGCGCAGACTTTCCATGCCGCTTACAGCCGCAGTAACATTATTGGAGTTAAGCACATCCAATGTTGCAAAATCGGCTGCCGCCAGTTGACATTTTTCAACCATGGAGGCTTCCTTGTTCTGGTAGAACAACCGTTGACTGGTACCGGAACAATAGATATTTAGAAAAAGTAACACCACAAAGGTGATGCACACATACACCAGCGCATATCGAAACTGCATACTACCGTATTTGCGCTGAGGTGCCGGATTATTTCTTGAAGTAATAGCCAACGCCCCACTTCGTCATAATATAGTTGGGTTCAGCCGGATTATTTTCCAGCTTTTCCCGCAGACGGCGGATATGTACATCCACTGTCCGAATGTCACTTTTGTATTCGTACGCCCAAATAGTATCCAGAAGCGCTTCCCGGGAGTAGACCCGGTTGGGATTACGCATAAGAAATTCGATTACATCAAATTCTTTAGCAGTCAGATCGGCAAGCTCACCATCCCGGTAAGCATTTCGGGCATTCAGATCCAAGGAGATGGAACCAATTGTCAAAAGCTTAGCCTCTTCAGCTTTTTGTGCTGATGCGCCGGAACGACGGAGCAAAGCACGAATTCTGGCCTTCAACTCCAGAATATTGAACGGCTTGGTCAGATAATCATCTGCACCGTTGTCAAAACCCATAAGTTTGTCCATATCATCCGCTTTGGCAGTGAGAAGGATGATGGGAACGTCTGAAAACTCCCGAATTCTGGAGCAAGCGGTCAGACCATCCATTTGTGGCATCATGACATCCAAAATGATCAGATCCGGGCAGTTGGATTTTGCCAGTGTAACTGCCTCCAAACCGTTGTATCCGGTGATGATCTCATAACCATCGTTTTGCAGGTTAAAGCGAATGCCTTTCACCAACAATTCTTCATCGTCTACGACTAAAATTTTCATGCAATCATCCTCTCGTAGTGATTTTGTCTTTTATGGCATCAAAACGTTTTTCTCCAATGCCTTCGACATTTTTGAGTTCTGTAATATCGCTGAATGGGCCGTTGGCATTGCGGTAATCAATGATCCGCTGAGCATATATTTCGCCAATGCCTTCCAGTGTCATGAGTGTATACAGATCAGCTGTGTTGATGTTGACCTTTCCGTTACCTTGTGTTGTCGCAGGAGAAGTGGAAGATGTGGCAGGAAGAGAAGCCGGGACACTGCTGCCTTGTGCAGAAGCGGATGTAGTCAGTACTGATGTCTGAATCGTTCCGCCGGTGAGATTACGGCCAATGAACATACCGGTTAAGAATGCCGCAAGAATAATACAAACCCAGGCAAGAATGGAAACGGGAGTATTTTTCATTTGGTCTTCCTCCTGCATTGACGAACAAAATAAAAACTGTTATAATACTTGCAATCATTATACACGAATTTTTCCTGCCGGACAAGTCCGGTATTGAAATATAGAGGTAGAAATATGAAAAAACTTCGCGTTTTTAGCCTTTTTCTAATATTTTTTGTCGTATTCAGCGCCATTTGTACACCCATTGGCGCTACAAGTACGGATCCGGCCGTGACAAATGGCTGCCATGGTCTGGATGCTGCCATGACTCTCAGCGATGAAGAGAAATTGGTTGATACAGCAAAAGCGGCTATTGTGTATGAACTTAATAGCGGAACAATGCTCTATACATGGAATCCGGATGCCAAGATATTTCCCACCAGTATGGTCAAAATAATGACCACATTGGTGGCACTGGAAAACGCTGATCCGGACGAAATGGTTACCGTCACAAGAGCTATGCGGCAGAAAATTCCCATCGGTATCGTAAGTATGAACCTGACAACGGGGGAGGAGATTCCTCTGCGGGATCTTTTGTATGCGACCATGGTTGCTTCTGCTACAGATGCCTCTGTCGTGGCGGCGATGCATGTGGGCGGAAGCATTGAAGGCTTTGTGCAGATGATGAACGTGAAAGCTGCACAGCTGGGATGCGAAAATACCCATTACAGTAATGTCCATGGCTTGCATGAGCCGGAGACTTATACAACAGCAAGGGATATCTGTCGTATTACGGAAGCAGCCTTGCAAAATGATACTTTCCGGGAAATGTTCCGCTGCGCGGAGTACACCATTGCAGCAACTAACAATCATGAAGAAAGAGTCATTACCACTTCCAACAATATGATGCGGGTGGGTAATAGCAAGTATTACGATGCACGCATCACTGGCGGTAAGACTGGCTCGACTAAAGAAGGCGGCCAATGTCTGACATTAACTGCCGAACAAAACGGAATGACAATTCTGTGCGTCCTGATGGGGGCAACACCTACCATGGCATCCAACGGAAGCATTGCCAAATATGGCAGTTATGAGGAAAGTAAGGGTCTCGTAGATTACGCATTGAATAATTTTGAATTCCGTCAGGTGTTTTTTGAAGGACAGTCCTTGGGACAATACCCTGTTGAGGGCGGCGCCAGCCATGTGGTGACCCAGGCGAATGCAAGCATTTCTACGGTACTGCCGGTACAACTGGATGAAAGCCAACTGAAATGGGTTTATCAGACAGAAAACAGTACTATCACAGCACCCGTGGAAAAAGGCCAAAAGTTAGGTAGCGTGCAGGTGTGGTATGGTACAAAATGCCTTGCACAGACCGATATGAATGCCATGCACGCCGTGGAAAAGTATCATGCACCTATTGTTCCGGAAAAGCCTGCAGTAAGCAGAGGAAACTGGAAGGCACTCTTATGGGTGATGATCGGTTTCGTGGGTATTGGCGCGTTGGCAGTACTCAGCATGCGAACGATTCATGTTATCCGTTATAAGAAAAGACAGAGAAGAAGGGGCCGCAGACAATGATGAATTGGGAAGAACTGCATCATGCGTGCATGACATGTACCCAGTGCGGCTTATGCGATTCCAGACACAATGTGGTATTTGGCGTAGGAAATCCGCAAGCAGATATCATGTTTGTGGGAGAAGGTCCCGGAGAACAAGAGGATCTTAAGGGTGAGCCATTTGTAGGCAGAGCAGGGCAGTTGTTGGATGATATGCTACGCATTATTGATCTGGATCGGAAAAGTAATTGCTACATTGCCAATATTGTAAAATGCCGCCCGCCACAGAACCGGGATCCTCTGGAAGTGGAGCAGGATGCTTGTATCGGATATTTGGAAAACCAGATTGCTCTTGTACGTCCCAAAATCATAGTTTGCCTGGGCAGAATCGCTGCAACACGGCTGATTCGTGATGATTATCGTATTACCCGGGAACATGGACAATGGGTGGAGAAGGATGGCATTTGGAAGACCGCTATCTATCATCCCTCCGCTTTGCTGCGGGATGTCACCAAGCGTCCGGAAACATTTGAAGACTTGCTTTCTATTCGAAGCAAGATGACTGAGCTTAGCACGCATTCTGAATAAAAACAAAAATCCGTTCACAAAAGTGAACGGATTTTTTTGTTTTAATTATAAACATTCCAATATGTAGAAACCGTTACTGTTGACAAAAATTTTGCGTAATGGTAAAATAAAAAAAATATTCAGAAAGAGGTTAATGTATGAAAAAGTTCATTTCTGTAATCCTTTCAATTGCAATTTTGATGTCAATCATCGCCATCGGCGTTTCAGCCAAGGATGATGGTGTTATGTCTTTTGCAGTTGCATCTGACCTTCATTATGTTGAGCCAACAGAAGAAGTTGAAGAAAACATCGACGACCCTATATTCTACTATGCAAACAGACGCGCTCAGATGGAGCACGAAAGCGGATT
>JAZRRL010000009.1:0-3103 GCA_045650665.1 Faecousia sp. | reverse complement strand
AACACCAAGAAGAACCATCCCGATTGGACTATGGTCCCCGAGATCATGATCCCCCTGGTTGGCGACGTCAAGGAGCTGAAGTTCGTTAAGGATGTTGTTGTAAGCACCGCTGCCGCTGAGATCGCCGCTGCCGGCATCGAGCTGAAGTACGAAGTCGGCACCATGATCGAGATCCCCCGCGCCTGCCTGCTGGCTGACGAGATGGCTACCGAGGCTGAGTTCTTCTGCTTCGGCACCAACGACCTGACTCAGATGACCTTCGGCTTCTCCCGTGACGACGCAGGCAAGTTCCTGAACGCTTACTACGATGCCAAGATCTTCGAGAACGATCCCTTTGCTAAGCTGGATCAGACCGGTGTTGGCATGCTGATGGAGATGGCTGTCTCCAAGGCAAAGGCTACCGGCAAGAATCTGCACTACGGTATCTGCGGCGAGCACGGCGGCGACCCCATGTCCGTCGAGTTCTGCCACAAGATCGGTCTGGACTATGTGTCCTGCAGCCCCTTCCGTGTGCCCATCGCCCGTCTGGCTGCTGCTCAGGCTGCAATCAAGTAAGGCAGGAGAACAGTAACTATCTACTGTTTGCCTCTTTCCTCGTAACCTGCGAAGATGCAAAAGCGTACATGTACAGCATGAGCAGTAAACGCAGAGTTCATAAGTGGAAAGACATTCGGGTAAACCTTTATATCTAATTGAGAATCTCCAACCGTTTCGACGGTTGGGGATTTTTGTCGTTTATGGCACATTTGTCTTGCAGACCTGCTTCCATTACAATGGTGGCAGAAAAACAAAAGGAGGCGAAGCAAATGAAATCAGATTTTGAAAAGTTAGGTGGTATCTATCGGCAGGAGGGCGACTATCTGGTGCCTAATGTGAAAGCACCGGAGAGTCCGACTCTTGGCATTTGGGGCCAGCGGCGGCACAAATACCTGATAGAACACAACCTTGCCCTTTATACGGCGCTGTTTCTCAGCGGAAAGCTGACCGCCCACTTAGAGGAAATAGACCGGGTGGCTACCAAGATGTATGACCGGTTGGTGGAGCAACTAAAGCAGTGGGATGGTATCACAGAAGAACTGAAGGCGCTGCACCAAATGGAATGGGTTCGGTGCATGAATATGATCCGCAGTGAAGCAGAAACAGTAGTTATGGGGGAACTGATTTATGATTGAGACCGTTAAACGATTGAGAGCTTACATAGATACTCACCCCTTTGATCCCGGTAACAGTGGTTGCGAAACCGTCCTGGATCAGCTGTACCAAGCCTACGCAGAATCCCATGAGTCTGATCCAGCGGAGATTAGAGAAAGCTTTAAGGAGTTGGATGAACTCCTAGGTGCGCTTCCGTTGGATGATAACAATGCCGTGTTTAACCTCTGTTGCCGTCTGTGCAGCGCCTATGAACGCAAAGCATTTATTGATGGTCTCCAATATGGGGCATATTTAATTCGTGAGTTGTATGAATGAGGAATAATACTTAGGAACTAGCATTACAGAAATGTATGAACACCTGACCATGGCAGATTGCCACCGGTCAGGTGTTTTTCTGTGTTTTTTAGATCGTTAGTTTTTCAAAAAACAATTCGGCCACGGTCACAGCATCTTCAATCGTCAGGTAATGATCTGCGCTGGCATCCACAAACAGCCGACCTGAAGCTGGGAAATCTTCGTCTGGTAGCCAAATTTTTAGCGTTACCGGAAACTGGGGCAAGAACGGAATTCGCCAAGCTGCGTCAGCATTGGAAACGAGTGGCTCGCCACCGATGTTCTTGCAGATCTTCGTCAGGGTATCTTCGCCCAGATTCTTCAGATTCTGAATTATCAGTTCGCACCTGCGGTCGATGCCACCGCCTCGAACCATACCGGATTTCATTTGTCCGAAAGGAATTTCTTTCCCAGTTAGAGGATATCCGTCAGCCAAATCTAGATAGTGCAGGATCACAAGGCGATGCCAACCGGGCAGTTCCGGTGTAAATCGATAATCCGGGTAAGATACGGTCATATCCATTCCCATAGTGGGAATGTGGAAGGCTTGCGTATCTTCGTCATAACAAACTCCAGCGTTGCGGGCGATTTCTCTGGGGTCACGGTCTTTTAGTCGAGCCAGCGCCGCTTGATTCATTTGGGAAAACATCTGATTGCTCATACGCTTATTCCCATGCTCCGCTGACCATCTGCTCACCCAAAGCGAAGGCCTTCTTTTTGTCCTCCGGAAACACAGCCTCGTGACGCGCCTTCTTATGCTCGGGGTCAAACATGGTCCAGTTATAGCGGCTGTAATCCTTAACCTGCAGAGTGTCGGAACTGATCAGGATTTTGGTGGGACCTACAAAGGTCTCCAAAGTTCCTTGATACCGCTTCAACATTTCGTCATAGCCGATCTGGGCATAGAAATCTTCCGATGCGTTGCTGGTCATGATCATCAGTACGGGGAGCTGCTTCTGGTTGTAGCTTCTGACTTCCGTTTTGTAGGTCAGGGACTGAAATATCAAGCGTTCATATAGTGCCCGAAAACCGGCGCTGACATCGCCTAAATAATTGGGCGTGCCGATGATCAGACCATCTGCACTGCGAATCTCCTCCAAAACAGGAGCCAGTCCATCCCGGCAGATGCACTTACCCAGGTTATCCGGCAGCTTACAGCCAAAGCAGGAAATACATCCAGTGAACTTCTCCAGCTTATATAGGTCGATAATCTTTACTTCTGCGCCTTCTTTCTCGGCACCTTTTGCGGCTTCACGGACTAAGGTGGCAGTATTCCAAACAGTCCGGGGACTGCAATTGATAGCAACAATTCTCTTCATGGTATGGCTCCTTTCAACCCGGAAATCTTCTCAAGTGTGCGATGGCAATAATCTCCGACATTTATTGTTTCTATTTTACCTTACAAAAGAAAGCATGTAAACAGAAAGTTTGCATGCTCACAGATTGCAATTTCCAAAACACAACTTTACAAACATTATACAGACCTTGTCTTTTGGATTTTACATTGAATGGATATGATAGAGCCATAAGGATGAATAAACCCAATTCAAAAAACAAGGAGAAAACATTTATGAAAAAATTAATTTGTATGATTTTAACCCTGGCTATGGCACTGAGT
>JAZRRL010000008.1:0-6793 GCA_045650665.1 Faecousia sp. | reverse complement strand
CCCAGCACCTCATAATAATCGCGTTTATTTTCTGCCATAATCGTTTCCTCAAAATACACCGAAAAGGGGCGGCGGTTTGCCGCCCCTTATGGGCTTACATATTAGTCAACGGTCTCGTAGTCAGCGTCCACAACGCCGTCATCACCGGGCTGCTGGTAGCCGCCCTGTGCGCCGCCCTGGGGATTTGCCTGCTGATAGAGCTTCTCGGAAACTGCGTAGAAGGCCTTCTGCACTTCCTCGGTGGCGTCCTTAATCGCCTGGATGTCAGTGCCCTTGTTCACTTCCTTCAGCTTGTCAACAGCTGCCTGGATGGAAGCCTTTTCGCTCTCGGAGATCTTGTCGCCCAGCTCGCCCAGAGTCTTCTCGGTCTGGTAGATCATGTGCTCGGCGTTGTTGTGGGTGTCCACTTCTTCCTTGCGGGCCTTATCCTCAGCAGCGAACTGCTCAGCCTCGCGGACAGCCTTGTCGATGTCTTCCTGGCTCAGGTTGGTGGAAGCGGTGATGGAGATCTGCTGCTCCTTGCCGGTGCCCAGGTCCTTAGCGGAGACCTTTACGATGCCGTTGGCATCGATGTCGAAGGTAACTTCGATCTGGGGAACGCCACGGGGAGCGGGTGCGATGCCGCCCAGCTGGAAACGGCCCAGAGTCTTATTGTAAGCAGCCATCTCACGCTCGCCCTGCAGCACATGAACCTCAACAGAGGTCTGGCCGTCAGCAGCGGTGGAGAAGATCTGGCTCTTGCGGGTGGGGATGGTGGTGTTACGGTCGATCAGACGGGGGAACACGCCGCCCATGGTCTCAATACCCAGAGACAGGGGGGTAACGTCCAGCAGAACAACGTCCTTCACGTCGCCGGTGAGAACGCCGCCCTGAATTGCTGCGCCCAGCGCCACGCACTCGTCGGGGTTGATGCCCTTGAAGCCTTCCTTGCCGGTGATGCCCTTAACGGCCTCCTGAACGGCAGGAATACGGGTAGAACCGCCAACCAGCAGAACCTTATCCAGATCGCTGGGCTTCAGACCAGCATCGCTCATAGCCTGGTTAACGGGCTTCAGAGTACGCTCAACCAGATCAGCGGTCAGCTCATTAAACTTAGCGCGGCTGATGGTTACATCCAAGTGCTTGGGGCCTTCTGCATTTGCAGTGATATAGGGCAGGTTGACCACAGTGGTGGTCACGCCGGACAGCTCGATCTTTGCCTTTTCAGCAGCTTCCTTCAGTCGCTGCATAGCAGCCCGGTCGTTAGAAAGGTCGATGCCCTCTTCCTTCTTGAACTCAGCAACCAGGTAATCCATGATTCTCTGGTCGAAGTCGTCACCGCCCAGCTTGGTGTCACCGTTGGTGGCCTTAACCTCTACCAGACCGTCACCGATTTCCAGAATGGAAACGTCGAAAGTGCCGCCGCCCAAGTCGTAAACCATGATGGTCTGCTCGTTTTCTTTGTCCAAACCGTAAGCCAGTGCAGCTGCGGTGGGCTCGTTGACGATACGCTTTACGTCCAGACCGGCGATCTTGCCGGCGTCCTTGGTAGCCTGACGCTGTGCGTCGGAGAAGTAAGCGGGAACGGTGATAACAGCTTCGGTAACCGGCTGACCCAGGTAAGCTTCAGCATCAGCTTTCAGCTTCTGCAGAACCATTGCAGAGATCTCCTGAGGAGTGTAGCCCTTGCCGTCAATGTCTACCTTATAGTTTTCACCCATGTGACGCTTGATGGAAGCAATTGTGCGGTTTGCGTTGGTAACAGCCTGACGCTTTGCAACCTGACCAACCAGACGCTCGCCGGTCTTGGAGAAACCAACCACAGAGGGAGTGGTTCTGCCGCCTTCAGCATTGGCGATAACAACGGGCTCGCCGCCTTCCAGAACAGCCACGCAAGAGTTGGTGGTGCCCAAATCGATACCAATAATTTTACCCATAATATTTATCCTCCTAAGATTGAAAGTTGTTTACAAATTAGTTCGCCACTTGCACCATGGCAAAGCGGACAATTTTTTCACCCATCTTAAAGCCTTGCTGGAACACCTGCGTGATGGTGTTTTCAGGAACGGAATCGTCCTCAGTGTGCAAAATTGCGTTGTGCAGGTTGGGGTCGAAAGTATCGCCCACCTGACCGATGATTTCCACGCCCATGCCGTTCAGAATCTTGACCAGCTCATTCAGGGTCATCTCTACGCCCTTTTTAAAGGCGGCATCGGTGGTTTCCTGAGCCATGGCGCGACTTAGATTATCGTACACCGGCAGGAGCTTTTCAATGGCATCTGCCTTGCCGTTGGCATAGGAGCTTTCCTTTTCAACGGCCGTGCGCTTGCGAAAATTGGCATATTCTGCTGCCAGACGCAGGTGCGCTTCATGCTCGGTGTTATATTTTTCCTCGAAGGGGTTAATTTCCGGTGTTTCCTCTACGGCAACTTCCTCCACGACCTCTTCGATGGGGGTTTCCTGCTTCTTTTCTTTTTTAGCCACTTTCAGGCCTCCTCATTCTCTTGTGCTTCCGGCAACTGGGGATGTTCGGGTTTGCCAAACATTTTGCTCAGGCTTTCTGCAAAATAGCTCAAGCGAGCAGTGACCTTTGCATAATCCATACGGGTGGGACCAACCACACCGATCATACCCTGCAGACCGTCACCAATGTCAAATTTTGTCATGACCACGGAGGTGTCCTTCAGTTCCTCAGCCACATTTTCCGGACCAACCAGTACCTTGGTGCCGTTAGCGCCCTGCATCACAGCGGGCAGGGTGGAGAGGGTGTCCTCATCCAGTGTGGTGAGCATCCGGTGTGCCTTGTCGATGTCGTGATACTCAGGCTGCTGCAAAAGTCTTGCCTGACCGGCCACAGCCATATTGGTGCTTGACTGATTACGCAAGGTTTCTGTGGTGAAATCCACGATCACCGGTACCAGACTTGCGGCTGTACCTGCGGAATTCATCAGCCGTTCCATGAGGGCGGGGGTAAATTCCTCTGCACTCAGATCTGTCATGGCGGCATTCAGCACCGCAGACAGAAGCTTCAGCTCATTTTCACCCACCTGCAGAGGCAGCTTAATGAGCTTATTCACCACCTGGTCATTGCTTAGCATCACCACAAGGATGAAGCTGCCGCTTCCTGCCAAAATCAGATCAAACCGCTTGACGGTTGCACCGCCGGAACGCGCCGCCATGGAAATGGCGGGCAGATCGGTGGCCTGAGAAACCAGCTTCGCAACCTTTTCCATCAGTTTATCCACTTTTTCCATTTTTGCGTCAATGGCAGTGTTGATGGAGTCAGTCTCGTCCATACTCAGCCGATAATCGGCCATCAATTCATCCACATACAGCCGATAACCTGCGGCGGAAGGAATCCGGCCGGCGGAGGTGTGGGGCTGTTCCAGATAGCCCATAGCTGTCAGATCAGCCATTTCGCTGCGGATGGTGGCGGAGGAATAGTTCATATCCTGCATTTCCGCAATGGCCTTGGAGCCGACGGGTTCAGCAGTACGGATGTACATATCCACGATGGTGCGAAGCACTTTTTTCTTTCTTTCGGTTAGTTCCATGAACATCCTCCTTTCATTTTAGCACTCATGCACTCTGAGTGCTAAGCACACTATACACTAGAGTGCTAAAAAAGTCAAGGGGTGTATTTTGAATTATTTTTGAACTTTCTGGTATATCTCTGTTATTGTTTGCCATGGGGAGATGAATATACAAAAACTCCCGGGAATTTCCCGGGAGTTTTCCTTAATTTTCTTTTACAATGACATAGCCGTCCACCAGATTGGCGGAAACCAGCTGGCCCTCAATGGCAACGGTGCGCTCCATCAGGTCGGTGAGGATCACACAGCCATCTTTGCATTCAATGCTCATCACATTGCGCATCACAACGGCATCTTCCGTCTTGGCATTCTTATAAACAGTGGAAAGACACATAAATAACTCCTTACTGCAGGCTCTGCAGAACGACGCTCAGGCGCATATTGCCCTTTTCAAAGTCAGAAACAGCGGCCATGACTTGCTCGTAAGCAGCCTTATTGCCTGCCTTTTCCAGCTGGGCAGCCAGATCAGCCAGCTCCTTGGCATGGGCGGCATTGTGTCCGACCATGTACTTCATCAGAGCGGTCAGCTCTTCCATGGGGGTGTGCTCGCACTTGCTGGCGCAATCATGGCAATGACCGGCGCAGTCATGGGAATGGGTGTGCTCGCTGCCCTCATGATGCAGATTGTCATGCTCATGGGGATGACCGTGGTCATGTTCGTGAACATGCGCATGGGCGTGGCTGTGGGCAACGCCGTCATGGGTGTGCTCGTGGGTATGGGTATGGGAATGTTCGTGGTGGTGATGACCACCCACATGATCGTGATCAATATGCATAGTAATGCTCCTTTGCGGTTTTTCTTTTATTATATAAGGAAAAGAGAGGGTTGTCAATTCAAGGCATTGCGGATATCGCCAATGGTATACAGCGAACCGAAGCACAGCACAACGCCGTCCTCACCGGCTTTTTCGATGGCTGTCTGCACACCTTGCGGAATGTTTTCGCAGGGGGTAGCTGTTGCACCCACCCGGCGCAGATGCTCTGCCAGCTCTGCAGCCTCCAATTTCCGGGGATTGGGAGGTGTAATGCACACAAATTCCTGAATGTAGGGCATCATAGGCCGGTACATTTCACCGTAATCCTTATCTGCCAACACGCCGGTCAGTGCAATAATCTTCCGATCCTGCAGATAGTCCCGGATATTGGTGACCAGGGCATCGATGCACTGGGGATTGTGACCCCCGTCAATGATGAACAAAGGATTTCTGCCCACAATATCAAACCGGCCGGGCCAGGATACATCCCGGATGCCGTCGCGGATATTTTCCTCAGAAATTTTCCAACCCTTTTCGATCAGGGTGTCGGCAATGCTCAGCACGACAGATGCATTATGCAGCTGATGGTCGCCCAGCAGGGGTAAGAACAGCTCCTTGCGGTTACCGCAATCGAAAATCTGACCTTCCAGGCTGTGAGAACGCAGCACCAAAGAGTCGAAATCTGCCTTTTTCAGGGATACATTCCGCTCAGCGCAGATATGTTCAAAAACGGCCTCTACGCCAGCAGTGCCCCGATAGACCACTGCAGCGCCGCCCTTTTTGAAAATGCCGGCCTTGGTTTCGGCAATTTTTTCTACCGTATCCCCCAGAAAATCAGTATGATCCAGACCAATGTTGGTAATGACCGCAACCTCAGGCGTATCAATGACATTGGTGGAATCCAGCGCTCCGCCCATACCAACTTCCAGCACCACGATGTCGCAGTTCTGGCGGGCAAAATATTCAAAACCAATGGCAGTGACCAGTTCAAATTCCGTAGGCTTTTCTTCCATAGCCTCGGCAAACTGCTTGACATATTCGGTTACAGTTGCTACATCTTCGTCAGGGATTTGCACGCCGTTGACCTGAATACGCTCGTTAAAGCGGTAAATATAGGGGGAGGTATAAAGACCTACACGGTAGCCTGCCTTCTGCAGAATAGATGCAGTCATGGCAGCGGTGCTGCCCTTACCGTTGGTGCCGGCAATGTGGACAAATTTCAGCTTCTTTTCCGGATTGCCCAGCCGACGCAGCAGCTCCTGGGTACGGCTCAGACCAGGGATACTACCCTTCCAGAAAAAAGAATGGATATATGCAATAGCTTCTTGTGCGTTCATTATTTTTCATCCTTTCCGGGATTTCACAGACCTATGCGGGAAAAAATCTTTGCTTTCAGCAGTAAATAGATAAAGGCAACCTCAACCACCAGCATAATGGCAAACTGAATGCTGCGAGTGCCGAGATAATACACAAATCCTGCAAAAAATGTGCCGTCAAAATAGAAATAGGACAGCATGGCGCTTTGGTACAAAATGGAACCCAACACGACGGGGAACAAATAGCTGATTCCAAGGCGCAGAACATGGGGATTTTTGCGGATAAAATGGCGCAGCAGACCGCCGAATACGCCATAAAGAATAGCAGGCGGGCACAGCAGAGGATTAAAGCCGAACTGCATGATGCTGCCGAGGAAATCTGCGGTGAAGCCGGTCAGGCCGCCCAGTACCGGTCCAAAAAACATGCCTGCCAGAAACAACGGAAACTTATCTGCCGACCAGCGGACACCATTGGGCGTGGCAAAGCACAGCACGCGGGCCATAATTACACTCAGTGCGGCCAAAAGCGCACAGCATGCCAGCGCCTTTGTGGATATTTTATTTTTTGTTTGCATAAAAAAGCCTCCTTAATGGGAGCAACTGACGGCATACCGTTCCACGGCTCCGGCAAAAAGAAAACCCCCACCAAGTGAGGGAGTCAGATTACCGAGAAACCCGGAGGAACTGCTAGCGTTTCAGCCGACCAATCGCCCGACCGAGTATCGCTCTCATAAAGGAGAAGATCCATTATGGGCAGCGGGTGCGAAAGCCTCATCGCGGCAATGTGCCTTCGTCCGCCAGACAACTCCCCATTTTGGCGGCACTTCACGCGAGGTTTTCTACTCTGTTCGGTGGTATCATACAATAAAATGGGGAAAAAGTAAATAGGTTTTTTAAAATATTGGTATTATTTTATCGAATGAGGTACGGGATTGGTCGATGGCAACAGCCGCCGTCTTCGATTTCCATACGATAAAAAAGACACACACCGGAAGGTGTGTGTCTTTTTTGGTGACCCGTACGGGAATCGAACCCATGTTACCGCCGTGAAAGGGCGGTGTCTTAACCGCTTGACCAACGGGCCTGGTAGCGGCGACCTGACTTGAACAGGTGACAGACCGGGTATGAACCGGGTACTCTACCAACTGAG
>JAZRRL010000007.1:0-53661 GCA_045650665.1 Faecousia sp. | reverse complement strand
CCATGCTGCGGCCGGTGACGGCCACCTTCCGTCCGTGGCGCTCTGCAGCAGCCAGAACAGCGGCGATGCGGTACATATTGGAGGCAAAGGTGGTAACGATGATCCGCTGGTCGCAGTTCTTGAACTGCCGGTCCAGGCTCTCGGTTACCAGATGCTCGTTGGGGGTGTAGCCGGGGCGCTCGGCGTTGGTGGAATCAGCCAGCAGCGCCAGCACACCTTCGTTGCCCAGCTGACCCAGACGGGCCAGATCGATCATGCCGTCGGCGGCAGTGGGGTCGATTTTGAAGTCGCCGGTCATGACCACGGTACCCACAGGGGTGTGGATGGCAAAGGCCACAGCATCGGCGATGGAATGGTTCACATGGATGAACTCCACCTGGAAGCAGCCGGCCTTGACGATATCACCGGGCTTGTGGGTCACCAGCTTGACGGTGTCTGCCAGACGGTGCTCCTCCAGCTTCAGCTTGATAAGGCCGTTGGTCATGGCGGTGCCGTGGATGGGGCAGCTGACCTGCTGCATGCAATAGGGGATGGATCCGATATGGTCCTCGTGACCGTGGGTAATAAACAGGCCGCGCAGTTTTTTTGCATTTTGAACCAGATAGGTGAAATCCGGGATCACAAGGTCCACGCCATACATCTCGTCATCGGGAAAACCCACGCCGCAGTCGATGGCGATCATATCCTTGCCATATTCCAAAACAGTGATGTTCTTTCCAATCTCATCCAAACCGCCCAGGGGGATGATTTTCAGTTTTTGTGCCAAAGTATAGTAACTCCTTTCAAAATGTGGCTAAAAAGCCATAACAAAGCAGGCAGCCATTTATCACATTTTTATGCCCTGAATGGCAAATGTGAGGGAAATGCCCGCATTTTTCTTCAATTTCATTTGCCCGGGACTACCCGACCCGGCGCACTCTTGAGATAGTATACCACAAAATTGGTAAAAAGTATACCACATTTTTTTAGCGCCTTTTAGGAGTTTTTGTCGCTCGTTTAAAAAAGAAAAAATCCCGGCTGCTATTGGCAACCGGGATTTTTGTTATATTTCCAATCCGTCGATGATTTCCCGGAGCTTTTGCGCACTGAGTCGCATCTTCTGTGTTTCTTCCGGGGTAAGGGGAGAAGTGATCTTGGTATGCACACCATCGCTGCCTACCAGAGCCAATGTGGAAAGGCATACATCCTCCACACCGTATTCGCCGTGCATCATGGTGGAAACAGTTAAAGCTGTGCCACTGCCATTGAGAATGCACTTACAGATATGGCATACGGAAATGGCGACAGCATAGAAGGTAGCACCTTTGTTTTTGATGACCTGAGCACCGGATTGCTTTACGAAATCCTCTACAGCCTGATGATCCCCATCCCAATGAATACGCTGGGCATCTGCAATGTTATTTTTGTAATCGTCGATTTTGTTGTTGGCGATGGTTGCCAAGGACCAGGGAACAAAAGAACTATCCCCGTGTTCACCGTAAACATGTGCGTGGACATTTTTAGGGCTGATGTGGAAACGCTTTGCCAGTTCCGATTGCAACCGGCTGGTATCCAGCACGGTGCCGGAGCCGAGAATGCGGTTTTCCGGTATGCCGGAAATTTTGGTGAACACATAGGTCAGAATATCCACCGGGTTAGAAACCAAAATATAGATGGCATCCGGGGCATATTTGACAATCTTGGGTGTGATCTCCTTCAAAATATTCACATTGGTCTGTGCCAGCTCCAGCCGGCTCTGGCCGGGTTTGCGGGGAACACCGGAAGTGATGATAACAATCTGCGAACCCACGGCATCTTCATAATCACCGGCACGAATAATGGCAGGTGCACAGAAGGGAGCACCCTGATAAATATCCAGAGCTTCACCCATGGCTTTTTGCTTGTTGATGTCAATGAGAACAACCTCGCTGGCAATTCCTTGTACCATAATATCGTTGGTAATGGCAGAACCTACAGAACCGGCTCCGATAACAGTGATTTTAGTTGACATAACATATTCCTCCCTTGTTTGTGCTTAATAGATAAGCTGATATCGATAAAATTATACGTTTACAATTTCTGGATGTCAATAGAGAAAAGTTACTTTTGGAAAATATATGAAAAGTAGTTGCACCTTTAGGCTTTTTTTGATATAATATGCAATATAATCAGTGTAATATGGGTAGTATACCTATTTTTAGGAGGTGCGGTACATGAATAAGAAACTTGGCAGATGGTTATGGCCCGGTTTGTGGGTATTTTTTACAGTGATGGTAGGCTTTGCTGTAGCTGCAGCAGTTATGGAGAATTATATATTAGCTGCGGTAGAAGGCGGCATAACCGCTGTACTGGGCATTTATTATGTGATATGTCGCATGTATCGCCGCAGAGAGGTACAACAGTATGTGAAAACCGCCTTTGACAGTGCCGGAATCAGTGCAGGCGCTGATGTGCCGTTGCCTATGGTATTGGTGCGCATGGGCGATCAGAGTATTATATGGGCAAATGATGCATTTGCCACCATTACCGGCTATCAGGATAAATATTTTCACCAGAATCTTCAAAATGTTTTGCCCGACCTTTCTCTGGATTGGCTGGCATCCGGCAAAACGGAATATCCTTACGACATCACCATCGGTGACCGCCGTTATCGTTTGTATGGCAACACCCTTCGGGCTGATGATCCGGATGGAACGACTCTGGGAATGCTGTATCTGAGCGATCTAACCGAGCTGTATCTGGTTCGTGATGAGTATATCCGTTCCCGACCGGTTGTAAGCATTATCCTGGTAGATAATTACGAGGAATTGATCAAAAACCTGACGGAAAGTGCTATCTCCAACTTGAATGCCCGTATCAATGAAGTTATTACTACTTGGGCTGAAGATTATCATGGCCTGCTCCGTCGATTGGAGCGAAATCGTTTTCTGCTTGTGTTTGAAAAGCAGGATCTGGATCGGGCGGTAGAGGGTAAATTCCCTCTGCTGGAGGAAATCCATGAGGTGGAAAATCCTGCCGGCCTGCAGGCTTCTATTTCTCTGGGCATCGGCACCGATGGTGCAAGCTTTGAGGAAAGCTACAATTTTGCAGCGTTAGCTATTGAAATGTCCCTGAGCCGTGGTGGTGACCAGGCTGTTATCAAGGATCGTTTCAATTTCAACTTCTATGGTGGACGTAACAGGGAAAACGATCACCGCAGCAAGGTGCGTTCCCGCGTTACCGCCAACTCTCTGATGGAATTGATCGGCCAGAGCAGTCAGGTATTTATCATGGGTCACCGCAATGCAGACCTGGACTCTGTGGGCGCAGCTGTGGGTATTGCCTGCATGTGCCGCAAAAAGGGCAAAAAGGCCCATATCGTCATCGATTTGGAACGAAATGTAGCAGACAAGCTTCTGGAGGAGATCCGGTATGTTCCGGAGTACAGAGATATCTTCATTTCCGGTCAGGAAGCGTTGCTTTTGTGTGATAACCACAGCACTTTGGTGGTCGTGGATACCAACCGCCCGGATCAGGTAGAATGCCAGCCCCTGTTGGAGGCAATCTCCAAGGTTTGCGTTGTGGACCATCACCGCAGAGCAGCGGAATATATCAATCCCGTTGTGGTGAATCTGCATGAGCCCTTTGCTTCCTCTGCATCGGAACTGGTCACAGAACTTTTGCAGTATGCAGTGGAAAAGAGTGATGTTCTGCCCATCGAGGCAAAGAGCCTGATGGCTGGTATCTTCCTGGATACAAAGAGCTTCAATGTCCGCACCGGTGAGCGTACCTTTGAGGCTGCTGCAGTTCTGCGGCAGTGGGGTGCTGATACGGTGGAGGTCAAGAAGCTTCTGCAAAATGACTTCCAGGATACTATGTCCAAGTATCAGATTATCAAATCTGCCCGGTTGTACCGTCAGGAGTTGGCTATTGCTGCGCTGACTACCACCACATCCCGGGCTCTGGCAGCCCAGGCTGCAGATGAATTGCTGAACATTTCCGGCATCACTGCTTCCTTCGTGCTGTATCCGGATGGCGATCAGGTGATGATCTCCGCCCGTTCCATCGGCGATGCCAATGTACAGGTGATTCTGGAACCTTTGGGCGGCGGTGGCAATACCGCAACAGCCGGCGCACAGATGACTGGCTGCACTGTTAAGGAAGCTTTGGACCAACTGGTCGCTTCCATTGACCAATTTTACGAACAATAAACAGGAGATAATATTATGAAGGTAATTCTTTTACAAGATGTTAAGGGCAAGGGCAAAAAGGGTCAGATGATCGAAGTATCTGATGGCTATGCCCGTAACTTTATGCTGCCCAAGAAGGTGGCTATCGAGGCAACTGCAGACGCCATCAATACCATGCGCATGAACGATAAGGCTACCCAAGAACGTATTGCCAAGGAAAAGGCAGAGGCATTGGCACTGTCCAAGCAACTGCGGGAAATGACCTTGGTGGTTACTGCCAAGGGTGGCGGTGCAGGCCGTCTGTTCGGTTCTGTGACCAACCAGGAAATTGCCGATGCGCTGAAAGCAAAGTCCGGCATTACCCTGGATAAGCGCAAGATCGTGATTGCAGATACCATTAAGTCCGTGGGTACCTATACGGTTACCTGCAAGCTGGGCTATGAGATTACCGCACCGCTGACTGTTAAGATTGAAGAGGCATAAGATTTCCTTTAAAAGCGGGATTTAGATAGGGAGGACAGAGAAACATGGATGAACAGTTGATGGCACGGCAGGTGCCCCACAACCTGGATGCGGAACAATCCGTTCTGGGTTCCATCCTCATTGACAGCCGGTGTATTACCGATATCATTGGTGTGGTGCAGGCAGAGGATTTTTATCTCCAACAGAATCAGGAGATCTTTAAAGTAATATATTCCATGTTCAGCTTGGCGCAAGCTATCGACCCGGTTACGGTGTTGGATAAAATGCGTGAGGCAGGTGTCTATCGTGACAATTCCCGTGACTACATCATGCAGCTCATGGAGATCACTCCCACGGCTGCCAATGCTGTGCGGTATGCCAACATTGTTCGGGAACAGGCTATGCTACGTAATCTGTCCCAAGCCGGTGTGGATATTACCTCCATGGTTCAGGAAAACGTGGGTACGCCGGCAGAAATGCTGGAATCTGCAGAGAAGAAGATTTTTGCGCTGCGTAAGGGTGACCGACAAGACTCCCTGGAGCATATTGGCACCATCTTGCACAAAGTGTATGACCGTCTGAACGAACTGGCACAATCCGATGCTGCTATTCCCGGTCTTTCGACAGGCCTGCGGGATCTGGATACCAAAATCAACGGTTTGAATAAGGGTAATTTGTTGCTGGTAGCGGCCCGTCCTGCTATGGGTAAGACATCCTTTGCTCTGAATGTTGCGCTGAATGTAGCGAAAAAGTATAAAAAGACCGTGGCGTTTTTCTCTTTGGAAATGTCCCGGGAAGAATTGGCCATGCGTTTACTGTCCGGCGAAAGCTTTGTGGATAGCCAAAAAATGGCTACCGGTAAGCTGACGGAAGAAGAGTGGGTCAAGATTGGCATGGCATCTTCCGCCCTCAGCCAAACAGATATTCGTGTGGATGACAATGGCGGCATCACTGTGGCGGAGATGAACGCAAAACTCCGTCGGTTGGATAATCTTGGCTTGGTTGTTATTGACTATCTACAGTTGATGCAGGGTTCCGGTTATGGCCGCGGAAATGAAAACCGGGTACAAATCGTCAGTGACATTTCCCGTTCCTTGAAGGTTATGGCCAAGGAACTGAATGTTCCGGTTATTTGCTTGAGCCAGTTGAATCGTGCATCTGCAGACCGTTCCGACAAACGCCCGCTGCTGACGGATCTTCGAGAATCCGGATCTATCGAACAGGATGCTGACTGCGTTATGATGCTTTATCGTGATGACTATTACAATCCCGATACAGCAGAAAAGAATGTTGCAGAGTGCATTGTTGCCAAGAACCGTCACGGTGAGATCGGCACTGTAAAACTTCAGTGGCTGCCCCAGTATACCACCTTTGCAGATCGGGAGTGGAAGCATGCTGAATAAGCTGCTGCGGTTTGTGCGGCAGCAGGACATGATCAAAAAAGGAGATCATGTGATTTGTGCCGTTTCCGGTGGCGCAGATTCTGTGGCACTGCTGTTTGGAATGTATCTTTTGCGGGAAAAATTGTGTATTACGCTGTCTGCAGCCCACTTTAATCACCGTTTGCGTGGAGCGGAATCCGACCGGGATGAAGCATTTGTCCGGGAATTATGTGCGCGCTACGATATTCCGTTGACAGTGGGGAGCACCCAGGTTGTTTCCGGCAAGAAAGGTCTGGAGGCTGCTGCGCGGGAGGCAAGATACGACTTTTTCGCAACCCTCGATGGCAAAATCGCCACTGCCCACACTGCTGATGACAATGCAGAAACCATTTTGATGCACCTGGTTCGGGGTACAGGCCTGCGTGGTCTTGGTGGTATTAACCCCATCAATGGAAATGTTATTCGTCCTATGTTGATGGTTACCCGCCAAGAGGTGCTGGCGTTTTTGGAAGAATACTGCCTGCATTTTGTGGAGGATAGCTCCAATAAAACGGATGATTTCCTTCGTAATCGCCTGCGCCATCGGGTAATGCCGCTTTTGAAAGAGGAAAATCCCCGGTTGGCTGAGAATTTATCCCAAATGGCGATGGAGCTGCGGGAGGATGCAGATGCATTGGAAGCGGAATATCCGTTGCCGGAATTGACAGCCCTGAAGGCTATGTCACCGGCGCTGCGCGGCCGGATGATCAGCCGATTTTTGAAAGAAAACGGCGTTTGTGAGCCGGAACGTTGCCACATTCATGGCGTAGAGGCGTTGATCTTCTCTGAAAAGCCTTCTGCGCGGGTCAACTTGCCCGGTGGTGTGACGATTGGCCGGGAGTATGACCGACTGATAGTACTGGAACAAAGAAATATCGCAGAAGATGTGACGCTTTTGCCGGGAACGGTAGTGGAATTGCCACAATGGGGGATGAAGGTTTCCTATATTCCTGCAGAAGACATGATCAATACAAAAGAAATTTTCACAGTCAATGCTATGGGTGCGATTACTTTGCGATCCCGGCAAGCAGGGGATAGTCTGCGCTTGAATGCAGGCACCTGCACACTGAAAAAAATCTTTATTGACAGAAAAATTCCTGCCCATCAGCGGCAATATATCCCCGTGGTGGCTGACGAGCGAGGTGTTTTGGGAGTTTGGGGCATTGGAGCCAATGTAGATCGCTTGGCCACAGAACTTCCGGCTATGCAAATTCGGTTAGAACCTTTAAAAAGACAGAGATAGGGAGGGCGTTTGCCATGGACAAAAATATTCAGGAAGTTTTATTGACCCAGGAGCAAATTCAAGCCAAGGTGCAGGAACTGGGAAAGATACTGTCTGAGGAATATTGGGACAAGAATCCCGTAATCATTGGCGTTTTGAAAGGCGTTGTGGTGTTTTATGCGGATATGATCCGCCAACTGACAATGCCCTGCCAGATGGATTTCATGTGGGTATCTTCCTACGAGGGTACGGATTCATCCGGATCTGTGATGGTGAAGCGTGATATCTCTACGGATATCAAGGGGCGCCATGTGTTGGTTCTGGAGGATATTTTTGATACTGGCAATTCCCTATCCTTTGTCCATAAACACCTGTTGGAAAAGGAGCCGGCATCCCTGAAGATCTGCACCTTGTTGGACAAACCCTCCCGGAGAAAACCCGGTATAACACTGCAGGCAGACTATGTTGGTTTCACCATTCCCAATGCTTTTGTGGTGGGATATGGTCTGGATTTCAACGAATACTACCGAAATCTGCCCTATATCGGCATTTTAAAGCCGGAAGCGTATACTTAAAACTATAAGGAGTACCCAATTTGAAAAAACCAAGATTTTTCTCAATAGTGCTGTACATCATTTTGCTTGTCATGCTGTTCAGCTTTATCTCTACAATTTTTGGCGGTGTCAAAGATGACCTGACCTATTCAGAAATGCTGACGCTGTTCCACAACCAGAACGTGAAAAGTTTTGTGGTGGAGGAGAATACCATTTACCTGGTTCTACATGAAGAACATGAGGGTAAAACAAAGCTCAGCTGTGACCTGGCTGACCCCGAGGGCTTCCATCAGCAAATGCAACCGATTTTTGATGCGCAGGTTGCCGAGAATATTCTGGAAGACTATCATTTCCGCTCCGAAAGCAAATTCTCTGCCTATGATCTGGTGTTGCCATTGTTGATCGTTGGTCTTGTATTGCTGGTGTTGTGGGTGCTGCTCATGGGCCGCATGAATGCCGGCGGTAATCCCATGGCAAACTTCGGTAAGGCACGTACCACATTGGGTGTTCCCGGTGACGCAAAGGTGACCTTTGATGATGTTGCCGGTGCGGAAGAAGAAAAAGAGGAATTGCAGGAGATTGTGGATTTCCTCCGTGATCCTGCGAAATTCAAAGAGATGGGTGCCCGGATTCCGCATGGCCTGCTGTTGGTGGGTCCTCCCGGTACCGGTAAAACACTGCTTGCCCGTGCAGTAGCAGGAGAAGCAGATGTGCAGTTTTTGTCCATCTCCGGCACTGATTTCGTGGAGCTGTATGTGGGCGTTGGCGCAAGCCGTGTCCGTGATTTGTTTGAGCAAGCCAAAAAGATTGCCCCTGCAATTATTTTTATTGATGAGATCGACGCTGTTGGTCGTAAGCGTGGCTCCGGTCTAGGCGGCGGCCATGACGAAAAAGAGCAGACTCTGAACCAGCTGCTGGTGGAAATGGACGGCTTTACAAAGAATGAGGGCGTCATTGTTCTGGCTGCTACCAACCGTCCCGACATTCTCGATCCTGCCCTACTGCGTCCCGGTCGTTTTGACCGGCAGATCCATGTGGGCGCTCCCGATGTCAAGGGTCGTGAGGATATTTTGAAAGTGCACGCCAAGGGTAAGCGTCTGGATGCTGATGTAGATCTGAAGCTGGTGGCTCGTTCCACTGTGGGCTTCACCGGTGCAGACCTGAGTAACCTGATGAATGAGGCTGCAATTCGTGCAGCTCGGGCAGATCGTCCGGTATTGAACATGGAGGATCTGAATGAAGCCATGATGAAGATTATGGCAGGACCGGAGAAGCGCAGCCGTGTGCGGCAACGCAAGGATCTGCGGGAAACCGCCATTCACGAGGCGGGTCATGCAGTGGCTATGTACCACCTGCCCACTCAAGATCCAGTGCTGCAGATCACCATTGTACCCCGTGGACAAAGCCTGGGTGCAACCTGGCACATTCCCAGAGATGATGCCTTTAACCTGACCCGTAATCAGATGTACGAGGAGATCGTAGGTCTGCTGGGCGGCCGTGTAGCGGAGGCGCTGTTCCTGGGGGATATTTCTGTGGGCGCATCCAACGACATTGACCGGGCAACGAAACTGGCCCGGGATATGGTGGCGCGGTACGGCATGTGCGAGGAGCTGGGTACGGTAAGCTATCTGGGTGGCGGCGAGGTGTTCATTGGCCGTGATTACCAGACAACCAAGAGCTATTCCGAGAAGGTGGCTGGCACCATTGACGATCAGGTGAAGATTCTGGTGGACAAGGCTTATGCCCAGTGCGCAGAGATCCTCAAGACCAACGAAGACAAGGTGATGGCGGTGGTTGCCCATCTGCTGGAAAACGAAACCATGACCGGCAAGCAGTTTGCTGATTGCATGGAAGGTCGGCAGATCAGCGAAGCCACCAAGGTTTCTCTGTTCGATGCCCATAAGGATGAAGAATAAGCAAAAAGGACTGTTGCAAATGCAACAGTCCTTTTTTATGAAAAGATTGCAAAAAAAGTCGGTGGGTGCTATAATGATGTAAATTATGCGAAAAAGGTCGGAAGGAGGGATTCGTATGTCCGTGCTGAGATGTAAAATCTGCGGCGGTACGCTGGAAAGTACCGGAGAAGAGCTGGTTTGCGTATGCCAATACTGCGGCACCAAACAGACCCTGCCCAAGCTGTCTGATGAGCGGCGTTCTGCGCTGTACGAGCGGGCAGATCATTTTCGTCGCAATAACGATTTCGACAAGGCTATCAATATTTATGAGCAGGTGCTCAACGAGGATAACTCCGATGCAGAAGCTTATTGGTCATTGGTGCTGTGCCGCTATGGCGTGGAGTATGTGGAAGACCCCAAGAGCAACAAGCGTATTGCAACGGTAAACCGTATGCAGTATACCTCCGTGCTGGCTGACGAGGATTATAAGGCTGCCCTGAAATATGCAGACCCTGCTCAGAAGGCCATCTACGAAGCCGAAGCAAAGGAAATCGACGCCATTCAAAAGGATATTCTTTCCATTTCCCAAAAGGAAGAGCCCTTTGACGTGTTTATCTGCTACAAGGAAACCGATAATAACGGTCGCCGCGCACCGGACAGCGTGTTGGCAAATGAACTGTATCACCAGCTGACCAACGAAGGCTTTAAGGTCTTCTTCTCCCGAATTACGTTGGAGGATAAGCTGGGTACTGCCTATGAGCCGTACATTTTTGCTGCTCTGAACAGCGCAAAGGTGATGGTGGTCATCGGCACAAAGCCGGAGTATTTCAACGCAGTTTGGGTCAGAAATGAATGGTCAAGATTTTTGACACTGATCAAAAACGGTGCCAAAAAGATCCTGATCCCGGCCTATCGGGATATGGATCCGTACAACCTGCCGGAGGAATTTTCCAACCTGCAGGCCCAGGATATGTCCAAGTGCATTTCTCAACTGCAGATCGCTCTTATCCGTATCGATTCCAGCAAGCGTTACAGCGATTGGAAATTATGCCTTCGCGGGGTGCAATAAACTCGCCACAGTTTATTTTGCCAGCGAAGCACAAAAGGAAACATTTAAAGCTTTATTTTTCAGTACAGTAAAGCTGATCGTTCAATAAATGACAATCACCCCGTTGGCTAACCAGCGGGGTGACTTTTATATATACGGCCGTATCAGTGGAGCAGGAGGTGTATCTGTTGGTGGGGCATCGCTGGGCATCATACCGTAAAGCCCACTGAGGTACTGGGCTTTGTGGGGATCAATGCGTTTCCAATCGCCGCCGTCCACCCGAAGGTACTGATCCGCCCGCTGTTCATACACATGCTGCGACCCATCGGAATAGGTGACCGTAATGCAAAAATTCCGCCCGGTGACCAGCATAGGATCTTCTTTGGGTATGCCATAGGGATCGATATAACGCAGATAATCCAAAATGTGCCGGATGTTTTCCTCCCGGTAAAAATCCCGTCGGGTTTGCAGTGTCTCGTTTTCGTAGAGAATGCTCGCCTGGGTTACAACCCGATAAGGCGAGGACTCTTTTAGATGTAAGATCCGGCAACAGCCCGTCAGTGCCAGCAACAGAGGAATTACGCACACACAAATTTTTCTCACAAAATCAATTTTCATTCTATCCCTCCTATGGAATAGAATACCCACAAATTATTGATTTTATAGTAGAAAAAATCCGTAAAAATTGCCACGAATAGGCATTTTCCTTAATTTTGTCGATGATTAAATTTGAAAAACCGCAGAATCCACGGCATTTCCCTTGAAAGAGCCAAGCAGCTTTTTCTATAATGCGAATACATTTTGCGTATTGCGGCAGGGGGGATGAAAAATGCACAGAAAGCGTGTGATTGCGCTGCTTTTGATTAGCTTTCTGTTGTGCGGCTGTAGCCCCCAATCTCCCTCCCAGACTCCCACATTCCTCAAGGAAATCATTGCCAAAGCAACACAAGCAGAACCGGTGGCATTTCCGTTGAATTTAGGGAACAATTCGCTGGTGGCAGAAAAGGTCGTGTGCTACCAGGGCGCTTATTGGGAAGATGGCAGTGGCGAATATGTGGAAAATGTGGCGGGGCTGATGCTATATAATCCTACAGACCGCATGATCGAATTTGCTGCATTTGCCCTGGAACAGGAAAACACAACATTGTACTTTTTTGTACATTATTTGCCTCCGGATAGCCGATGTCTTGTGCTGGAAAAGAATAGACGATCCTGCAATCCGGAGCAGATTACCCAGTGCCGGGAATTGAACATCCGCTGGTCCCGGCAGGAATTATCCCGGGAGCAGATTGACTATGTGGGGGTGGGGGAGGACATGACCATCGTCAATCGGGATCCCCGAATGCTGGATCATGTCGTGGTGCGTTACAAGCGATACCTGCCCCGTGAGGACTACTATTTGGGCGGCATGGTGTTTTCTGTACATCTTTTAAATCTCACCACAGAAGAACGACGTACCGTTCGACCTGAGCATTACAAAACCACCGATGCCCGAATTGTGGGAATTGAGATCAAAAATTAAAAGAGCCTGCTTAGCAGGCTCTTTTTTTATCCGCGCATGATGCGCTTTTTCGCGATATTGATGGGGCCTTCCTGCATGTGGTTGATCCATGCAAGGCTTTTGCCGCAGCCGTAAGCTACGCAGGATTCTGCATCGTCAGCCAATGTACACAGAATGCCGGTTGCCTCTGTCAGCAACTTGTCCATACCCCACAGCTGGCTGCCGCCACCGGTGAGGGTGATGCCGTTTTCAGAGATGTCACTGACCAGCTCAGGAGAGGTCATTTCCAGGACAGATTGCACTTCTTCCAAAATCTGCTTTGCAGGTTCCCACAGAACCTTGCAAATTTCATCGGAAAACAGAGTGGCTTCTCTGGGAATACCGGATTTGACATCCCGGCCCTTGACGGTATAGCCAATATTTTCTCCTCTGGAATAGACAGATCCGATCTGGATCTTGACATCCTCAGCAGTTGCCTGACCAATGACCAGATTGTGTTCACGACGGACATAGCGGGCAATGGCTTCATCAAATGCGCCGCCGGCCACCTTAGTGGACGAGGAAACAGCTACGCCGTTCAGGGAAAGCACTGCCACGTCTGTGGTGCCACAACCGATATTGACCACCATATGACCCTTAGGAGAGCGCAGATCCAATCCGGCACCCATACCGGCAGCCAAAGGTTCTTCAATCAGATAGACACGACGTGCACCGGCCTCAATGGCAGCGTTGATAACAGTGCGCTCTTCTACCTCGGTCACACCACTGGGAACACTGATGACCACACGGGGCTTAGGAGCAAAAAGAGAGGTTTTAGCGGCCTCCTTGAACAGCTCCCGGAGCATTTGCACGGTCATTTCATGGTCAGAAATAACACCGCCCTTCAGCGGATGCATTGCCACCACATTACCGGGGGTTCGACCCAGCATATTTCTGGCAGCTGCGCCTACCTGAATGATCTTGCCGGTATTTTTGTCCACAGCTACGACGGAGGGTTCACGAACCACAACGCCCTTACCATCCACGTAGATCAGCACATTGGCAGTACCCAGGTCCACGCCCAGGTCATGAGAAAATAATTGCATAGCATTCACCTAACTTTATTATTTGCCCGGTGCCGTGCAACCGCCATGGCACCGCAATGAATTTCTTTTGCACCGGCTGTCAGCAACACCCGGGCGCATTCGCCGGCAGTTGCTCCGGTGGTGATAATGTCATCCAACAGTAGGATTTTCTTCCCCTGCAGGATTTCCGGGACTTCCACCCGATAGACACCCAACACATTGGCACGACGCTGGGCGTCGCCAATAATGCGGGATTGGGGACGATTGTGTCGAATTTTCTTTACCAACGGCATGGGCTGCAAATTTAACTCCCGGCCTACAGAACGAGCCAACAGCTCCACCTGATCATAGCCACGGGTAAACTTACGAAGAGTACTGACGGGAACCCAAGTAAGCAAGTCAAAGCCTTCCGGATGTTGTTCCTGCAGCTTCATAGCAAGCAATCGACCATAGCCGATTGCATAACTTCGTTTGCCGCCAAATTTATAGCGCAGCACGCTGCGTCTTGCAGTATCTTCATAATACCAAACTGCTGCCCAACTGTCAATAAAGGGAAGCTTTTTCCGTGAATTTGTGCAATCCGGGCCGTCTGCACGGCACTTGTGGCACAGATCCAGCTCGTGCTCCTTCAGCACGCATCTGCATAGCAGGCACTTGGGCGGAAAGAGCAGATCCCATAACCAATTCAGTATCTTCATTATGCTTTCCCCTGAAGACGCAGCTTCAATCCGGTATAGCGACGGCCGCGTTTGGCATTTTCGGTCATAGCAGCCACTGTTTCAGCGCGGCCGACAATGATCAGCATTTCCCGAGCCCGGGTAATGGCGGTGTATAGCACACTGCGGCTAAGCAAGTACGGAGAGCCACTCCACGCACACAGTACAACTGCACGATACTCGCTGCCTTGACTTTTATGCACCGTCATGGCATAGGCGGGCTCCAGCTCATTGAGTTGGGAAAAATCATAGTCCACCTGCCGGTCGTCAAAAACAACTGTCATGGTTTCCATGTGGGGATCAATGCAAGTGATGGTGCCTATATCACCGTTAAACATACCGTTACCTACGGCACTGCCGTCGCACTTACTCCATACAATGTCGTAGTTATTACGGATCTGCATGACCCGGTCGCCCTCGCGATATGTAAAGTCACCGAACTGCCGTTCTTTTTTACCATTGCCAGCGCCATTCAAGGCAGCTTGCAGTATGCCATTTAGCACAGCTGTGCCGACTCCTCCCTTGCGGGTAGGGGAGAGAACTTGGATTTGGTCAGCCGGGATTCCCATTTTTTGAGGGAGTCGGGTAGTGCAAAGGCCCGTGATGGTCTGGCGCATTTCTTCCTCTGACCGACAAGGCAGGAAGAAAAAGTCGCTCTTTACATTTTTCAGATCCGGCATTTCACCATTATTGACCCGGTGGGCATTCATGACAATCAGGCTCTGTTGTGCCTGCCGGAAGATCTCAGTTAACCGGACAGTGGGAAGAACTCCGCTGCGAAGCATATCTCCGAAGGGAAAGCCGGGACCGACCGGAGGCAACTGATCCGGGTCGCCTACAAGAATCAATCGTTTTCCTGCGGGAATTGCCTGCAAGAGGCTGTGAAGCAAAAGTACATCCACCATACTCATCTCGTCTACGATGACCACATCTGCATCCAGAGGATAGTTTTCGTTTTTGAGAAATACCATATCCCCGGTGGCAGGATCAATGGTGCATTCCAATAAACGGTGAATGGTAGAGGCATCTTCACCGGTGACTTCGGTCAGCCGCTTGGCAGCTCGACCGGTGGGGGCAGCCATTACAAAGTCCAGTTCCATCTCTTTCAGCAGGGACAGCAACCCCTTCAAAATGGTGGTTTTACCAGTACCGGGACCACCGGTGATCAAAAGTACGCCGGAGGTAGTGGCGGCACGAATGGCTTGCTCCTGCTGTGCGGAATAGGCAATACCGCTTTTCTTGGCAACAGCCTTCATCAGCTTATCCAAATTTTTGGGAGCAGGGAAGGTAGTTGCGGCGCTGTCTAAAAGATGGCGGGTGATATATTCCTCTGCTTCATACAATGCAGGCAGATACAGCACAGTAATGCCGGCCAATGTAACACGCACCAATTGATTGGTGTTGACCAATTCTTCCACACCGTTTTGAATGCTGTCTTCTGCTACATTCAGCAATTGCGCAGTGGCGGGGATCAGTTTGTCCTGGGGCAGGAAGCTGTGGCCGGCGGTGAGGTTATAATTCAATTCAAACAAAATGCCTGCCCGGATACGGCGGACATTATCCCCGGAAATGCCCAGCTCGATAGCAAAGCGATCCACTGCGCCAAAGGGGGCATCCAGACCCTGATCCATCAATAGATAGGGATCGTCATACAGCAGATCTACAGTGGCTTCGCCGTATAGCTTGTAAGTGCGTACTGCCAGCTCTGCGGGTAGTTGATGCAGAGTAAAAAATTCCATCAGCTGTCGCATACCTACCCGTTGACGGAATTCTTCTCCGATGGTTCGTGCTTTTTCTCGGGAAATTCCGGACACCTCCGCCAGACGCTCCGGCTGCAGCTCCATGATTTTCAAAGTTTCATCGCCAAAACGACTGACGATTCGGGCTGCGGTTTTCGGGCCAATGCCCTTGATGATCCGGCTGGAAAGATAACTCAAAATATCCGCACTGGTTTGCGGCAGCAGACGCTCCAGAAATTCTGCTTCAAATTGGCGGCCATAGCTGGGGTGGTTGCCCCATTTTCCGGTAACCATCAGCCGTTCACCTACAGCGGGCAGGGGGATCGTACCAACTACAGTAACCATGGCACCACCGCCCACACCCAGACGCAAAACGGCATAGCCATTATCGTAATTTTGATACACAACTGCACCGATTGTGCCCTGGATAATTTCCAGTTCTTGCTCAGCCATACCGCTTCACCTCCTATGTTTCTTTTCTATAGTTTACAATATTTTTGCCCGCTTGAAAAGGCTTTTGCACAACATTTTTATGAAAAGTATGAAATGATAAAAACAAGGCGAGAAGTGATAAGATATTAACAAAAAATCCCTTGCTTTCCAATGGAAAATGGGTATAATGTATAATAGGTATTTATGTATCAAGGAGATGCGTATGAAGGAATTTACCTTACTTGCCTGGATGACGCAACTGGCGATGTCCGTTGTATTACCCCTGGTTTGTTTTCCTCTGGCAGGGCTTTGGCTGCAAGAGCGATTTGCCTTGGGAAAGTGGGTATTTTGGGTAGCGTTGGTCCTGGGAATTTACCTGGCTTTTGACGGTTTACGGAGCTCCCTGAAAACACTGGAACGCTTAAGCAAAAGCAAAAAAGAGGACGAGCCTACGGCAGTGTCCTTTTCGGAACATGATTAACTTGGAGGGTTTCCAATGAATTCTCGCAAACTGGTTTTAATTCAAACCGGCATTGTGGCTATCGGGCAGATTATCTGCACCGCTGCAATGATGGGCGCATTTGCCCTGTTGCATAAATTTGACCGCACAGTTTTATTGGGTGGCGCAATCGGCGCAGTGACTGCATTGGCAAATTTCTTTGCTATGGCAATGACGGCAATGCTGGCCGCAGATAAGGCTGAAAAGCAGGATATCAATGGCGGAAAAACGATGATAAAAACATCCATGTTTGGCAGATTGATTGCAATGGCTGCAATTTTAATCGTGTTTGGCAAAAGCGGCTACTGCAACATTCTGGCACTGGTCATCCCTCTGGTATTCACCCGTCCCATCCTGACTGTATGGGAGTTTTTCAGAAAGGCTGGTGAGAACTGATATATGGAAGCGTTTATGGAAACCATGAACGGTTTGGGACAAGGTGCGTTTGTGTACTACACCATTCCCATTCTGGGTGGTATTCGCATTACGCAGACCGCAGTTTCCTCATTTATAGTGATGCTCATCCTTTGTACCGCTTTTATTTTGCTGGGCCGCAAGATCGAAAAGCGCCCCGGTAAGATGCAGGTGTTGGTAGAGAAGGGCGTGGACATGATCACTAACATGACGGTATCTGCTATGGGAAGTCACAACATTGGTTGGACACCCTTTATGGGCTGTTTGTTCCTTTGCAGTCTTTTCGGCAGCTATATCGGCACCACTGGATTTTTGCGATCTGCTACAGCGGATATTAACTGTACCGCCACTTGGGCATTGATGGTATCGTTTATCATCTGGTACAACACGATCAAGTACAATGGTTGGGGTAGTTTCCTGAAGAACTATATCAACCCGATGAACATCATTTCAGAGGTATCTCAGCCGCTTTCTATGTCCTTCCGTCACTTTAGTAATGTGTCGGTTGGTGGCATCATCGGTACGATCTTGTATGCCGCATTGACTTTGGCTTCTACTGTAGTGATTGGCGCTATCGCCTCTGCGGGCTGGCTGACCGGTTCTGTGCTGATGATTGCAGGTGTGGTTCTGTTCTTGCTGGGCAGAAAGCGCAAGAAGCTACTGCTGAAGATCATAGCCATTGCTACTTTTGTAATCGGCACATGTGGCCTGCTGGAAGCGGTCGGTGTTCTTTCCGGCGTTCCAATCTTCACTTATGGTATCCCGGCAGTATTGTCGGTGTATTTCGATTTCTTCTCCGGATTCATTCAGGCACTGGTATTCACCCTGCTTTCTATGGTGTATATCGCAGGTTCGATCCCCGAACCGGAGAATAAAAACACTTAAAAATGCAAATAAATTGTTTTTTTAAAATTATAAAGTATAAAATATTTTTAGGAGGATATTATTATGGATTTCATGTCAGTTGGTGAAGGTTTGTCTATTTTGGGTAAGGCACTGGGTGCAGGTCTGTGTATGGGCATTGGCTCCATTGCTCCCGCTTTGGGCGAAGGCAGCATTGCTACCAAGGCACTGGAAGGTATGGCTCGTCAGCCTGAAGCAGCTTCCGATCTGCGTACCAACATGATTCTGGGTTGTGCTATTACCGAATCTACCGGTATTTACTCCCTGGTCATCGCTATTTTGATCCTGTTTACACTGTAAGATCAATTTCTTATTTTGTAGGAAAGGAGCGAAAAGCGTGGAAGATTTTATTGGTGTAAATCTTTGGACGGCGCTGTTTACTCTTCTGAATACCCTGACGGTCATTGCAGTCGGTACAAAATTTCTGTTTAAGCCGATAATGAAGATGATCGCTGAACGTCAGCAGGAAATCGATAACATGTATGCAGAAGCGGATATAGTCAAGAATGAAGCCTTGGAAATGGAAGCTGAGTATAAGGAAAAACTTTCTCAGGCGGCCATTACCGGTGAGCGTATGGTAAAAGAGGCTATGGATCGCGGTTACAGCCGTGAGGAGGAGATCATCCGTCAGGCAAACCAGGAAGCTTCGGCCATTATGGAAAAAGCATCTGCGGATATCGCTCTGGAAAAGAAAAAGGCACTGAATGATGCCAAGGACGAGATTTCGGACATTGCAATGGCAATTGCTGAGAAAGTAGTAGGCCGGGAAATCAATAGTGCAGATCATGCAGACCTGGTAAATGACTTTATTGACCGGTTGGGTGAGCAAGCATGACAGAGGTAGGAACAAATTACGGCGGCGCTCTGTATGAGCTGGCTGCTGAAGAAAAACTGTCCCGGGAGATTTTGGGACAGTTGCAGGTGCTTTGTGAGAGTTTTTCTCAAGAGCCGGCATTCCTTGATCTGCTATGCGCCCATTCTCTACCCAAGGAAGAACGATGCAAGATTGCAGACGAATGCTTTGCCGGCAAGGTGCACCCCTATGTACTGAATTTCTTGAAAATCCTTACGGAAAAGGGATATGTGCGCCAATTTGCCGATTGCTGCAAGGCGTATCGTGTCCGCTATAATGCAGACAACAATATTTTGCCTATATCGGCAGTGACTGCAGTGGCACTCAGTGAGCAGCGAACAGTTCGCTTAACAGAAAAACTGGAAAAGCTTACGGGAAAGACCGTAGAGCTAACCAATCGCATTGACCCTGATGTTCTGGGCGGTGTTCGCCTGGACTATGACGGCAAGTGTGTGGATGATACGCTGGCACATCGGCTGGAGTCTCTGCGCAGCTTGTTGAATAACACCATACTCTGATGGTAGAAAGCAGGAACAGTATGGAATTACGTCCCGAAGAAATCACGAAGTTTATTCGTGCTCAAATTAAAAATTATGAAAATCGTCTGGAAGAAACCGAGACCGGTGTGGTCATTCTGGTAGGTGACGGCATTGCCAAGGTTTCCGGATTGAGCAACTGCATGGCTGGTGAATTGTTGGAATTTCCCAATGGTGAATTTGGCATGGCACAGAACCTGGAGGAAGACACCGTTTCCGTGGTTATTCTGGGTTCTGACAGCGGCATCAAGGAAGGTGACACCGTCAAGCGTACCGGAAAAGTTGTTTCCGTGCCTGTGGGCAAGGCGCTTATTGGCCGTGTTGTCAATGCATTGGGTGAACCTATTGATGGCAAGGGTTTGATTGATGCAGAAACCTTCCGCCCCATCGAAATGCCGGCTCCCGGCATCATCGAACGTCAGCATGTCAGCCGTCCTTTGCAGACCGGTATCAAGGCAATCGATGCCATGATCCCCATTGGCCGTGGTCAGCGTGAGCTGATCATCGGTGACCGCCAGACCGGCAAGACCACCATTGCCACGGATACCATTCTGAACCAGAAGGGCAAGAATGTAATCTGTATTTATGTGGCCATTGGTCAGAAACGTTCTACCGTTGCACAGCTGGTGGAAAACCTCACTGCAGGCGGTGCTATGGATTACACCATCGTTGTATCCGCTACTGCATCGGAACTGGCACCTATGCAATACATTGCTCCCTATACCGGTTGTACCATGGGTGAGCATTTCATGCATCAGGGCAAGGACGTGTTGGTCATTTATGATGACTTAAGTAAGCACGCAGTGGCGTACCGCGCCATCTCCTTGCTCATCCGTCGTCCTCCCGGACGAGAAGCTTATCCCGGTGACGTGTTCTATCTCCACTCCCGATTGCTGGAGCGTGCAGCACAGTTGTCCGATAAGCTGGGTGGCGGTAGTTTGACCGCTTTGCCCATTATCGAAACGCAGGCAGGCGATGTTTCTGCCTATATTCCCACCAACGTTATCTCCATCACCGACGGCCAGATCTTCCTGGAATCTGAGTTGTTCAATGCGGGCATTATGCCTGCGGTGAACCCCGGTATTTCCGTTTCCCGTGTTGGTGGCGATGCCCAGATCAAGGCCATGAAGAAAGTGGCCGGCAGTCTGAAATTGCTGTATTCCCAGTATCGTGAGCTGCAGAGTTTTGCCCAGTTCGGTTCTGATCTGGATGCAGATACCAAAGACAGACTTTCCCTGGGTGAACGGATCGTGGCGGTACTGAAGCAGAAGAATAACGCCCCTGAGGAGGTCGCTCATCAGGTGTGCATCCTGTATGCGGTCACCAAGGGATATCTGAAGAACATTGCAGTTGCCAAGATTCCGGAGTTTGAGTTACAGCTGAAGGAATTTATGGACACACGCTATGCAGCTGTGCTGGATACCATCCGTACAACCGGCAAGCTGGAGCCTGAAACTGAAACAACCCTGCAAACTGCACTGGATGAACTGGTTGCAGACTTTACTGTAGGAAACTAAGAAAGGAGGGACCGTATGGCAACCGTCTCCACGAAGGAAATCAAAAACCGAATACGCAGCATGGAATCCACCAAGCAGATTACCCGTGCTATGGAGATGGTGGCGGCATCCAAGCTGCGCCATGCACAAACGCAGGTAACTGCTTCCCGTCCTTATTTTGAAATTCTCCTGGATATGATCCGGGATATCGTCAGTTCCGAAAATGACATGGAATCCCCGTACTTGACCCAGCGTCCCATCAAACGCACAGCGATGGTGGTGATCGCAGGCGACCGGGGCCTTGCAGGTGGCTACAACAGCAATCTCCTGAAAACTGCCTGGAGTGCCATGGAAGGCAAAGACTTTGCCGTTTTGCCCGTGGGCAAAAAAGCGGTGGAGTTCTTTAAAACCCGTCAGGTACCCGTATTGTCGGAAAAAACAAAAAATGCTGCAGATATTTCTGTAGGTGACTGTTTCTCTATGGCAAAGCAGCTATGCAAGGCATACTGCCGTGGGGAATTTGACGAGATCGTGGTAGTTTATACCAAGTTTGTTTCCGTTCTTTCTCAGGTGCCGGAAGTCCTGCAATTGTTGCCGTTGACAGAGCAGGGGGCATCTGAAGCTAAGGATGAAATGCTCTATGAGCCCGACTGTGAAACAGTGCTGGAGGCAATCATTCCGGAATATCTGGGTGGTGTGCTGTATGGCGCTTTGTGCGAAAGCAGAGCTGCTGAGCAAGCGGCCCGACGGACTGCTATGAATGCGGCAACCCAAAATGCCGAGGAAATGATCGCAGACCTGAGCCTGAAGTTCAATCAGGCACGTCAGGCGGCCATTACTCAGGAAATTACGGAAATCGTCGCAGGTTCGGATCAATAATATACGCTGTAAGGAGTTGAATCCAATGGCCAAAAATTGTGGAACTGTGGTCCAGATCATGGGCCCCGTTCTGGATATTCGATTTAATGAGGGAAGCTTGCCCCAGCTTCTCAATGCTATTCATATTGCCAACGGGGAGGCTACCATCGTTGCAGAGGTAGCCCAGCACATTGGTGACAATGTAGCACGTTGTATTGCTATGTCCTCTACGGACGGCTTGCGGCGTGGTGTGGAAGCTGTGGATACCGGCGCACCCATTACGGTTCCGGTTGGTGAGGAGTGCCTGGGTCGGGTATTTAACCTGCTGGGTCAGCCCATCGATGAAAAGGAAGTGGTTGCTGGTGCAGAGCAGTGGCCCATTCACCGTCCCGCTCCCGCTTATGAGGAGCAGGAGCCTGCTACGGAGATTCTGGAAACCGGCATTAAGGTCGTTGATCTGATCTGTCCCTATGCCAAGGGCGGTAAGATCGGTCTGTTCGGCGGCGCCGGTGTTGGTAAGACAGTTCTGATTCAGGAGCTGATCTACAACATCGCCACCGCACACAATGGTTACTCTGTCTTTACCGGTGTTGGTGAGCGTACCCGTGAGGGTAATGACCTTTATAATGAAATGACCGAGTCCGGTGTTATCAATAAGACCGCCATGGTCTTCGGTCAGATGAATGAGCCCCCAGGAGCTCGTATGCGTGTCGGCCTGAGCGGCCTGACAATGGCAGAATATTTCCGTGATGTGAAGCATCAGGACGTTCTGTTGTTTATCGACAATATCTTCCGTTTCACCCAGGCTGGTTCGGAGGTTTCTGCGCTGTTGGGTCGTATGCCCTCTGCCGTTGGCTATCAGCCTACTCTGGCAACGGAAATGGGCGCTCTGCAGGAGCGTATTACCTCCACAAAGAATGGTTCTATCACGTCCGTTCAGGCTGTTTATGTGCCTGCTGACGACTATACCGACCCGGCACCTGCCACTACCTTTGCCCATCTGGATGCCACTACCGCACTGGATCGTGGCATTGCATCTCTGGGTATTTATCCTGCGGTCGACCCGTTGAACTCCAGCTCCCGGATTCTGTCCGCAGATATCGTAGGAGAGGAGCATTATCAGACTGCCCGTGACGTACAGCGGATTCTGCAGCGCTATAAGGAACTGCAGGACATCATTGCTATCATGGGTATGGACGAACTGAGCGATGAGGACAAGCTGACCGTTAACCGTGCTCGTAAGGTGCAGCGTTTCCTGTCCCAGCCCTTCTCTGTGGCCGAGCAGTTTACCGGTATGGAGGGTAAGTATGTGCCCCTGAAGGAAACCATTCGCGGTTTCCGTGAAATCATCGATGGTAAGCATGATGAGATTCCTGAATCCTGCTTCCTCTTTGCTGGCACTATTGAAGATGTGGTGGAAAAATACCGAGGTGCGAACTGATATGGATACAATGACGCAAAAGCAGCAAGCAATCTTGACTGTTGCCGAGGCCTACTATGATCGGGCACCCTTCGTACAATATGATCAGCGGAGTATGGATCGTTTGCTTCAGCTGACCCCCAGACGCAGAAAATATCTGCCTCCGGAAAGCTCAAACAGCCAGTATATTCATTTTCTGGATTGCTCCGGTTTTTTGAGTGCAGTATACCTGACTGCATTTGGTTATGAATTGCCGTCAGATCTGACTTGGATCATGGTGGATCAGCTGGAACCCAGAATCTTTTATTATGAGCTGACTCATCAAGAAACCGTAGAAGAGATCCGTTCCATTCAGACCCAGTTACGTCAGTTGCTGCAGCCGGGAGATTTGATTACCTATGACAGAGGCGTCGGTGGCGGACACATTGTCATGTATCTTGGTGACGGCATGTACACTGACTGCACAGTTCCGGATGGACAGAACAATAGCTACAATTATATTGAACGGAAAAATCAGCTGTATGAGCGTGCCATCTGGCGCAAAAATTTGGACAGAATGCTCCCGGTAGAAGAGGATCAACTCTATGTTGGTCGCAGTTTGTTCAATCCGAAGTTCCGGCGTTTTTCTGTTCACCGTCCTCTGGAAATACTGGGAGATATTCTGCCTCAGACGAAAATTCGTATGACGAAAGCCAAGGATCTGTGGTGTGCAGTAGAAAATTCCGCACCCGGTTGCCAGCAGGCATATCCGGGACAAACCGTGGAATATACTGTAATCGTTCGCAATTTGGGCGAAGAGGAACGGAACGTGACAGTTTGCTTTGAAAATCCTGCGGGTACATCCTTTGCCGGAGAAAAGACTCTCCAGGTCAATGTAAAAGCCGGAGAGGAATGCCGCCTGCCCTTTGTGGTTACAGTTAATCCGTCTAATCAGGCTATCCAACTGGACAGACCGCAGGTGACTGTAAACGATCTGCAGATCTATGCCCATCCAATTCTGTTGGGAAGACCGATGGATTGCGCTGCATGGCAGACAATCCAGGAAACCGTATTGGCGGAGATGGAATGTGGCGCTACTGCTCTGGCTGCGGCATCTGCAGCCTATGGCAAATTTGATATTGCACTGAATCCCGAGGAAAAGCCCTACTGCCGGACACATTTCAGTTTTCACGATTCTCCTGCTGGGGATGTACTTTCCCGTCGCCCACAAAAGCCTTTTGAGGACCTGGCGGTATATGGTGCCTTTGGCGGAAAATGTGTGATTACACCGGAAATGACAGTGACTCAGGGTGTGCGTATGACCCACATTACCAGAGCAGATTTGTTACCGGGTGATGTGCTTCTGTGTCTGGATGACGGTGTTGGAAACTGCACATACAGCGCTTTCTTTGATGGAGAATGCCTCCATGGCCGTTTCGAACCGGATGAGGAAAACCATATTATCCGGGATGAAGAACTGGATCGCTTCATCGATAGCCTTTTTGGTAGATATGCATTTTTGTTGCTGCGCCCCTGGCAAGGAAGAAAATAAGTACGAGCAAGGAAGGGAAGCAAAATGAAAACCTTTTCTTTGAAAATTGTCACCCCGGACGGCATCCGCTACGATGGACAAGCAGAGGAAGTGATCGTTCGCACCATCACAGGTGATATGGGTTTTCTGGCGGGACATATCAATTGTACAGCCCCCCTGGGTATGGGTATGGCCACGGTGGTTATCGACGGTGTAAAAAATTATGGTGCCTGTATTGGCGGCATGGTTACTGTAATCGACGGGGCAGTATCCCTGGTACCTACCACCTTTGAATGGGCGAAAGACATTGATGTACCTCGTGCAGAGCGCTCCAGTGAGCGTGCACAGTCCGTGTTGAGCAACAAGACAGCATCGGATACGGATATTCTTCTGGCAAAGGCCAGACTTCGTCGTGCATTGGTTCGCAAGAGCGTGGCTTCGATCAAATAAAGAAAGGGTCTGCTGCAGTTATGCAGCAGACCCTTTTTGTTTAATCAAGTTTTTTCTCAACAAAGGCCAACATCATAGAATAGAACAAGACGGGACCAACGTTGAAGAAGTGACAGTCTACCATACTGGTAGCCAATAATGTCAGCATTGATACGAGTACAAACAGTTTCTTTCCGGAGGGGCGATGCAGGAATAGCCAGAAAGTCTGGAACCGGTGATAGATGTAAGCGATGATGCCTACAGTACCACAAGAGGCCAAAATCTGAACGATCGTATTGTGCCATCTGGGCGGGAAGAAGGATACAAAATCCTCGGAAGTGGCCCAGGTGTACAAGGGATAGTCTACGGGGAAGAATGTACCGCCAAAAATGGGGTAATCAATATATTGCTGCAGACCGGCAACATAGCCGTCATTGCGTCCCCGAGAATCCAGTTTGAATTCCAACATCGTCTGGAACATCCACAGAAGATTATCCATGAAAACGAAGAATACAATCAGGAATACCAGCGCAGTTCCAATATGAATGAACACATTGAAACGAGCCCGTCGACTGTGGCGAATAGAGAGGATATAGGATGCCAAGTAGGTGATTACAGCAACCAGAATAGATCCCCGGGAACAAGTAAACAGCACACCTGCAAAGAACAACAGTCCGGAGAAATAGAACATAGCAGTATGCTTACCCTTTCCGGTGAGGAAGAAGGGGAAGGGGATCATCATAGCCAGCAGGGAACCGATGTTGTTGTAATGGCCCCAGCCGGAGTAGATCAATGTACGTTCGATAATACCTACTTGGACAACATCGTATTTCCAATAGATAAAGGCCACTTCAGCCAACAAAACATAGCCGATGCACATGCCCGTCCATGCCAGATAGCCGGTAGGTGCTTTATCCCACTTTACAGCACCGGTCAGCACAAAGTACAAAACAAAAATAGATGCGACCTGCACGAAAGCAAACAGAAGATTTTGTCCTCCGACTTTCATAAAGTGGCTGCCGCTGCCAATACCGGAAACCAGATATGCGGCACAAAGGGCGGCAATACCCGGGAGCAATTTCCGCTTTTGCTTCAAAAAGGCGGTTCTGCCCAGTTCAGGATCCCGAATCAAGCGATACAACAGACCGGCAACAAGCAGTACAGCCAGAATGATCATGTAAACACCGCCGTTACCGGAGGAAAAAATGGATTCGGTACTGATGCCGGGGTTATTATTCCTTGAGGGGGCTATATAAGAACAGACTGCCAAAGGAAGTACGGGCAGTAAATCTCTTCCCAGCACACACAGATACAAGAAAATAAGAACAAAGCATGTATACACAAACAATTCTGCGCCGCAGGTATTTGCGAAGATAGTTAAAACTGCGCACAGAAAAAAGTAAGCCGGTTTATAGAGGAAATCCTCAAAGGCGCGAAGATAGGATGGTTTCTCCAGCGCGACCACGGTATCATCTCCTTCCACGATAATATACGGTGATTCTATGATGCCGTTTGATACATTCTATCATACTTTGTCGAAAGTGTCAATGATAGAAGGAAAATGTGTTGCTGTGACTTTCAACCGCAGACAGAAAGGGCGCGTCCAACAAACTTGTTAGCGCAAATCGTTGGGGGTGTATCGCTTGATTTTAGTGACCTGCTGGAGTTTGAATCCCCATCATGTAAAAGAGAGATACCAAATGGTATCTCTCTCTTTTTTGGTGACCCGCTGGAGATTCGTTTGCGTTGCTGTCCAATGGACAGCAACTAAGGTGTTGCCGCCATCCAGCTGGCGGCAAGCAACAGTCCACCGGACTGTTGCATTTGATTATTCGAATCTCCATTGTACAAAAAGAGAGATACCAAATGGTATCTCTCTTTTTTGGTGACCCGCTGGAGATTCGAACTCCAGACCCATTGCTTAAAAGGCAATTGCTCTGCCAGCTGAGCTAGCGGGTCAAATGGCTGGGATGGCAGGATTTGAACCTACGAATGCCAGAGTCAAAGTCTGGTGCCTTACCGCTTGGCGACATCCCAATGTCTCGCGTCCAACACCGGACACGCAGAACATTATAGCATAATATTTCCGGATTTGCAACATATTTTTTCCCAATTCCGGAGATTGTATTCACAAAGGTGCGCGAATATATCTTTCATGGCTGCGGGGAGCGGGTCTGGCGTGTACACCGGATACCAATCCCAGCATGGCATACGTAGCGATGATAGAACTACCGCCGTAACTGATCAGAGGCAGCGTCAAACCGATAACCGGCATAACACCGATACACATGCCGATATTGATCATCACTTGGAACATCATAGCAAAGGCTGCGCCAAAACAAATCATACGGCGCATATAGTCCTTGCTCTTAGAACCCACCCAAATACACCGGCCAATAATGGCCAGCATCAAAGCAATTACAAAAATGCAACCAATGTATCCTAATTCTTCACCAATAGAGGCAAAAATATAGTCCGTATGCTGGGCAAATAGCTGACCACCCTGGGTGCGGTTGCCGTTGAACAGACCTTGTCCCAGCATGCCACCGCCGGTAAGGGAGTTCAAACTTTGGGTAGTGTGCCAACGCTCGTCAAGACCTGTGGGGTCTACGACCTCGGGCATGAAAATAACCAAAATACGGTTTTTCTGTTCTTCAGAGAAAAATTTAGCCCAAAGAATGGGAAATACTGTGATAATGCCGCCAATGCCGCCTATGGTCCACCACATATTTACACCACCGGCAATGAACATACCGGCAAAAATGGCCGCAAAAATCAGCGTAACACCCAAGTCACTGGAAATGACAAAATTTGTGCCAGCGATCAAACCGAGGTAAACAAGCATGTGGAACACAGAACGGGGGCGGGAGATTCTGTTCTGGTGGGATGCCATGATTGATGCCATGATCAGTATGTATAGAATTTTGCAGATTTCTGCCGGCTGAACGTGAATGTTGATAACGGGCAGGGGAATCCAACTCTTGTTGCCGGTATTATTGTCTGTACCAAAGGGGATCAGCATCATAAGCAGAGTGAGTGTCATAGCGGTCAGGATACCCCGGTGTTCAGAGTAGACATCCGCATCAATGGAGGAGACGACAATGAAGGCAATCAAACCAATGAAAGTAGCGCCCAACTGAACCAGCATATAACGGGAAGAACCGCCAAATTTTGCGGCATTGGTTGCGCTGGCAACAACAAGGCATCCGAAGGCGGAGGTAGCCAGGCACAGCATCAACAAAACCATATCGCCTTTGCGAAAAAATTTCTTGATTTCTTGCAAAAATTCGCGCATTACATCCGCCTCCTTTCTAACCTTAATATTGTAGCATTATATCCGACAAAAGTAAATAGACGAATTGTAAAGAAAGGCGGCCTGCTTTCGCAGACCGCCTGAGATATTATGCCAGATAAATTGCCTTGCAGGCCAGCATGGTTTCGTAGCAATCCAGCTTGGAAACCAGCTCCAGAGGTGCATGCATGCTCAGAACGGGCACACCTGCATCCACAGTGACGATGTTGCGATTGGCCATATAAGCAGCTACAGTGCCACCACCGCCCTGATCAACCTTACCCAGGGTTGCAATCTGCCAGATCACATCGGCCTTATCAAAGGTGGAACGGACATGACCCATAGCCTCAGCAGAAGCATCGGATGCGCCGCCCTTACCACGGGAGCCGGTGTACTTGCAGATGGACACACCGTAGTTTAGCTTAGAGTTGTTCCGCCGATCGCAGGTTTCTGCAAAGTTGGGATCAAATGCGTTGGAAACGTCAGCAGACAAGCAGAAGGAGTTTGCAAAGCACTCTCTGAGCTTGACATTCTGTGCATCGCACAGAGTTTCCATGAAGTATTCAAAGGCATCGCTCTGCATACCGGAAATACCCACAGAGCCGATCTCTTCCTTGTCAGCCAGAATGCACACAGCAGTCTTGGTGGGGATATCCAGTGCAAACAGAGCAGCAAGTTCTGCATAAGCACAGACGCGGTCATCGTGACCATAGGCTGCAATCAGGCTGCGGTCCAGGCCCACCTCGCGGCAACGGCCGGCAGGAACCATGTTCAGTTCAGCGGACAGGAAATCGGATTCAATGATGCCGTACTTGTCGTTCAGCAATTTCATGATATGCAGTTTTACCAGATCACTGCCTTCACCCTCAATGGGTTCAGTGCCCAGAATCACATTCAGCTGTTCGCCTTCGATGACCTTGGCGGCAGGCTTCTGCAACTGGTCAGCAGCCAGGTGGATCAGCAGGTCAGAAACCATCAGCACGGGATCGTTGTCGTCCTCACCGATGGTGACAGTAACGCTGGTGCCGTCCTTCTTACATACGACACCGTGAATGGCCAGAGGCACAGTGGGCCACTGATACTTCTTGATGCCGCCGTAGTAATGGGTCTTGAAATAAGCAATCTCGGAATCCTCATACAAGGGGTTGGGCTTTACGTCCATTCGGGGGGAATCCACATGTGCTGCGCAGATATTCACGCCCTTTGCCAGGGACTCAGAACCAATCACAGCCAGCATAATGGATTTGCCACGGTTGTTCAAATAGTATTTATCACCGGGCTTAACGGAAGCATTAGCAGTCAGAGGCTTGAAACCTTGCTTTTCTGCTTCAGCAACGGCCCAGGCAGTTGCTTCGCGCTCAGTCTTGCAGGTATCCATAAAAGCCATGTAATCTTTGCAGTAGCCTTCCATTTCAGCGCGTTGCTCAGCGGAAATACGGGTGTAGCCGTTCTTGGGCTCCATCAAAAGGGATTGACGCAGTTCTTCGTTGGTCATTTTCATTCTCCTTTGCTTTTTTCTTTTATTATACCTGACTTGCGGAAAAAGGCAATACATTTTGTCTGGAAATCTTCGACAGTGCCGTCATTCTCCAACGCATAGTCGCATTTGGCAATAAACCATTGATCGTCGTGCTGGGATGCAATACGCTTTTGGGCATATTCTTCGGAAATGCCGTCCCGTGCCATAATACGGCGGATGCGAGCTTCTGTAGGGGCGATAACTGCTACCGTGATGTGGCAAAGTTCTGCCAATCCGCCTTCAAATAAGCCGATGGCATCAATGGCGACCAAGTCAGGTTGGGCTTCCAGCTGTCGTAAAACCTCGTTTTTAACAGCGGTATGGGTGATTTGGTTCAATCCCTGCAGGGCAGCTTCATCGGAAAAAACAATACCGCCAAGCTTTTTACGATCCAATACGCCATCCGTTACTGTTCCCGGAAAACGATTCTCAATGCGATTCAAGAGGTCATGATTGGTTCTCAGGAGGTCGTGATAAATGGCATCACAGTCCAAAATCACACCACCATATTGCTCAAATAAGTGTAACAGTGTGGATTTTCCGCTACCGGTTCCTCCGGTGATTCCCAAAATCATACCTCCACCTCCGCATTGATAATATGGAAGGCAGCGGCCTTTTTCAGACGGTTCTGTACTGCGTAGGCTACACCGCCACCTTCGGGGCAACGGGCATAGACCTTGGAGATACTGGGATCATCCAATTCTCGCAGTGCAGCAAACAGACCAGCGGACAAGGTTGCCACATCCGATTCCTTGCCATAAGGCAGGGGATTGCAATCTTTGTACAGAGAAAGTTCCTCCTCAAAACAAAGCACTCGATCCGTGGGGGTAATGCGATCACGAATATAGGCAGCTGCTTTTTCCCGGGAGCCGGCCACGATGACAACCTCACTTTGAGGTGCATAGTGTTTGTATTTCATGCCGGGGGCTTTAACGACAGCATCCTTGTCAACCTGCGCAGTAACAGCCTTGTCCACCACCAAATCCCCCAATACAGCGACCAACTGCTCTGGGGTGATACCGCCGGGACGCAGCAAACGGGGGCGCTCCTCGGTGAGATCCACAATGGTGGATTCCACGCCAACACGACAAGCACCGCCATCTACGATCAGTTCAATCTTTCCGTTATGATCATGGAAAACATGTTCTGCGGTAGTGGTGGAGGGTTTTCCGGAGATGTTGGCAGAAGGCGCCGCAACCGGCACACCTGCCAAACGAATAATTTGACGGGTGACCTCACAGTCGGGACATCGTACAGCCACTGTGGGCAATCCTGCGGTGGTACATTTGGGCACACAATCTCGTGCAGGTAAAACCATGGTCAACGGGCCGGGCCAAAAGGCCTCGGCAAGGCGATAGGCTTCCTGAGGAATGTCTTTGCAGAATTTTTCAATATCTGCGGCATCAGCCACATGGAGAATCAGAGGATTGTCCTGAGGGCGTCCCTTGGCAATAAAAATCTTTGCCACAGCTTCGTCACTCAGTCCGTTGGCACCTAAACCGTAAACAGTTTCTGTGGGAATGGCAACCAGACCGTTGTTTTGAATAATTTTGGCAGCGATACTTGCAGTATCGACGGAATTTGCGGATACTATGCGGGTTTTCACAGACATTCCTCCTTTCTATTTTAATGAAGTTCGATAAACAGAGTAAAAAGAACATGGAGCAGCCATACAGCTGCTCCATGATTTTTCCTTACACAGTGGGCTGGTTGGCAGCTTCGATGATCTGCACGAACTTTTCGGGAACCAGAGATGCACCGCCGATGAGGCCACCGTCGATGTCGGGCTGAGCCAGCAACTCGTATGCATTCTTCTCGTTCATGGAGCCACCGTACAGAATGGAGATGGCCCGTGCATTCTTGGAGGAATACAGTTTACGCACAACAGTGCGGATGCCTTCGCAAACTTCCTCAGCCTGCTCGGGAGTAGCGGTGCGGCCGGTGCCGATAGCCCAGATGGGCTCGTATGCGATAACAACCTTGCGGATCTTATCTTCGGACACGCCAGCCAGACCCAGCATGATCTGCATAGCGATCCACTCGTTGGTGATGCCGGCTTCTCTCTGCTCCAGAGTTTCGCCACAGCACATGATGGGAGTCAGACCGGCTTCCAGAGCAGCCAGAACCTTTGCATTGACATCAGCATCAGTCTCGCCCATAGCACGACGCTCGGAGTGGCCGATGATAACGTACTTACAACCAGCGTCAACCAGCATGCCGGTGGAAATTTCACCGGTGTATGCGCCGCTGGGATTTGCGTTGCAGTTCTCAGCACCAATGCCTACACGGCTCTCACGCATAGCACGAACAGCGGCGGGGATGCAAACTGCGGGAACACACAGAGCAACATCGCACCAACGGCCCTTGGGCATGATTGCACGCAGCTGAGTCATGAATTCCTTGGTTTCGGAGGGGGTCTTGTTCATTTTCCAGTTACCGGCAATGACGGTCTTACGATATTTACGATTCATTGTTTCATTTCTCCTTATATGTGACATCAAAAGATGTGTATTTTCAAAGTTGGTGGTGGGGGCGATTACGCCCCCACAGAGATTTACAAATTATTTATCTTCCAGACAAGCAATACCGGGAAGCTCCAGACCTTCCAGGAATTCCAGAGAAGCGCCACCACCGGTGGAAATATGGGTGATTTTATCAGCAAAACCCAGCTGCTCGCAAGCTGCAGCAGAGTCGCCACCGCCAACGATGGTCACTGCATCGGAATCAGCCAGTGCCTGAGCAACAGCGATGGTGCCCTTTGCCAGAGTGGGGTTCTCGAACACGCCCATGGGGCCGTTCCAAACGACAGTCTTGGCTGCCTTGGCAGCAGCGGCAAACTCAGCGCATGCCTTGGGGCCGATGTCCAGACCCATCTGATCAGCGGGGATGGCAGTGCAGTCCACATAATCAACAGGGATCTCAGCGTCAATGGGGTTGGGGAAGGAATCCGCGATAGCGGTGTCAACAGGCAGCAGCAGCTTTACGCCCTTAGCCTCAGCCTTAGCCATCATTTCCTTGCAGTAATCCAGCTTTTCGTTGTCAACCAGGGACTTGCCAACGGTGTAGCCCTGAGCAGCCAGGAAGGTGTAAGCCATACCACCACCGATGATCAGGGTGTCGACCTTCTCCAGCAGATTGTTGATAACGTTCAGCTTGTCGGAAACCTTAGCACCGCCCAGAATGGCAACAAAGGGACGCTCGGGGTTAGCCAGAGCCTTACCCATGATGGAAACTTCCTTCTGAACCAGGTAGCCACAGACAGCGGGCAGATAGTCGGCTACGCCGGCGGTGGAGGAGTGTGCACGGTGTGCAGTGCCGAAGGCATCGTTGACGAAAATGTCAGCCAGGTCGGCCAGAGCCTTGCTCAGCTCAGGATCGTTCTTAGTCTCACCCTTGATGTAACGGGTGTTCTCCAGCAGCATAACGTCGCCATTCTTCATAGCAGCGGCCTTAGCCTTGGAGTCCTCGCCGGCAACGTCGGAAGCCATGATAACTTCCTTGCCCAGCAGCTCAGAGATACGCTCAGCCACGACCTTCAGGCTCAGCTCGGGCTTCCATTCGCCCTTGGGCTTACCCATGTGGGAGCAGAGAATAACCTTGGCGCCCTTGTCCACCAGGTACTTGATGGTGGGCATAGCAGCCACGATACGCTTGTCAGATGTGATCTTGCCTTCCTTGGTGGGGACGTTGAAGTCGCAGCGGCACAGAACGCGCTTGCCGGCTACTTCGATGTCCTCAATGGACTTCTTGTTGTAGTTCATAATGATTCCTCCATTATTATAGGGTATTTACCCTTTCATTTTTCCGTAATCCTGCAAACCGGGGAAATTCAGCTGCCGCAGTGCTTCGTAAACTGTGATGGCTACCGCATTACTCAGATTCAAACTGCGGGTATCCGGCAACATTGGAATGCGAATGCACTGGTCATAGTGCACCTGCAGGAAATCCTCGGGCAGACCCTTGGTTTCCTTGCCAAAGAATAGATAGCAGCCGTCTTCAAAAGCTGCATCCGTGTAGCTTTGCGGTGCTTTGGTGGACAGACACCACATCTGCCGGACATCGTTTTTACTGAAGAAATCCTGCAGATTTTCATAATCCAGAACTTCCACAGCATTCCAGTAGTCCAATCCGGCTCGGCGGACAGCTTTTTCTGAAATATCAAACCCAAGAGGGCGAATCAGATGTAGCCGGCAACCGGTGGCGGCGCAGGTCCGGGCGATATTGCCGCAGTTCTGGGGAATTTCAGGCTCCACCAGGACAATATTCAGCATTTCATCACCTCATAACCATGCTTTTTCCCATTTTGTTGGATTGCTATCCTATTGTATTCCAAACTTTCCATAAAATCAATCAAAAAATTGGAAAAAAAGCAACTTTTAATAGTATTAACATAAAAATAGAAAGTTTTGTCATAAATTTGTGAAAAATGTGGGAAAGTGACGGATTTACAGAAAAATTCGTGAAGTTTCCGTGAAAAATCTTCTTAGGGTATTTACGAATGGGAAGAAACGTTGTAAGATAGTATAAATGTACATTAAAGTGGAGGAAAGAGATATGCCCGATAAACATGCAGACCAAGGATATCGCAAGCTTTGGTCCACATTGAAGGCAATGACGTGGAAAGAACGAATCAAGCACCTTTTGTTCTACTACGGAAAATATGCTATTCTGGGTGCTTTTCTAATCTACATGACAGTTGATGTGGCCTACGATGCATTTAAGGCAAGACCGGAGGTTATTTTATCCGGTACTGCGGTGAATGTGCATGTGTCTGTGGAAACGGAAAAGATCTTGCGGGAATATGCATTTCCCTATGTAGGCGGAACAGACCCGGAAAAGCAGGAGATTACATTAAAACCCAATAAAATCACGTATACGGATCTGTATACAGGATCTTCTTTACAGACAAAGCTTCTGGCTGGAGATTACCACTATGCGCTGATGGATCAGACAGCCTTGGACATGCTGCTGTCCATGCAGGCACTTCCGGATCTGACAGAGGTTTTCACTGAAGAAAGATTGGCACAGTGGGAGGGCCGCTTTATTTCTGTGCAGACGGACGGCGAAACCTACCCGGTGGCAATTGATATTACCGGAACACCTTTGGCTGCAGGCTGCGTCTATGAAGGTGACCGGATTTTTATGGGATTCCCGGTGAATTTGGACACCCTGGCTGTGGTGGAGTCCTTCATGCAATATCTAACGGATAACGGTTTGCTGACAATTCCGTGATTTTTACCGGGAAACATTGACATTTGGTAGTTTTTGTGGAATAATAACACAGATATTTTATAAGATAAGGGGATAAGAAAAATGACCCAATCCAGAACCCATAACTGCGGCCAGCTGCGGCTTGCAGACGCAGGAAAAGAAGTTACTATCGTCGGCTGGTTGGAAAACATCCGTGAAGTCGGCTCTAATTTTGCATTCCTTGTACTTCGGGATTTCTATGGCACTACCCAGGTGGTGGTGGAAACCGAGGAAATGATGAAGATCGTTAAGCCCATCAACAAGGAATCCACCATTTCCGTTACCGGTATCGTCCGGGAGCGTGAGAGCAAGAACCCCAAGCTGCCCACCGGTGAGATCGAGGTTGTGCCCTCTGCCATTAAGGTGCTGGGCAAGTGCCGCCACAATCAGCTGCCCTTCGAGATCAACAAGTCCAGAGAGGCAGATGAGAATACCCGTCTGAAGTACCGTTATCTGGATCTGCGGAATCCTGCTGTCAAGTCGAACATCGTTTTGCGTTGCCAGACTGTTGCGGAGATCCGTCGCCTGATGACCGAAAAGAACTTTCTGGAGATCACGACTCCTATTCTGACCGCATCTTCTCCCGAAGGCGCCCGTGACTATCTGGTGCCGGCTCGGAATCACCCCGGTAAGTTCTATGCATTGCCTCAGGCTCCCCAGCAGTTCAAGCAGCTGCTGATGACCTCTGGTTTTGACCGCTATTTCCAGATCGCTCCTTGTTTCCGTGATGAGGACGCCCGTGCAGACCGTACTCCCGGCGAATTCTATCAGCTGGATATGGAAATGGCTTTTGCTACCCAGGATGATGTGCTGTCCACTTTGGAAGATGTGATGGTACCCCTGTTCACCAAGCTGGGTAAGTATGACCGTGTTTCCAGCGCACCCTTCCGCCGCATCGGCTTTAACGAGGCTATGGAGCGCTATGGCTCCGACAAGCCTGACCTGCGTATCGACCTGGAGGTTCAGGACATCACCGCTGAGGTTCAGGGTTGTGGTTTTGGTCCTTTCGAGGGCGCAACTGTCAAGGCTGTTTGTGTGGATGATTTCAATCAGGCTCGTAAGTGGATCGATAAGCTGCTGGTGGATGTGGAAGTGCAGACCGGCAACAAGGCCTGCTGGATCAAGGTAGACGAAAATGGCGAACTGACCGGCGGCGTTTCCAAGTTCCTGCAGGAATGCAAGGATGCACTGGGTGCCAAGCTGAATCTGAAGCCCGGTTCTTTTGTTTGTATGGCTGCCGGCAAGAAGCAGGCTGCACAGAAGACCGCAGGCGTTATCCGTACCATGCTGGGCAAGCGTGTACCCGGTCACTTTGATGAAGAGCAGTACGCATTCTGCTGGATTGTTGATTTCCCCATGTACGAGATGGGCGAGGAATCCGGCAAGCTGGAATTCTGCCACAATCCCTTCTCCATGCCCCAGGGTGGTCTGGAAGCACTGGAAAAGGCAGAGGGCAATGATGAAGAACTGCTGAAGATCAATGCTTACCAGTATGATATGGTATGTAATGGCTACGAAACCGCCTCCGGTGCTGTCCGTAACCACGATCCTGAGATCATGGTCAAGGCCTTCCAGATGGTTGGTCTGGGCGAAGAGGATGTGAAGGCAAAGTTCCCCGCTATGTACAATGCCTTTACCTATGGTGCACCTCCCCATGCAGGTGCAGCCCCCGGTATTGACCGTATCGTTATGATCCTCACCGGTGAGGAATCCATCCGTGAGGTCATCACCTTCCCCATGAACAAGAATGCGCAGGACCTGATGATGGATGCCCCCACTCCTGTGGAGCAGATTCAGCTGGACACTGTGCATATCGCACTGAATATCAAAGAATAAAAGAAAAGCGGACAGATCGATTGATCTGTCCGCTTTTTGTATATTGTATAAAAGGGAAGGGGCAGCCGAAGCTGCCCCAACAAAGAGGAAAGAAAAGAAGCGTATTATTCCATTTCCAAAAATGCCTCAGGATCAATAAGCTGGTCATTCAGCATGACGGAAAAATGCAGATGATTACCCTGGGCGGTTTCCAGCAGGGCAGTGTTGGCAACGGTACCGATAGTATCGCCCATCTGCACCGTATCACCGACTTTTACTGCAATATTTTCATCAAGACTGGCGTATTGGGTGGTGTACCCGCCTTCGTGGCGAATGACTACCGTGTGCCCCATGGTATCATCCTTAAAAACGGTGTACACAGTACCGGCTGCAGCTGCCTTAACCGTCGTGCCGGCTTCGGCGGCAATGTCAATGCCGTTGTGGACACGCCAATCCCGGGTGGTTTCATTGTAGCTCAGGCAATCCATGGCATAATCCTTAATGGTTTCACCCGCCAAAGGCCGACCAATGGGATATGGCCGTTTTACGGGGTCGGTACTACCTGGCTTTGTGCCGTCCGGCAGAGTCGCACCTGCCTGCACGTCATTCCCGGGGTTGAGGATCTGATCAGAACCGCCTAATTGGGGTTCTTCGTTTCGATTTGCAGAGAGATAATACATATAGCCGGAGATCCCGATGGCGACAGCACACAGGATCAGGGCTATGTAGTAGCCCTTACCGGCAAACCTGCGGCCGAAGTTGAATTTCTTGCTCATAAATAAGCACCTCCAAAGCTAAGTATTACCCAAAATACGGAAGATAAACCTGCATTTGGAAGAAAAAAGGAAATTTCTTTTCCAAGGGCGAAAAAAACGTTGACATCCGGGAAATTTAATATATAGTTATACTTGTCATATTGTGACAAAAATACACATAGAAATGGGGGAGGATAATGTCCAAGGAACTCATCAGACTCCAGGATCTTACCATGGAGTTCGACGGGGAACGTATACTCGACAGCATCAATCTCTATATCAAAGATCATGAATTTTTAACCTTGCTTGGCCCCTCCGGCTGCGGCAAGACCACCACGCTGCGCATTATCGGCGGCTTTTTGACGCCTACAGCCGGCACGGTGACTTTTGATGGAAAGTGTATTAATGATGTTCCGCCTTATGACCGGCAGATCAATACGGTCTTCCAGAGGTATGCGCTGTTTCCCCACCTGAACGTTTTTGATAATATCGCGTTTGGCCTTCGGGTGGCAAAGTGTCCCAAGGAGGAGATCAACGAGCGAGTAAACCGCATGCTGGAAATCGTCAGCCTGAAGGGTTACGGCCATCGTAATGTGGCATCCCTTTCCGGCGGTCAGCAGCAGCGTGTTGCCATCGCCAGAGCTCTGGTCAACGAGCCAAAGGTTCTTCTTCTGGATGAGCCTCTGGCAGCATTGGATCTGCGTCTGCGTAAGGATATGCAGAACGAATTGAAGCGGATCCAGCAAGCTACGGGTATCACCTTCGTGTATGTTACCCATGATCAGGAGGAAGCACTTTCCATGTCCGATACCGTTGTGGTAATGGACAAAGGCCGCATTCAGCAGATCGGCAAGCCTGAGGATATTTATAATGAACCCGAGAACGCCTTTGTGGCGGACTTTATCGGTGAAAGTAACATTTTGGACGGTATTATGCTTTCCGATTATAAGGTCAAGTTCTTTGGCCGCACCTTCGAGTGTGTGGACAAGGGGTTTGCGCCTAATGAACCGGTGGACGTGGTTATCCGTCCTGAGGATATCGACATCGTTGCTCCCGAAAAAGGTCATTTGGTGGGTACTGTTACCAGCATTACCTTCAAGGGCCTCAACTATGACATCATCGTGGAATTCAAGGGCTTCAAGTGGCTGATCCAGACAACGGATTTCCACGCTGTTGGTTCCACCATCGGAATCCTTTTGAATCCGGAAGACATCCACATCATGCACAAGAGTGAGTACTCCGGCATGTTTGGCGACTACAGCTCCTACTCTGCAGAGTATGATGAGCTGACGGAGGATGCCGATGAAGACGAAGAATAAGTCTGTATTTCTCAGCGTTCCTTACATCATCTTTATGGTGGTGTTTACGCTGATCCCACTGTGCGTGGTGGCCTACTATGCACTGACAGATCCCGTTACTGATGAATTTACATTGGATAATTTGATGAATTTGTCCATGTATCTTCCGGTGTTGGGACAGTCTGTGCTGTACAGCCTGATCTCCGCAGTGATTTGCTTACTGCTGGGATATCCCGTGGCGTACTATATCGCCCATCGGGGCAAGGTAGCACAGAAACTTCTGTATATGCTGGTGATGCTTCCTATGTGTATGAGCTTTTTGCTGCGTACACTGGCATGGGTCGGCCTTTTGCAGGATACCGGCATCATCAACAATTTTCTGGAATGGATCGGCATTGGCAGAATACAACTGATCCGTACTCCCGGCGCAGTGGTACTGGGCATGGTGTACAACTACCTGCCCTACATGATTCTGCCTCTTTACAGTGTCATCGTTAAGATCGACAATCGGCTGATCGAAGCTGCAGAGGACCTGGGCTGTACCCCGGTGCAGACTTTCCTGCGTGTGGTTTTGCCCTTGTCGGTGCCCGGTATTCTTTCCGGTATGACCATGGTGTTCGTACCTGCTGTGTCCACTTTCTATATTTCCCAAAAGCTGGGTGGAACAGACACAGTGCTCATCGGCGACCTGATCGAGCGTCTGTTCAAGCAGGCAAATAACCCCAACCTGGGCGCTGCATTGAGCCTTGTGCTGATGGCACTGGTATTCATTTGCACCGGCCTGATGAACCGCTTTGGCGGTGATGAGGAAGGGGTGGTGGTATGAAAAGAGCAAATCGTATTCTTACCATCCTGATTTTCGTATTTCTGTATATTCCCATGGCGGTGCTGGTAGTGGCATCTTTCAATTCGGGAAAGGATATTACGAATTTTGAGGGCTTTACCTGGAGTCAGTATGCAGAACTGTTTCGGGACAAGACACTTTTGGGCCTGCTGGGCAATTCTGTGCTCATCGCCCTTTTGTCCACTGCAATTTCCATTGCGCTGGGCACGATGGCAGCTGTAGGCATCCATAATCTGAAGCCCAAAATGCGCAATGTGGTCATGAGCCTGACCAACATTCCTATGACCAATCCGGATATCGTCACCGGTGTTTCCCTGAGCTTGCTGTTTGTTTTTGTGGGCAGCGGTTTGCTGGGAAGACGGGAGTCTTTGAATTTCTGGACATTGCTGATTGCGCATATAACCTTTGGTCTGCCCTATGTCATTTTGAATGTAATGCCCAAGCTGCACCAAATGGACAATTCCCTGACAGATGCAGCAATGGATTTGGGTTGCACGCCCATTCAGGCATTTTTCAAGATAACCCTTCACGAGATTATGCCCGGTATTATTGCCGGTGGCATCATGGCTTTTACCATGAGTCTGGATGATTTCGTAATCAGCTATTTCGTTACCGGTTCCGGCTTTGTGACCTTGCCGGTGGAAATCTACACCTATACCAAAAAACCCATTCCGCCTAAGGTATATGCCATGTTCACACTGTTGTTCCTGCTGATTGCAGTGCTGATGGTGGGCATGAATCTGATGCAGATCCGGGCAGAACGGCAAAAGCAGAGAACCCGTCCGATGTCCAAAATTCGCAAGATTGCCATACGTTGTATTGCTGGCATCTTGGTGATTGCACTGGTCGTGGGATGCGGTTTCCTGGTGGTAAACAATCCCAATAAGCAAGTTGTGATCAATGTTTATAACTGGGGCATGAATATTGCTGACGGTACGGATGAAACCTTGGATATCATTGCGGCATTCGAGGAAAAAACCGGTATCAGAGTCAATTACTCCACCTATGAGTCCAACGAGGTACTGTATTCCAAACTGAAAAACGGTGGCATCAGCGTGGATGTGATTATTCCGTCGGATTATATGATCGACCGCATGATTGAAGAGGATATGCTGGAAAAGCTGAATTACAGCAACATTCCCAACTTCCGTTATGTGGATAAGCAGTTCAAGTCCCCCAAATATGATCCAACTCAGGAATATTCCGTCCCCTATACTTGGGGAACACTGGGCATTCTCTACAATACCAAGTATGTGGATGAAGCGGATGTTACCGGCTGGGAACTGATGTGGAATGAAAAGTATGCCGGAAAGATCCTGATGATCGACAATTCCAGGGATGCGCTCGCCATTGCTCAGTTCCTGCTTGGCTATGATGTAAACACACCAAATAAGGCAGAGCTTCAGGCTTGCGCTGACAAACTTACTGAACAGCGCCCGCTGGTGCAGCAGTATGTTATGGACCAGATCTATTCCATCATGGAAAATGAGGAAGCATATATCGCTGCCTATTATGCCGGCGACTGCATGCTGATGATGGAGGAAAATCCGGATCTGGCTTACTATCTGCCGGAGCATCAAGGCTTCAATCTGTTTACCGATGCCATGTGTATTCCTAAGGGCAGCCAGCAAAAGGCTGCTGCGGAAATGTTCATCAATTTCTTGTGTGATCCGGAAATTTCCGGTGCCAACATGGAATATATCTGCTATGCATCACCCATTTCCAACGCCAAGAACCATATGGAAGAGTATCTTGCTGAAAGCGACATCATCTATCCGGATGCAAGTGTGCAGGCAAAGGGAAGCGCCTATGAATATATTTCAGAGGATATTTCCCGTTATGTGGAAACCCTTTATCAGCAGGCTACCAAGACCTCTGACCAATCCGATTCTCAAGGTCTCATAAAAGCCTTGCCGTATATCGCGGTTGGTGTGGTATTTGTAAGTGTTGCAGGTATACTGGTGTTCAGGACCAAGAAACGGAAAAAGAAACAATAATAGAAAAACCGCCCTTCGGGGCGGTTTTTTGTATTTTTTAAAATTTCCTCTTTACAAATGAAAATATATCTGTTATAATCTCAACTGTTCTGGCCCGGTGGTGCAGTCGGTTAGCACGCCAGCCTGTCACGCTGGAGGTCGACGGTTCGAGTCCGTTCCGGGTCGCCAAGAGAAGCAACCATCCCGAAAGGGATGGTTCTTTTTTATGCAAAGGAGTAGGCGGAAAAGCTGTATCCAAGAAATTCTGCTTGCCATGGATTATTTTATCTGTTATAGTTATCCTAATCAATAAAACCACAAGGAAAGAAAAATATGAATTGGTTGAGAGATTTGTTTTCAAACCCGTTTTTGCTTACGGGCATCGGATCCTGGTTTATTGCCCAGGTTTTAAAAACGATTTTGCATCTGGTTATCTATAAAAAGCTGGATTTTGAACGCATGTATGGTGATGGCGGCATGCCCAGCGGCCATTCAGCCACAGTGGCCTCTTTGGCAACCATATGTGGACTGAGTTTTGGTTGTGACAGTGTGGAATTTGCTGTTACCGCAATTTTGGCAGTTATTGTTTGTCATGATGCCACCGGTGTCCGTCGTGAAACGGGCAAGCATGCAGAGGTACTGAACAAGCTGCTGAAACATCTGGAAAAAGGCGAGCCTATGGATTTAAAAGAATTGGTAGGTCATACACCCCTGCAGGTGCTTGCCGGTATCCTGATCGGTATTCTGAACGCAATTTTTATGTATTATGTAGTATTTTAAAAAAAGGTCTGCTTCGGCAGACCTTTTTTTGTTAGAAAAAATAGTGCACGCACACAGTTCGACACAATGATTGCTTTTTGTTCGGTATACTATACACAGCTGTATTGGGTATAATACCCATACATGAAATGATTAGGAGGATAAATTATGAAAAAAGGACTGGCCATTGCCTTGGCAATGGGAATGGTGTTGGGGCTGTTTTCCGGTTGTAGACGAGCCAACACTGATGATGAAAATGTGCTGAAGGTTGCAGCAATTGAAACCGCTTATGGTTCCGAAATGTGGCAAAAGGTCTGCGATGCATTTACCCAGCAAACCGGCATCCGGGTAGAACTGACAACCGACAAGAATCTGGAGGATGTGATCTCCGGACCTATGCAGAATGGGGAATTTCCCGATGTGGTGCATCTGGCAACCGGTCGTCCTGCCGGCCTGACCGAGCAGATGATCAAGCAAAATGCATTGCACTCACTGGAAAATGTATTGAACATGACCGTTCCCGGGGAAAATAAAAAGGTTTCAGAGAAAATTGCCGGTGGTTTTACCGATACCTCTCTGACTAACCCTTACGGAGATGGCAAGACCTATCTTGCACCCATGTTCTATTCTCCCTGCGGTTTGTTCTATAATCAAAAGCTGTTCCAGGCCAAGGGCTGGACAGTTCCCACCACTTGGGATGAAATGTGGGCGCTGGGCGATAAGGCAAAGGCCGAAGGCATTGCACTGTTCACCTATCCCACTGCCGGTTACTATGACGCTTTCATGTTTGCGTTGATGTATTCCATCGGTGGTGCAGAGTTCTTTGACAAAGCCACCCACTATGCACAGGGCATCTGGGATTCTGCGGAGGCAACGACATTGTTCTCTATTCTGGATAAGCTGGCTGACTATACCCACGAAAAGACCCCTGCGCAGGCCAACAACCAGGATTTTACCAAAAATCAGTTGATGGTGATGCAGAATGAGGCGCTCTTTATGCCTAACGGCACCTGGATTACCGGTGAAATGGCCAATGCAGAAGCAACCCTGACAAATGAGTTTGCCTGGGGTATGACAGCTTTGCCGGCAGTGACAAAGGGTGGCGCAGGCTATTCCTTCTGCTGGTTTGAGCAGGCGTGGATCCCTGCCGGAGCAGCGAATAAGGAAGCAGCAGAGCAGTTTGTGGCATTTTTGTATTCTGATGTAGCTTGTGACATTTTTGCCAATACGGAGATCAAAAACGAGGACGGCACTACCAAAAAGAGTGGCGCAATCCAGCCCGTGCTGGGGATCGCAGACAAACTGGAAGGAGAGAATAAGATGTTCTTCTCCATCTACGATAAGGGCGCAAAAGCAGCCATGGGCGGCTTTGCGGCATTCAAGGAGATCCCCGGAATTGATGTCAGTTCCGTATTCTTCCAGCCCATCGATTCCCTGGTGGCAGGCACACTGACCATTGAGGAATATGCAGCAAATATCAAGAAGGCTTCTGAGCAGATGCGTGCCAATCTGCTGAGCTGACTTCCGGGCGGCGGCGACCTGGTCGCTGCCGCCTTTTTACTATAAGGAGATGATTTCTGTGAGAAAGAATCCAAGACGTACCGCCTTTCTGTGTTTGTGCGTAGCACCGGCGGTAATCCTCTTTTCAATATTTATCGTGTGGCCTACATGGAATGTATTTCGTCTGTCTTTATTCCAACGCAGTACTTTCAATCCTAATGAAACCTTTGTGGGATTACAAAATTTCCGATATCTTTTGCAAGATACCATTTTTATCCGTTCCATGCAAAATACGTTGCTGCTCATTGTCATGGTGACGCTGTTTACCATGTCCACTGCGCTGATTTTGGCCGGGATTCTTACACGGGAAAAGCTGAAAGGGCAGAACTTTTTTCGGGTGGTGTTTTATATCCCTAACATTTTGTCCGTAGTGGTTATTTCCGGTATTTTCTCTGCGATTTACGATGTGGACAGAGGGCTGCTGAACAGCCTGCTGAATATCTTTGGGCAAGAGGGCGTTTTGTGGAAAGGGGAGCACCACGTGATCCTCAGCATTATCATTGCTATGGTCTGGCAGGCCATCGGCTACTATATGGTCATGTATATGGCGGCTATGTCTGCTGTGCCGGGATCGTTGTATGAAAGTGCCGGACTGGACGGGGCAGATCGATTTACCCAGTTCTTTCAGATCACCATTCCGCTGATCTGGACGAATATCCGCACAACGCTGACCTTTTTTATCATTTCTACCATCAACATGGCATTCTTGTTTGTCAGCGCTATGACCGGTGGCGGACCCAATAACGCATCCAATGTGACTCTGCTGTATATGTACAACCAGAAAAATCTGGGTGGTGGGTATGGCTATGCCATGGCCATTGGTGTTGCACTGTTTTTGGTGAGCTTTGGCTTGTCTGCTTTGGTGAATTGGGTTACCAGACGGGAAACATTGGAATACTGAGGAGGCGCACATGAAAAAGGAAATTAGGGCAGGGGAGCGCCTTTATAAGGCGTTCATCTATCTGGTACTGGGAATATTGTCCGTATTGATTTTGGTGCCGGTGCTGTGGGTGATTATGGCATCAGTCAAAGAAACTGCGGAACATTACGGAAGTCCCTGGGCGCTTCCTACCCACATTCACTGGCAGAACTTTGTCAATGCCTGGACAAAGGCAAATATGGGGGGATATATGCTCCATTCTGTTACAGTGACCGGTTTGGGATTGGCAATTTTGCTGGTGGTGGCGCTGCCGGCATCCTACTGTTTGGCGAGATTCCATTTCGTGGGCAGAAAATTTCTGAACACCTGCTTTATGGCAGGATTGTTTGTAAATGTGAATTATATTGTTGTGCCCATTTATCTGATGCTTAGCGATGGGGATAAGTGGCTTAAATCTGTGTTCGGAAACACAATTTTATTAAACAATCACTTGATTGTTGCGCTTGTATATGCGGCAACGGCATTGCCGTTTACCATCTATCTGCTCACCGGCTATTTTTCTACACTTCCTCACGATTTCGAAGAAGCGGCCTATATGGACGGGGCAGGATATGGCAGAACCATGACGCAAATCATCCTGCCCATGGCAAAGCCGGCTGTCATCACAGTGATCTTATTTAATTTCTTGTCCTTTTGGAATGAGTATATCATCATTAAGACCCTGGTCAGTGACCGGCAACGATGGACATTGCCTGCAGGCCTTTTGAATCTGATGCAGGCACAGCAATCTGCTGCGGAATACGGATCCATGTATGCAGGTCTGGTGCTGGTAATGGTACCGGTACTGGTGCTGTATATTTGCGTGCAGAAAAACCTAACCAAGGGTATGACCGTAGGAGGACTGAAAGGATGAGATTCTGGAAAAAGCATGCCTCTTTGCGCACAGCGCTGATGATCGTGTTTTTTGTGGTAGGCTTGACATTGGTGTTTATTGGCTGGGATATGACCGGGAAACTGGCGGGTTTGGGACTGATGCTTTTGGGTGTTGTATTCCTGCTGACAACCCTATTACTCTACAATAAAGCATATAAATAGAATACTGTTGTTTAAATAGTTTGCAAAATTTTGTGGAATGTTTTTAATATTTAACAAAATTTGTGATAATACTTGCATTTTGGAAAGTTTTAGTGCTATAATCAGTACCGATGGTGTTTTCGCACCATCGGTACTATTTTTTCAAGGAGTCTGCACAATGACAGAACAAGTTTTGAAGTCTTTTTCTCTGGATGCCAAGCCGGTATCCTGCGAGCGGTATGGTTGTGGTCATATCAATGTGACCTATCTGGTTGTGACCGAGTCCGGTCGCCGCTATATTCTGCAAAAGATCAATAACAATATTTTCAAGGATGTTCCCGGTCTGATGGGCAACATCGCTGCTGTGACCAAGTATCTGCGTACCATCATCAGCGACCCCCGTGGCGTGCTGACCTTGGTTCCCACCACGGATGGTGCAGATTATCTGCAGTATGAAGACGGCAGCTTCTGGCGTGTCTATGATTTCGTGGAGCAGTCTTTGTGCCTGCAGGCACCTGAGAGTGCCGACGATTTCTATCAGAGCGCTGTGGCCTTCGGCACCTTCCAGCAGCAGCTGAAGGATTTTCCTGCAGAAACTCTGTGCGAGGTTATTCCCAACTTCCACAACACTGTGGATCGTTATCGCATCTTCAAGGAGGCTCTGGCAGCCGATGTTTGCGGCCGTGCTGCAAGCGTCAAGGCAGAGATCGACTTTGCTTTGGCTCGTGAGCAGGAAGCCGGTACTCTGGTGAACATGCTCTCTGAGGGCAAGCTGCCCCTGCGCGTTACCCACAACGACACCAAGCTGAACAACGTTATGCTGGACGAGGCTACCCGCAAGCCTCTGTGCGTTATCGACCTGGATACCACCATGCCCGGCCTGAGTCTGTATGATTTTGGCGACTCCATCCGTTTTGGTGCAGCCACTGCAGCTGAGGACGAGAAGGATCTCAGCAAAATGGTTATGGACATCAATCTGTTCAAAACCTACACAAAGGGTTTCCTGTCTGCTTGCCCCGGTCTGACCGAGAATGAGCGGGATATGCTGCCCATGGGCGCAAAGCTGATGACTCTGGAATGCGGTGTCCGTTTCCTGACTGACTACCTCAGCGGTGATACATATTTCCGCACCCACTATGAGGGTCAGAACCTGGACCGTTGCCGTACCCAGTTCAAGCTGGTTTCCGATATGGAGTCCAAGTGGGACGAAATGAAGCGCATCGTCAAGGAATGTGAATAAGAAAAAAGCCTCGCCAAATGGCGAGGCTTTTTTTATTACTCGTACTTCTTGCCGAATTTTCTTTGCAGTAGCTTGATAATCTCCACCAGGGGAATAATGGAAAATGCCAAACCCAGGGAAATCAAATACTGCTGCATGCCCAGATGTTTGAAATCAAATAGACGGGAGAGAAAATCAATCTCTACAACAGCGGTGGTCAGCAGGAAAGAACCAATCATTGCGCCGTACAGTGCCCAGTTGTGGTGGCCCTTGAAGACCATGCCCACAGTACTGTAACGCTGAGAACGCATATTGAAGGAGTGGAATACCTCACACATTGCCATGGTGAAGAAAGCGGAGGTCATGCCGTTGCCGGGCTGGAGATGCTCGCCAATATAGTAGGCGATGACGGTCAGCAGTGCTACCAGGAAACCTTGATATGCCACATCCACGCCCAGGCCGCCGGCGAAAATGCCGTCGTTCTTGCCACGGGGTTTGCGGTTCATGATGTTCTGCTCCGGCTTTTCCAGACCCAATGCTAATGCAGGAATAGAGTCGGTGACCAGATTGATAAACAGCAGGTGAGGCGCTTCCAGAATGGTGAAGCCCATAATGGTCGCATAGAAGATGGACAAAACCTCGGAGAGGTTAGAACCCAGCAGGAATTGGATTGCTTTGCGGATGTTGTCATAGATACGACGGCCTTCGCCTACAGCGGAAACGATGGTGGCAAAGTTGTCATCGGTCAGCACCATGTCAGCCACGTTTTTGGTGACGTCTGTGCCTGTGATGCCCATGCCCACGCCAATATCTGCGGACTTAATAGAGGGAGCATCGTTAACACCGTCACCGGTCATGGCGGTGACATAGCCCTTTGCTCGCCAGCAGTTGACGATTCTCGTCTTGTGCTCGGGCTGTACACGGGCGTAAACGGAGATGTTTTCGACGATTTCAGCGAATTCTTCGTCGGTGTACTTATCAATGTCGCTGCCCATCATAGCTTGGGAATCATCGGTGAGGATACCCAACTCCCGGGCAATGGCCTTGGCGGTGTTGATATGGTCACCGGTGATCATAATGGGCTTGATGCCGGCGCTGCGGCATTCAATAATTGCATCCTTGACCTCGGGACGAACAGGATCAATCATACCGGTCAGACCGACAAAGATCAAATTGTTTTCCAAAGCCTCAGCTTCGTAAACAGTGGGTGCAGTGTCGTAAACCTTGTAAGCAACCGCGAAAACGCGCAGTGCCTTATTACCCATGCGGGTGTTTTCTTCAGCGGCTTTATTGAGGATCTCCTCTGTCAAAGCCACAACTTGACCGTCTACATAAGCGTGGGTACATTTCTTCAGGATCTCATCAGGCGCACCCTTGGTGTACTGAATGAACTTGCCGTCTACCGCATGAACGGTGGACATCATCTTTCGACCGGAATCAAAGGGAACTTCGCCTACACGGGGGTTAGCCTCAACCAGAGCGGCCTTGGCAAGACCCAGAGATGCAGCATAGTTGATCAGCGCAACCTCATCAGGTTCACCGGTGCCCTTGCCGTCTTCATCCACATCCGCGTTGGTACAAAGAGCCATGGCGGTGGCCAGCTTGATTTCGTCGGGAGCATAATGATCCACAACGGTCATTACATTTTGCGTCAGTGTACCGGTTTTGTCGGAACAAATGATTTGCGTACAACCCAAGGTTTCAACGGCGGTCATCCGGCGGATGATAGCGTTTTTCTTGGACATATTGGTGACGCCAATGGAAAGCACAATGGTCATAACGGCAACCAGACCTTCCGGAATAGCGGCAACTGCCAGAGCAATGGCGGTGATGAACGAATCCAGAGCCACGTCAAAGAACTGGATACCTTCACCACCCAGGAAATACTGGGTTACGATGTTGTAGCCGAAGATGATCACACAAACGCCGATGACCAGCTTGGTCAGTACTCGGGACAGTTCTTCCAGCTTGATTTCCAGCGGTGTCTTGCCTTCCTCTGCCTGAGAAATCGCATTGGCGATCTTACCCATTTCGGTATCCATGCCGGTGGCGACGACCACAGCCTTACCACGACCATACACCAGGGTAGAACCCATGTAGGCCATGTTCTTTCGGTCACCCAAAGCCACATCTGCGCCCTTGTTTTGACCCAAGGTCAGTGCCTGAATCAGCTTGTTAACGGGAACGGACTCACCGGTCAGTGCTGCTTCCTCAATCTTCATACTGGCGCACTCGATAATGCGGCAGTCGGCGGGGATTGCGTCACCGGCATCCAGGATGATCACGTCGCCAACTACCAGATCTTCGCTCTTGATGTGGACGATCTTGCCATCCCGAAGGGTTTTTGTGGTGGCGGCAGACATTTTCTGCAATGCCTCCACAGCCTTTTCGGCTTTGCTTTCCTGAACAACGCCCAAAATAGCGTTGATCAGCACCACTGCCAAGATAATGAGAGAGTCAGTGGGGGTCACAAAGTGACCTGCATGGATAATTTCTGTTACAGCGGAAATAACAGCGGCCGCCAGCAGGATGATGATCATGGGATCCTTCATTTGATTAAAGAATCGGGTGAGCATGGATTCCTTTTTGGCTTCAGCCAGTTTGTTTTTGCCGTTGCGTTCCAGTCTGGCAGCGGCCTCTTGAGAGGTTAAACCTGCTTCACTGGATTGCACTTCCTTGAATACCGCATCAACGGTTTCGAGATAATGCTTCATTTACATTCCTTCCTTATTGGAAAACATTGACAATGGGAACATTTCCCCTGTTAGACTAACAAATATACACGAAAAACCTGATTTTGTAAATACTTTAATGGATTTTTTTATATTAAAATCCTTTGCGTAGCCTTAGTATATCCAATTTATTAGATTAGCAATACAAATGCATGTACAAAATAAAAAATGGTGGACATTGGAAAAAAAACATGATAGAATACAATCGAATTAGCTTGAGTATTTTTTAGATAAGCTACAACGGAGGTTAAAGAATGGACTTATCCTTGGCATATTTCTGGAGCCAAATGACAGCAAATCTGCTTTTGTTTATTGCAGTGACGCTGACACTGGGTGTTATCTTGGTCAACGGTTGGACGGATGCGCCCAACGCAATCGCCACATGTGTGGTAACCCGTTGCATGTCTGCCCGGGCAGCGATCATTATGGCAGCTGTTTTCAATTTCCTGGGTGTATATGTCATGACATTGCTAAGCCCCAAGGTTGCGGAAACCATTACCAAAATGGTGGACTTCGGCACGGATCGCCGGGAAGCGATCGTTGCGCTGAGCGCGGCGATGTTTGCCATCGTTACGTGGGCGACTGTGGCGTTTTTCTTTGGTATCCCAACCAGCGAAAGTCATGCGCTGATCGCAGGCCTTACCGGCAGTGCCATTGCATTGCACGGCAGCTTTGCCGGTGTTAATGGTGGGGAATGGGTGAAGGTTCTGTACGGTATTGCCATTTCCGTTACATTAGGCTTTGGCTTGGGTTGGCTGACCTGCAAGGGTGTCACCAAACTGTTCTATCATGTAGAACGGCGCAAAACGGAACCGGTATTTAGATATGCACAGATTGCCGGCGCTGCGTATTCTGCATTTATGCATGGCGCCCAGGACGGTCAGAAATTCATGGGCATCATCATTTTGTGCTTGTTTATGTCGCAGGGGCAGCCTATTCCCGGTGGCTTGCAGCCTGCAACCTGGATTATGATCCTGTGTGCAGTTATTATGGCTGTGGGTACTGCCATCGGCGGCAAAAAGATCATCAAGTCCGTTGGTATGGATATGGTAAAACTGGAAAAGTACCAAGGTTTTTCTGCGGATCTGTCCGCATCTACCTCTTTGTTGCTTTGCTCCCTTTTGAGCCTGCCGGTATCTACCACCCATGCAAAGACCACTGCCATTATGGGCGTGGGTGCTGTTAAGAGCATTAAGGCAATCAACTTGGGCGTGGTAAAGGAAATGTGCCTGACTTGGGTATTGACCTTCCCGGGTTGTGGACTTATCAGCTTTTCGATGACGAAAATGTTTATGTGGTTGTTCCTGTAATTTTGAAGGAAAAGAAAGGAAATGAGTATTATGGCGAAAGCAGATCGTTTGTATTTTGAGAATTTGGTTGCATCCGCAGATTGCGCCTGCAAGGCGGCAGACTATTTGGCACAGTGTTTGTCCAATTATCAACCTGAAAACTTAATGGATATGTTGCAGGCCATGCATGAGCATGAGCATGCCGGTGATAAGAAAAAGCACGAAATGTCTGCAGCTTTGGCAAAGGCTTTTGTGACTCCCGTGGACCGGGAAGACCTGGCACTTATCAGCCAGAATATCGATGATGTTACTGACAGCATTGAAGAAGTCCTGCAGGCATTCTATATGTACCGCATTAAAACAATGGTGCCCGAGGCTGTGGAGTTTGCACAGCGCATCATTGATTGCTGTGCTTTGATGAAGGATATGCTTGTGGAGTTCGTGAATTTCAAGAAGCCTCAGAAGCTGCACGAAATGATTATCGAATTGAGCCATCGCGAAGAGGTGTGTGATGCATTGTATATCAATGCTACCATGCTGTTGGCAGAGCGGTGCGACAATGCGCTGGACATCATTTCCTGGAGAGAAATTTACAACCGTCTGGAGAACTGTGCAGACGCCTGTGAACACGTGGGTGACTGCGTGGATATGGTGGTTATGAAAAACAGCTAATAAACAAGAAAGCAGTGTCAAAAATGACGTTCCTTAAAAACCTTTTCAAGGGCATCGTGGTAGGCATTGGCGGCATCGCTCCGGGACTCAGCGGCAGTGTACTGCTGGTCATTCTGGGCCTTTATGAGCGCACGGTCAATGCCATGGGCACGTTGCTGAAAAACTTTAAAAAGAATATCTTGTTTTTGCTGCCTTTGATTGCAGGTATGGGTGTGGGCGTTCTGTTGTTCAGCAAGGTCGTGGACTTCTTGCTGGAAAACTTTGCCTTCCAGACTCGGTATGCCTTTTTGGGACTAATTTTGGGTACGATTCCGCTGTTTAACCGAGAGGTAAGGAAAAAAGGATTTCATAAGTGGTATTATCTTGTAATTGTAGCATCTGCTGCAGTGGGATTTTTCTTCTTTGGCTTTAATCGTCATCTGTTCCCCACAGTGACAGAGCCTAGTTTATGGCAGTCTGTCTTGCTGGGCGTGGCAGTGGCAGGTTCCTCCATTGTCCCCGGCGTGGATAGTGCAGCGATTATGTCTGCTTTCGGCCTGTATGAATTGTATGTCAGCTCCCTGGCAGATTTTAACCTGCAAATTCTGATTCCGGCAGCAGCCGGTTTGGCAATTGGCGCAATCGTCATTTCTTTGGTGATAAACCTGCTGATCAAACGTGCCTATACCGCAACGTTCTCCGTAATTTTTGGTTTGTTCCTTGCCGTGATCCCTACAGTGGTTATGACAAAGGAATGCGCCATCACCTCTCTGCCGCAAGGCTTAATGGCAATTGGCTTTGCTGTACTGGGTGCATTGCTATCCGTGTATTTCGGTGATATGCAGACCAATAAAGCAAGAATTAAGAAGCTGTTTGGAAAAAAGAAAAAATAACAAAAAGCACCGCATTTGCGGTGCTTTTTTATTTGTCAAAAGCGGGTGAGTAAATAATATTCCATGTGGGATTGACAAATGTCATTTGTAGTTGTATAATTGTATACAATTATACAACACACCATAAAGGAGGACTTACTAATGCTCGAAATTTCCGGAAAAACCAACCTTTTGGAGCAAAAATCCTATAAGTATTCCCTGCAAGATGTGGCAGAGCCCAATCTGCATCGGGATATTTATTCCTACGGCACCGCTCCCAAGGTTGCCTTCAACCATCGTCGTGTTCCTATGAATATGCCTGAGGAAATTTGGATCACTGATACATCACTTCGCGACGGTCAGCAGTCGGTGGAACCCTATACCGTTGACCAAATCGTGAATATCTACAAGCTGCTGAACAAGCTGGGCGGTCCTTATGGTATCATCCGTCAGACCGAGTTCTTCATTTATGGTAAGAAAGACCGGGAAGCCATTGAAAAATGCATGGCGCTGGGTTTGAAGTTCCCGGAGATTACCACCTGGATCCGTGCAACCAAGGAAGATTTCCAGCTGGTCAAGGATATGGGTATCCGGGAAACCGGTATTTTGGTCAGTTGCAGCGACTACCATATTTTCAAAAAGATGAAAATGACCCGTCAGCAGGTGCTGGATCACTACCTTGGCACGATCAAGGATGCATTTGAAGCCGGTGTTGTTCCCCGTTGCCATTTGGAAGACATTACCCGGGCAGATTTC
>JAZRRL010000006.1:0-82206 GCA_045650665.1 Faecousia sp. | reverse complement strand
CGATCTCTGCAGCCTTGACGGCCAAGCTGATAGCCGGTGCGCAGGAAAGAATCAGCGCAAAGGCCAAAAGCATGGAGATCAGTCGTTTGCTTGTTTTCATATGTTCGCCTCCTAAAAAAATTTGCTAGGGTACAGAGTAATTATAGCAAGGAAATTTTATTATTTAAATATAAGAATTTTGCATGACATCTTCATTTTTTTGCAGATTGTGCAATCTGTAAAAAACAACAAGGCGGTCTTTGTGTATTTTGCGAACAAAGATAATCGATGTATTTTTTGCCACTTATTTTAATAGAACCACAACATCCTTATATAAAAAAGGAGGTGGAATTACTCCCACCTCCTTTGTTTTAGTTCTTGCGTCCTTTTTTTAATTTGTACAGTTCTTCAGCTGCCATACGAGTCTTGGCAACAGATGTACCATCCTTGGGAAAACAATAGTATAAAGCATCTGCATTACCGATGCAGATCACATCACCAATGGCATACCAATAGTAATCTGCATTCAGGCCATGGCTGAACAGTGCTCCCTGCTCATATTGCAGTTTCCCGTCACAGCCGGTGAGTTTGAAGCCGTCCTCTCCGTGGGAAAGATGTCCCTTTCCTACCATGTAGATTGCCTTGAAATCCACCAACATGCCGATGTCAACATCGGTTTCCAAGCTGTATGTACCTTCTTCCAGTTCCCGACGCACCTCACTGCGCTCCCATGCATACCAATCCGGAATATGGAAGAACTCCGTTTCTCCCTCCAGAGCCTTCATTTGACCCAGTGTGTCCATTTCCCACACTTTGTTGCAGTGGCCGCAGGTAATGGTCGTTCCTTTACCGAACATTTTACCTTCCGTGCCGCAATGGGGGCATTTGTAAAGGATACGCTCCAAACCATCTGCCCGGGTATTGTCCTTTATTTCTACGCCGTTATCTCTCTGCCAGGCAAAGGCATCAAAGTCGAACACAGCGTCCAACATCTCGTCAAGTTCCCGGACAGTTTTGCTTTTAATTTCTTCCGCGGTAGCAAAACAACGAACCTCGGCTGTCACATTAACTTTACGCTTTTTCAGGTTGTTGTACAGAGGCTGGCGGCTAAATGCGCCATGGGTGGTGACCGTCACTACGGGAACACCCAGCTTTTTCAGTAAAACGCCCATTTTCTTGGGAATTATCGTTGCTGTGCCGTCAAAGGAATAGCCTGCTTCCGGGTACATGAGTACGCTGACCTTTTTCTCCTTCAGCATGTATTCCATATCCCGAATAAGCGTCATGTCACTGACATACTTTTGAGTGGGAATACAGCCCAAAAACCGCATCAGCCATTCCTTGCCAACCAAACCATCTGTGGTGCAGACGATGCTGTAAGGCTTGGGATAAAATATCCGGGACATGATCATCAGATCCAAAAAACAGGAATGATTCATCAAAATCAGGCATGGTTGTCCCTTCACCTTTTCCATATCATGCTTGGTAAATTTGAAGTTGGTGGCCCACAGATCCGGCAAAGAGGCAATGCGAACAACGCTCCGCAGCAAAAAGCTGGGACGCAGAGGCTTGCGGTGTTTCATTTTCGGCAAAGCCATAACCGCATCATAATTCATTTTTCGAGTACGGATTTTCATACTGTCACATCCTGTCGAATAGCTTGCTGACATTTTATCACACAGATACATCTATTGCAATATGTGAATAAAGTTTGAATAAAAAAATCCCTTCCTTTTTGCGCAATTATCGTATATAATGGGAATATCTGCCGAAGAGGAGGTTTTACTATGCATCATAAAGTGGTTCACGTCATTCAAAGAATTCTGCACGTTTTGGAGTTTGTCATCTCTGTAATGACCCTCATTGTACTGGTAGGCATGCTGGGTATCGAGGTTTACCACATGTGCACTGTTCCAGGAGAATATTTCGCAGATCTGGATACATATCTGCATACCATTTTGACCATCGTGGTTGGTTTGGAATTTGTGCGTATGCTGATTGACCTAACCCCGGCAAACACTCTGGAAGTTCTGATCGTGGCTATTTCCCGTCACGTCATTTTGAATCACAATGATCCTCTGGGCAACGTAGCCTGTGTGCTGTGTATTGCCGGACTATTTGCTACACGCCGTTTCCTGATTCCCAAGAAGGAAATGAAAGTGGAAATGTCTGAGGTGGAATAAAAAAACGGAGTTCGTGAAATGCGAACTCCGTTTTTCATTTTACTCTCCGTCTATAACGTGGGCACCCTGGAACTCTATGTGCAGGGGGATCATCTGCCAGTTGGCTTCCGTAATGGCATCCAGCTTTTTGGCGAGCTTTTGTTCCAAACCGGGGTTACGGGTGATGCACAACAAGGTGGGACCTGCACCGCTGACGCAGAATGCTGCACCGGTGGTACGGATCAGGCCTTCGATCTGCTCGTAGTCCTTAATCATCTTTTTTCGGAAAGGCTGGTGGATACGATCCTGCATAGCGTTACGCAGGAGCTTCTCATCGCCCAGCTCCAAAGCCTTCAGCACCAGTGCACCATGGGCAATATTGTAAACCGCATCATTGCGGTCATACTCTGTGGGCAGAACACTTCTTGCCAAAGGTGTGGGCAGGTCAAAATCAGGCACCAGTGCCAGGAACTCCCAATCCGGATGGAGGGGGAAATTCACGCACACCGGCAGGCCGTTGTCCACCATGGAAGCGGTCAGGCCGCCAAAAAATGCAGGTGCCAGATTGTCCGGGTGTCCTTCCATAGCATTGGTAATGTTCAGCAGGCCCTGGGTGGACAGCTTGTTTCCACGCAGAACATTGGCGCCCATTGCACCGGCGACCAGCAGTGCAGCAGAAGAACCCAGGCCACGGCAGATGGGAATCTGTGCCTCGATATGGATCTTTACACCACGGATCTCTTCACTCAGCGATTCCAGGACTGCACAGTAAGAGGTGTAGGCCATATTATCAGGGCCTGCATATTCTTCGTCGCAGCCGGTAATCTCCAGACCGGATTCCATTTCCTCAAAGGTCACATCAGTATATAAGCTCAGTGCACAGCCGAAGGCATCAAAGCCCGGGCCCAGATTGGCCGTGGTGGCAGGCACACGAATGGTTACTTTTTTCATAGCTTCTCCTCTCACAATGCCAAAACATAGTCCAGCATCTTATCCTTGTCAATAACGTCCTTGTGCAGTTCTGGCATTGTACGCAGCGCTGCCAGATTCTTGGGAATCGGTACACCGGTCACCGCACACAGCTGCTCCAGCTGGTCAAATTCATCCCCCTTTGCGGTTTCACCGATGGCAGCCAATACTGCTGCCGGGAACTTATAGGGAGATGCGGTAGACAGTACCACCATGGGACGATGATCCTTTGTTTGGTTTACATAATCTTCCGCAACCAACCAACCGGATGCGGTGTGGGTATCGCAAAGATAGCCATTTTTCTTCCAAACCTTAGCAATGGTTTCTGCGCCCTTGACATCATCACACCAACCTGCCCAGAAATGCTCCTGAATTTCCTTTAACAGCTGCTCCTGCACAGTGTAATAGCCCTGGGTATTCAGTTCCTGCATCAAGCGGGCCACCAAAGCGGTATCACCGCTGAGCAAATACAGCAGACGTTCCAAATTGGAGGACACCAAAATATCCATGGAGGGAGAATCCGTCTTGTGCAAGGTTCGGCGGCGGTCATAAGTACCGGTGCGAATAAAGTCTGTCAGTACATTATTGGCATTGGATGCACAGATCAGTTTGCCCACGGGCAGACCCAGTTTTTTCGCCAGATAGCCTGCCAGAATATCGCCAAAATTGCCGGTGGGAACGGAGAAATTCACCTGATCCCCCAGGGCGATCTTACCGGCATCGAAAAGATCCCGATATGCCTTGAAATAATAGGTGATCTGCGGCACAAGCCGCCCAATATTGATGGAGTTGGCAGAGGACAGATGCAACGGCAGATTCTTTTCCCGAGCAGCGGTAAAAATATTCTTTACCCCGGTCTGCGCATCGTCAAAATTGCCGCGAACAGCGCAAACAGTCACATTCTTGCCTTCCTGAGAAACCATCTGCCGACGCTGTACATCGCTGACGCCCCCATCGGGATAAAAAACACAAATACGAATGCCGTCCACATTCTTAAAGCCCTCCAAAGCGGCCTTGCCGGTATCGCCGGAGGTTGCGGTCAGAATGAGGACATCTTCCTTCTCCCCCTTGGCCGACCGGGCTGCAGTCATCAGTTGAGGCAGCATGGACAGCGCTACATCCTTGAATGCGGAGGTAGGGCCACGGAACAGCTCCAGTACATGAAAATCACCGGCAGGAACGGTGGGAGTCAAATCTTCTGTTTCAAATTTTCCGGTATAGGCTTTCTTGACCAGCATTCCCATTTCAGGAATATCCGGCAAAAATGCGGACAAAATCATTTCCGCCATGCCCATCGTATCTTTTTCGACACAATCCTTCCAGGAAAATACCGGCAAATCACAAGGCAAATACAAGCCACCATCGGGTGCAAGTCCCGTTAAAACCGCCTGCGCACTGTCAACCTCCGGAGCACTCCCCCGGGTAGAACGATATTGCATAAAAAAATCCTCACAAATTTTGTACTTTTTTACGAAACCTCTTGGCAATTTGTAGTATCTATGATATACTATTATGCGATAAATTGCAAGTATTTTCGCAGGAGGACACTATGAAAATTGGTTTGCTTGGCTTTGGCACTGTAGGCAAGGGTGTATACGAACTTACCGCTGCCCGTAACGACATGCAAGTCGTCACAGTTTTGTGCCGTCGGGAGCTGTCACTGCCCGATGTAAAAGTCACCCATAACTTTGACGATATTCTGAATGACAATTCCATCGATACCGTGGTGGAGGCCATCGGCGGTCTGCATCCGGCATTTGAATATGTCCGCGCTGCGATTCTGGCCGGCAAAAATGTAGTCACTGCCAACAAGGCGCTGATTGCCACTTTCTATGACGAGCTGCTCCCTCTGGTTGAGAAAACCGGTGTGATGCTTCGCTGCACAGCTTCCGTGGGCGGTGGTATCGGCTGGTTGTCCGAACTGGAACGGGTACGCCGTATTGAAAGTGTCACCCGAGTGGGCGGTATCATGAACGGTACCTGCAATTACATTCTGGACTCTATGACCCGTTTGGGTCTTGGCTATAATGAGGCACTGACCCAAGCTCAGGAGCTTGGCTATGCGGAAGCCGATCCTACTACCGACGTAGACGGTATCGACACCTGGCACAAGCTGATCGTTTCGGCCAATATTGCTTTCGGTGTCAGCCTGGATATTGAGAAAATTCCTGCTGCCGGTATCCGGCACATTACCGCAGAAGATGTGGAAAATTTCTCTGCTCACGGCTATGTATGTAAGCTGGTTTCCACCGGCATTCATCAAGGCGGCACATTCTCCGCTTATGTCCAGCCCACGCTGTTTAGCAATACCGAGCCGGAATATATCGTGCCCGCCAATTATAATCTGATCACTTTGGTCGGTAATACCTCCGGCCGTCAGAGCTTCTTCGGTCAGGGCGCAGGACGCTACCCAACTGCATACAATGTGGTGCAGGACTGCATGGATATCCTTCGCGGTCGCGGCTTCTACTGTGGCTATGGTGCAAAGGTTTCCATCGACAATTCCACACCTTTGTGTTACTATATCCGTGGTGGCATTTTCCCTGCTGATAAAGTGGCCGACCGTTGGGGCAATGCCATCATCACCAAACCCGTTAGTGTGGAATCTGTCCACGCTTGGCTGAAAGATAATCCCACTGCCTTCATCGCTGCGCTGAGCGCAGGCTGTTGAGATACAAGAAAGAAGGAAAAACTATGCTCAAAGTCACAAAATTCGGTGGCTCCTCCATGGCGGATGCCGGCCAGTATCAAAAGGTCCGGGATATCATTCTGTCCGACCCTTCCCGTCGGATCGTTGTGGTTTCCGCTGCTGGTAAGCGCGATAAGAACGATCATAAGATCACCGATCTGCTGTATCTGTGCCACGCCCATATTCAATATGGTGTGGATTGCACCGGTGTTTTTGAAATGATCACCTCCCGGTATCTTGCTATCCGGGATGAGCTGAATATCAAGTTGGATCTGGAAACAGAATTTGCAACGCTGAAAAAGCGTCTGGACGCTAAGTCTGTAGCACAGGATGAGTTGGTAAGCCGTGGTGAATATTTCTCCGCTAAGCTGATGGCCGCTTATTTGGGATTCCAATTCATTGATGCTGTGGAATGGGTCAAGTTCAAGTTGGACGGCACTGTAGATCAGGAAGCCAGCTATGAAGCGCTGCGCACTTTGGTTATGAAGGGCAACGGCGCTGTGACCCCCGGTTTCTACGGCTTGATGCCCGATGGTCACATCCGCACCTTTACCCGTGGCGGCAGTGACATCACCGGTGCATTGGCTGCAGCAGCACTGAATGCCGATGTTTACGAAAACTGGACTGATGTTTCCGGTATTCTGATGGCCGATCCCCGGATTGTGGATGATCCTCAGGCCATTCCTGAAGTTACTTATGACGAACTGCGTGAGTTGAGCTATTCCGGTGCGCAGGTTCTGCACGAGGGTACGATCTTCCCCGTTCGGGAAAAGAATATCCCCCTGAACATACGTAACACCAACGCTCCCGAAGATCCGGGTACTATGATCAAGGAGAAGTTTGATTCTCCCGCTGATCCTGACCGCTTCATCACCGCCATCACCGGCAAGAAGGATTTTACCATCATTTCTCTGAGTAAGCGTGGTATGGGCAACCAGGTTGGCGTTCTGCGTAAGGTGCTGTCCGTTCTGGAGCGGCATAATATCAGTGTTGACTATGTTCCCAATGGCATCGATAACGTTTCCGTGGTCATGTCCACCGAGGATATCGCGCCTCATCTGTACACCGTTCTCGGCGAGATCCAGCAGGAAGTTGAACCCGACACACTGGATGTCCATGATCAGATCGCAGTGGTCGCCGCTGTTGGTCGTCGTATGGCATTCCGTCCCGGTGTTTCCGGTCGTCTTTTTGCAGCGCTGGGTGAAGCCGGCATCAACATTCGTATGATCAACCAGGGTCCTGACGAGCTCAATATCATCTTCGGTGTTGATAACCGGGATCTGAAACCCGCTATTCGTGTGCTGTATAACAGCTTTGCAAGATAATTGATCTGTAAGGTGGGGGCATGCCCCCACCTTATGATTGTGTTCTTTTTGGAGGTAATTCTATGAAACTCTATACTGTTGCAATTCTCGGTGCCACCGGTGCCGTGGGTCAGGAAATGATCAAAGTCCTGCAGGAGCGTAATTTCCCCGTAGGTAAGCTGATCCCTCTGGCCAGCCGCCGCAGTGCCGGCAAAACGCTCACCTTCCGTGGTGAGGAGGTCACCATCCAGGAAGCCTGCGACACCGCTTTTGAAGGTGTTGATATCGTTCTGGGTGCTGCTGAAAATGATATTGCTCAGCGCTTTGCTCCTGCTATCAAGGCCGCCGGTGCTGTGTTTGTGGATAACTCTTCCGCATTCCGCATGGATCCCAAGGTGCCGCTGATCGTTCCCGAGGTCAACCCCGAGGATGTGGCATGGCACAATGGCATCATCTCCAACCCTAACTGCTCTACCATCATCACCTTGACCGCTGTCAATGCACTGAACTCCCTCTCCCCTATCCGTACCATGACTGCCTCTACTTATCAGGCTGTTTCCGGTGCAGGTGCCGAGGGTCCCGTGGAACTGCAGAACGAGATTGATGCACTGTCTAAGGGTGAAACCTATGAACCCAAGGTGTTCTCTCATCAGATCGCATACAATCTGATTCCTCAGATCGGCGGCGAAACCTACGAGGGCTACACCAGCGAAGAAATGAAGATGCAGAACGAGGGTCGGAAAATCATGCACCTGCCGGAGTTGACTGTTTCCTGCACCTGCGTTCGTGTTCCCGTTATGCGTAGCCACTCTATTTCTGTCAGTTGCCACTTTGATGTGCCCGTAACTGTGGAGCAGGTACGTGAAGTCATCGCTAAGGCTCCCGGTTGTAAACTGGTGGACGATCTTGCTAATAAGCAGTATCCCATGCCTTTGGATACCTCCGACCAGGATCTGGTGTTCGTTGGCCGTATCCGCCCCGATCTGACCGATCCCAACGGTGTGTGTCTGTGGTGCTGTGGTGATCAGGTGCGTAAGGGCGCTGCTACCAACTGTGTGCAGATCGCAGAGCTGCTCGTGAAGGCATAATGAAGGAAAAGCTATATACCATCCCCGTTAACGAGGGATTTGAAACCAAGGACGAATGCCCTTTTTGCGCCATGGAGCGCACAGAGGAGCAGCGTGCAATCCGCTACTACGCCGGCCCCGGTGCCAGTTATATGGAACCGGATGTCCGGGCATCCACGGATAAGGCAGGCTTCTGTGGCAGTCACATGAAAAAGCTCTACGACTACGGCAATGCATTGGGCTGCGCTTTGATGCTGCAGACCTACTATGCCGGTTTATTAGAAGAGATGCAGGAGCAGTTGGATCACTACGAGCTTCCCCCGAAAAAGACTCTTTTTGGTAAGAAAAAGGTACAAACCGAGGAAGAACCCTATTGGCATCGTCTTCAAGAGCGTGTGACCTCATGCGCCATCTGCGACAAGGTGCATTACAATATGGAGCGATATATCGCTACCTTCTATTTTCTGCTGAAAGAGCCGGAATTCCGGCAGAAGGTGGAATCCTGCAACGGCTTCTGCCTACGGCATTTTACGGAATTGCTGGCAGCGGCTGAGGAGCATCTTCCTAACGCCCAACGAGAGTGGTTTCAAAAGACCATTCCCAGTTTGATGCTGGAGAATTTAGCCCGGGTCAAGGGCGATCTGGACTGGATGATCGCCAAGTACGATTACCGCAACGCATCCAAACCCTGGGGCAATTCCCGGGATGCGCTACAACGGTCGATGCAAAAGCTGGAAGGCATCTATCCAGCAGATGCACCCTATAAAAACGAATAAAAAGCTCCCCAAACGGGGAGCTTTTTTTACTTATTAAATAAGAATCCGTTAACCTTGTGGATCAGGCTGCGCACATTCCAGTTATCACAACGCAGGTCAGAAATCAATTCTTCCTGCTGTGCCTTGCTCAGCTTGTGACCGGTGATCCGCAGGAACTTTTCTGCCAGCCAATCGTAACCGATATTCTCAAAGGCTTCGCCACGGGGCTCGTGGACACCGGAAACAACCGTTTGTCCATCCTTCAGTTCCATCCGCACACGGCACAGCCGCTTTGCCGGGAATTGCGCATCCAGCTGTTCATCGCAAACGAACTCCAGTTTTTCCATCATTGCGTGAACAGCCTCATCATTCGTCTGCTCCACCTGGGCAATGGAGAATCCTCCATTGACGATGGACGATGCAACCGGGTAGGCGATATTATACTGGGCTTCGTCCGCACTGGCAGGAATGCCCTTGGAAAGCTGGGTTGCCTTGAAGAAGGTTTCTACATAGACCTTTTCAATATTCTCAGCCTTTACGCCGTTATCCTGCATCACAGCCAGGCAGGCATCAATGGCAGGATGCCCCCAACGGCAGCAGGGGTAGGGCTTGAAGTAAAGGTTCATTACCTCGTGGTTTTCGCCCAAATCATCCAGATAGTGACGGTATTCCTCGGCCTCCAGCAAATTTTTATTGCCGGTAAAGCCGCACATGCCTGCCTGCAAGGCAAGCTGACCTACCATCACACCAAAGGGAACACCGTCCTTATTCATCGAAGGGTACTCCACGCTGCGAATACCGGGAACCAGGGGTGCATTGAACTCCGCCACGGAAAGGGCATTGTTCATTTGTTCCTTGGTAAAGCCGTACATACGGCCTGCACCAGCCACCACACCCACTGCACCGAAGGTGCCGCTGCTGTGGGCGTACTGATAATAGTCCATAATCGCCGCGCCCATACGGATGGTACTCTCATAGGCAACATACAGAGCAGTCAAGAATTCCTGGGCATCCACATCTTTTTCGTAGCCTGCCGCCAGCAGACCGCCGATAAAGCTTGTGCCGGGATGGGCACGGATCAGGTTATGTCCGTCATCGATATCGTAGGCATTGGAGCTGTGACCCATAGCAGTCGCTGCGCCCACAGCAGAAAAGGTTTCTTCTGTGCCGATGGCGGGGATATTGCCGCTTTGAAACAGTTTTTTTGCCAAGCGCACACCTACCTGGAACTGCTCGCTGCCACTACCGGCAACCAAAGCGCCCAAAAGATCCAGCATACAACCACGCAGCCGTTGCTGTACGATCTCCGGCAGCTGCTCCCACTGGGTATCCAGCAAAAAGGCTTCCAGCCTTAAGTCTGTTGTAAATTTCATCAGACATCCCACTCCATTTCGTTTAGTGCAAGCAGCGCCCGGGCATAGATCCGCATTGCTCTTTGCAAGCGATCCAGCGACGCACTTTCATGGATACCATGCGCACCGCCGTGACCTTCCGGAAAATCCTCCGGCCAAACATTGGCATCTGTACCGTAACCCAGCGCATTGGGAAGCAAATGTCCATAGGTATAGCCACCTATTATATAAGGGGGCTTCTGTTCGCCGGTTATCTCATCGGCCACTTCTGCCAGCCGGCGCAACACCGACCAGTTCTTATCCAACACATACGGCTTTACGATCTCATCGGTACGGGCAATCTCCACACCGTATTTTTCGGTCACTTCTGCGATTCTTTCACGCACCACTTCTGTAGGCAGTTCAATGGGATTACGAATCTTAAGCACCAACTCCGGGTAGCCGTCGATCATATTGATGCGTTCTGGGCCGATGACCAGCGGGGTCATCTCCTTGGGCTGCACATCCAGTCCAAATGCCTTGCCGTAAACATCCTGAGACAGTAATCTGAAAATTTCCAACACCGGACGATCTTCCGGAGCAACATCCGGATCATCCAGCAGTTTTTCCATCAGCCGGGTGATCATATTGCCGTTGGGGTCGGGCTTGGACAAGTGCCGCGGCAAGGAACTTGTTTCCACAGTCCGCTGGCCGATCACGGCAACCGCCTTGCCCGGGTCAGCATCCTGCCCGGCAAGAATGGTCACTCCCTGCAGGGGTTTCTTCGGCCGCAGATACAAATAAATACCACCTTTTCCGCCATAGCCAACAGGAAATCCGCAATCGGGTATCAGTGACATTTTCGGTGGTTGATGCTTCGTCAAAAAGTCTTTCAAATCGTTGGCACCGTTTTCCTCATTGCTGCCCACATAGATGGCAGGCACATAATTCAGCTCGATGCCTACTTTCTTAAAAATCTTCAGCAGATGGAACATTGCGCAGAACTGACCCTTGTTATCCGTTGCGCCACGGCCAATAATATGACCCTTATACTCCACTGCCTGATAGGGATCCATATTCCAGCCTGTACCTTCCGGCACCACGTCACCGTGGATCCAAATCCCCAAATCGGGCTCACCTTTCTTCAGGCCAATGCTCACAACACTGTCCGTATAGGCGGTGGTATGAAAACCTTCCTTTTTGCCCATTTCCATAACTGCATCCAACATTGCCCGGGGACCGGGGCCAAAGGGTGCACCAGGTTGGGGTTTTCCCTGTACGCTCTTGATACCGATAAGGTGGATGGTATCTCTTGCCAGATCTTCCCGGCAAAGAGCGATCTCCTGATCAATGCGTTCCAAAAGCTGGAGATTCATTGGATGGCCTCCTTTTACAGCTTGATAAAGTTGTTGCTTCTTGTAGTAGTTGCAGGAGGTGCAGGATCCAGCTGACGGTCAGCAATACCCAGAATGTCCTCAGGACGGATCCAGGGACGACCCTGAATGCCACTGGTTTCCTCGTGGGTCAGGTAACCCTTGTAAGCGGTAACGCTGCGGCGGATAAAGCCATCACGGACACATGCCTCAGCAAGACCGTTATTCATAATATTCAGCAGCATGGGCAGAGTTTCTGCAGCCAGTGCCACGGAAGTGGAGTGTGCAACTGCGCCGGGGATATTGCTGACGCAGTAGTGAACCACGCCATTGACCACATAACGGGGATTGTCGTGATGGGTCTCGTGGCTGGATTCGATAGCACCGGGATCGTCGTTGGAGATATCCACCAGAACACTGCCGGGCTCCATCAGCTTCAGCATTTCCTTGTCAATCAGGAAATCTTTACGCTGCTTGGGCCACTTGACGCAGTTAAGAACCATATCGGTCTGAGGCAGCAAAGCTGCAATATTCTCCTTGGTGCAGAACATGGTGTTGATGTGATTCTGGTACTTGTCGCCCAGCATCTTCAATGTACCCACATTGATATCCATAACGGTGACATTTGCGCCCAAAGCGTACAGAATACTCAATGCGCCCTGACCGACGATACCGCCGCCCAAAATCAAAACATTCATACCGGGGGCACCAGCAAAACCGCCGACGAACTTACCCTTGCCGCCATTGATGGTCAGCATGGACTCCAAGCCAAACAGAGCGCCCTGCTTGCCGGCAGCTTCACAGTTGGGAGAGCCGTAACGATGGCTGTCCTCTGCAGTAATTGCAATGCACTTGCTATCCAAAATAGCCTGAACTTCTTCGGGGTGGCCTGCGGGATGAATGCAGCAGTAGATCATTTGGCCTTCACGCAGGAAACCGTATTCACTCTCTTCAATTTCCTTGACCTTTGCCAGAAAATCACAGGTGTCCCACATTTCCTTGGCAGTCGCAAGGATTGTTGCACCCATTTTAATATAAGCTGCATCACTGAAGCCACATCTTGCGCCAGCTCCCTCCTGCACAAATACCTGATGTCCGGCAGCAACAATGGATGCCACCTCAGCAGGGGTACAGATTACACGATTTTCGCCTTCTTTAATATCCTTCAAAACACCAAATTTCATAGTTTTCCCTCCAACGAGTTCTCTTTATGGATTCTGCATTTTGTGGTAAGCTGCCACAATCCACATTATAGCGAATAAAAATACATTTGTCACCACTAAAACAGCATATTTTTTGTGCAAATCGAACGTTTTTTTTACATTTTTCAGTATTTGCCACAGATTTTTATGTAAAAAAATTGCCGTGGCCCAAGCCACGGCAATTTATGATTACATAGGTAAAATTGCATTAGCAAACAGAAAATACACCAATAGTGACAAGGCATCCACAATCGTCGAAATAAATGGGCTTGCCATAACCGCCGGATCAAGGCGCAATGCTTTTGCAAACATGGGCAGAATACATCCCACGAACTTGGCGCACACCACTGTCACACCCAGTGTCAGGCACACCACTGCATTGATCAGCAGGGTGATTTTTTCGTTGCCCATGAGCATTCTGTCGATCAGCCATATTTTTGCAAAGCAGACCACTGCCAATGCAATACCGCACAAAATCGCGGTGCGTAGTTCTTTCCAAATCACACGGCCAATATCGGAAAATTCCAGTTCTCCCAAGCTCAATGCACGGATCACCGTAACGCTGGACTGGGAACCGGAGTTACCACCAGTACCCATAAGCATGGGAATAAAGGCAGTCAATGCCGCTTGAGCAGCCAAAGCTCCCTCAAAAGCGGTGATAATGAGTCCGGTAAAGGTTGCCGACACCATCAAAAGCATCAGCCATGGAATACGATTTTTGAACAGTTCAAAAACTGAGCTGCGCATATAGTTTTTTTCCGAGGGCAGCATACCACCCATGATTTCCATATCCTCGGTGGCTTCGTCTACCATGACGTCCATAGCATCGTCGAAGGTAACGATACCTACCAAACGATTTTCTCCATCCACCACCGGCAACGCAAGGAAGTGATACTTGTCGAACATCCGCACCACTTCTTCCTGATCGGTGTGGGTAGTGACGGAGATCAGATTGGTTAACATAATATCCTTAACCTTGATTTCGTCGTCATCTGCCAAGAGCAAATTTTTGACGGTCACCAGGCCGATGAGCTTACGTCCCTCAGTAACATAGCAGGTGTAGATGGTCTCCTTATCCACACCCTGACGGCGGATGCGCAAAATGGCTTCCTCCACCGTCATTTCCGGGCGCAAAGCCACATATTCCGTGGTCATCAGCGAGCCTGCAGAATTTTCCGGATAGCGTAAAATCTGATTGATGGACTTGCGCATCTCCGGATCTGCCTGTTTCAGAATGCGCTTGACCACATTGGCAGGCATTTCTTCTACCAGGTCCGCCGCATCATCTACATACAGTTCGTCCACGATTTCCTTCAGTTCGTTATCAGAAAATCCCCGGATCAACAATTCTTGGGCATCCGGTTCCATTTCTACGAAGGTTTCTGCCGCCAGTTCCTTAGGCAGCAGACGGAATACCAGAGGAATGCGATTATCCTCCAGATCCACAAACAATCCCGCCACATCGCTGGGATTCATGGTCGACAGCATCTCCCTTAGGGGCAGATACTTCTTCTCCTCCAGCATCGTCAGCAGGGCTTTTTCCATAATTTCAAAGCGTTCTGCCATATATTTTCCTCCCATTTATGTATTTGTGAGGACAATATGCGCAGGCGATCTTTACCGACGGCACCACAGTGCCTTCAGTCTACTTCGCCCGGGTATATTGCCACTACTGCCGGCATCCATGGTTTTCCCTCCTTTAAGATCAGATATTCCCATTTTATTCCTTAAAAGGGGAATTGTCAACCTTGACGATTGCTTATGCGTGTAATAAAATAAATATATCACAAAAGTGGAGGCCGCTTATGATCCGTATTGCCACAAAAGAAGATCTTGCGCAGATGCTTGCCATCTATGCCCCATATGTGGAAAATACCACATATTCCTTTGAATATACACCGCCCACTCTGGAGCAATTTACCCATCGTTTTTGTAAATATACCTCCCAGTGTCCCTGGCTGGTGTGGGAAGAAAACGGGCAGGTTTTGGGCTATGCATACGGCAGTCTTCCCTTTGAGCGAGCCGCCTATGCCTGGTGTGCAGAGGTTTCCATTTATCTTGCCCCGGAAGTCCAGGGCAAGGGCATTGGCAGAAAGCTTTACGCTGCCGTGGAGGAAATCCTTTGGCGGCAGGGGTATCGGATCATTTACGCTTTGATCACCAGTGAAAACGAAGGTTCCTTGCGTTTTCACGAAAAGGTGGGCTATGCATATTGTGCCCAATTTCCCGGATGTGGTATCAAGTTTGGGAAAAGTCTGGGTGTCATTTGGATGGAAAAACGATCGAAATCCGTCGGGTTACCCAGCGTCCCACCAACCCCATGGCATTCCATTGTTGAAAACGACAGAAATTTGTTGGATGTTTTAGCCAGTTTGCATCTTTCCTAATTTAAAAATTTGTGATACGATATTAGAAGGATTGTAATACCCTCTTGGGTTCCAATTTATATAAGGAGCTGATATATTATGTACTTTCAGAAAAAACGTTGCATTGCCATGCTTCTGGCCGGTGGTCAGGGCAGCCGCTTGAAAGTTCTTACCGCAAATACCGCTAAACCTGCTGTTCCCTTTGGCGGAAAATATCGCATTATTGACTTTCCTTTGAGTAACTGTGTCAATTCCGGTATTGATACTGTTGGTATTCTCACCCAGTATCAGCCCTTGGAGCTGAACGAGTACATTGGAAACGGCCAGCCCTGGGGCTTGAACAAGACCCATAGCTGTGCGCAGGTTCTGCCCCCCTACGAGCGCCATGACAAAAAGAGTGGCTGGTACAAAGGCACTGCCAATGCAATCTATCAGAACATCGACTTTATCGATCGTTATACCCCCGATTATGTGGTAGTTCTGTCCGGTGACCATATTTACAAGATGGACTACGCTGCTATGGTTGCTTACCACGAAAAGCACAACGCATCCTGCACAATCGCAGTGCGCACCGTTCCTCTGAAGGAAGCTTCCCGGTTTGGCATTCTGAATACCAATCCGGATAACAGCATTTACGAATTTGAGGAAAAGCCCAAGGTGCCCAAGTCCACTAACGCCTCCATGGGTATTTACGTATTCAACTGGAATATTCTTCGTGCTGCGCTCATTGCAGACGAAGAAGATGATTCCTCCTCCAATGACTTTGGCAAGAACATCATCCCCAACCTGCTGAATCAGGGGCACAAGATGATGGCCTACAATTTTGACGGCTACTGGAAAGACGTGGGCACCATCGACTCTTTGTGGGAAGCCAACATGGAGCTGCTGGGCAAGAATCCCGAGTTTGACATTCGTGGCAATGAACGCAGCAAGATCTATGCCCGAAACAACGCTCTGCCTTCCTCTTATATTGATGAAAACGCCAAAACCGTCAACTGTTTTATTGCCGAAGGTTCTGAGATCTATGGTTCTGTGACCCACAGTATTATCTCCATCGGCTGTACCGTAGGCAAAGGCGCTGTGGTTGAAGATTCCGTGGTTATGCCCGGTGTCACTATCGAACCCGGTGCCATTGTCCGTCACGCCATTCTGGGTGAAAACAGCCGGGTAGGCCGCAATGCTGTCGTAGGCGGTGCCTTTGGTCCAAAGGACAAGATGAAGATCAGTGTCACCAGCAAGGGCTCTGTTGTTGAAGCCAACACTGTGCTTGCCCCCGGTGATATGCTGTAAGGAGGGAAATGTTATGAATGTAATGGGTATTATTTTCGCCAATGACGCCAATTTAGGCGCACTGACTGACAAACGAACCATTGCCTCCCTTCCCTATGGCGGTCGGTATCGTCTTGTTGATTTCCATTTAAGCAACATGTCTGCTGCCGGTGTGCGGCATGTAGGCATCATCACTCGTCACAACTATCAGTCCCTGATGAACCACATCGGTTCCGGTGAAGAATGGGGTCTGGAGCTGGAAGAAGGCGGTTTGGAATTTCTGACTCCCTATGCTATGAGCAGAACTGACACCTATCACGGAAAGCTTTCCGCTATCCATGAAGCCATCAGCGTACTGGAATACGGTCCTGATGATGAATATGTCATCATCTGCGACTCTGCTGTGATCAGCAACATTGATCTACAGAAGGTCCTTGCTTCCCATATCGACAGTGGCAAGGATGTCACTGTCGTCACCAAATCCGGTATTGCAAATGGCAGAAAGCAGCTGGATCTTGCGCTGAAATTGGACGAAAAGGGCAACATCGTCGATATTGCCGTCGACTATATCGCACCTGCAGATTATCTGGCTTCCATGGATATTTTCATTATGTCCAAGCAGTATCTGCGGGACACGATTCGGGAATTCATCGCCCGCAATCTTTTCCACATGGACCGGGATCTGATTTTGGGCCAGTGGCAGCGAAATGCCATTTCCATCAACGTCTACCAGTTTGACGGAACCGCCTTGTTTAATGAATCTCTCAATGAGTATTTCTCCAACAGCTTGGCATTGATCAATGCTGAGGTGCGCCACGACCTGTTTGCAGGCAACCATCCCGTATTTACCCGAGTTCGTGACCGGGTTCCCAGCTACTACGGTGAAGATTGTCAGATCACAAACTCCATTTTGGCTGACGGCTGTATGCTGGAAGGCAGCGTAGAAAACTCTGTTTTGTTCCGTCAGGTTTCTATCGGTGCCGATGCGCAGGTCAAGAACTGTGTGATCATGAATGACACTGTTGTAGGGGAAGGCGCACAGCTGGAGTGCGTGATTTTGGATAAAGACGTAGTGGTACGTCCCGGTGCTAAACTCTGTGGTACACCCATGCATCCGCTGGTTGTAAAAAGAGGAGAGATCGTATGAGAATTGCCATCATGGCTTCCGAGGGTGCTCCTTATGCCAAGTCCGGTGGTCTTGGCGATGTAATGGAAGCGCTGCCTGCCGCCCTTGCCCGGATCCCTGGCAATGAGGTGGTGCTGCTGCTCCCCTATTACAAAAAAATCAAGGACAATCCCGCCTACGAAACCGAGCAGGTGTATCAATCAGATATTGCACTTGGTTGGCGAAAGCAGTTCTGCGGCATTCAGCAACTGAAAAACCGCACAGACGGTGTTACTGTCTACTTTATCGACAACGACTATTACTTTGGCGCTCGTCCCGGCCCGATTTATGGCGATGACGACGACGGAGAGCGTTTCGCATTCTTTTCCAAGGCATGCCTGGAAGCTTTGTCCGCTGTGGACTTTGTTCCTGATGTGATCCAGTGTAACGATTGGCAAACTGCTCTCGTTCCGGTATTTTTGAAGGCTTGGTACGGCCAGCGATTCCCCAATACCCGCACCATGTTCACCATTCACAACGTGGAATATCAGGGTTGGGCAAGTGGCTATTTCTTTGACGATGTGCTGGCACTGCCTTGGGAATACCGGACATGCTTAGACATGCACGGTCAGGTGAACGTGATGAAGGCAGCTATTGAAACAGCCGATCAGGTTACCACCGTTTCCGAAACCTATGCACAGGAACTGATGTACCCCTACTATGCCCACGGGCTGGACAGCATTCTTGCCAATGCTGCATGGAAGCTCAGTGGCATCACCAATGGTATTGATGTAACTACCTTCAATCCGGAAATCGATTCTCATATTCCTGCGCACTACAATGCCCAGACATTTGTCGACGGCAAGGCTGCCTGCAAGGCTGCCCTTCAGGCAGAGGTTGGCCTGCCGGTTCAACCGGACACGCCTCTTCTGGTGATGGTCACCCGTCTGGCCGGTCATAAGGGTCTGGATCTGTTGTGCTATATCGCCCGGCGTTTGCTTTGGGAAGAAAACTGTCAGCTTTTGATTTTGGGCACCGGCGAGCCTCAGTTCGAGGCATTTTTCCGGGAACTGGCAGCCGAATTTCCCGACCGGGTATCTGCGCAAATCACCTTCAATCTGGGCTTGGCTGCCCGGGTGTACGCGGGCGGTGACATCTATCTGATGCCCTCACGTTCCGAGCCCTGCGGTTTGAGCCAGATGAACGCTATGCGCTACGGCACTGTGCCTGTGGTGCATGCCACCGGCGGTCTGCGAGATACCGTTCCTCCGGCAGACGAGAACGGTCAGAACGGCCTTGGCTTTACTTTCCAAAGCTACAATGGCGACGATTTCCTGGTTGCCCTGAAGCGTTGTCTGCACCTGTATCAGTACAACCGGGAGGGATTCCGGAATTTGCAGCAACGGGAAATGTGTCAGGATTTCAGTTGGAATATACCTGCTCAAAAGTATATGAAGCTGTTCCACCATATCTGCAACCGATAAAACTAAGCGTGCGTACCTTCCGGTACGCACGCTTTTTTCAGATGGGCGTAAAAATAAATTTTTGCGTCAGACTGTCGCAGGAGACATATACGGTAATTGTGCCGTCCGCCTGCCTGTCTGTGGTGATTTGCACCGTTTTTCCTTTGAGGGTCTGCCGTACATATTCTTCTGGATTTTCCGTTTCAATCTCTTGAAAAAACACATCCCGCATTTGGTTGTTGGGACAGAGATTTTGAATCTCATGAACCAATTCATATTCTGCCATGGTATCCCTCCTTTTCTTTAGTGTATCTCATAAATTTGAAGGAAATATAAACTCGTTTACTTTTTTTGTATTTCGTGATACAATGGGAAAAATACTCTTTGGAGTTGAGTGCATGAATTTTGACCATACTTATGTGAAAATAGATTTGGATCAGATCGCCCGGAATTTTGCCGCTGTTCAAAAAAAGGCCGGTGTGCCGGTAATGGCGGTAGTTAAGGCTGATGCTTACGGCCATGGTGCAATTCAGGTAGCGCATCTACTCAGCGGAATGTGTGCTTTTTTCGGTGTTTCCTCTATATTGGAGGCGCTGGAGCTGCGCCGTGCCGGGTTGACCGAACCCATCTTGATTCTGGGAAAAACGCCGGTTGAAGCGTTCCCTGATGCCATTCGGGAGAATATTCGCCCCACTATTTTCAGCTATGAGGATGCGCTTATCCTTTCCAATGCTGCCACTGCCTTGGGCATGACTGCCCGTTTTCACTTTGCTGTGGATACTGGTATGGGGCGTATTGGTTTTCAACCCACAGTGGAGAACGCAGAGCTCTGCGCCAAAATCGCACAACTTCCCAATCTTATGGCAGAGGGTCTGTTCAGCCACTTTGCCACTGCGGACTGTGCTGATCTCAGCAGTGCGCAGGCTCAAGCAGAAAAATTCGACACTTTTGATTCTATGCTGAAGGCACGTGGCTTGGAAATTCCTATCCGTCATTTGGATAATTCTGCCGGTATTATGAATTTCCCCTGTAAGTATGAAATGGTACGCTCCGGCATTGTCACCTATGGTATGTACCCCAGTAATGAAGTAGATCCTAGTCTGCTGGATATCCGACCCGCCCTTAGTTGGGTAAGCCATGTGACCCATGTCAAGACGCTCCCTGCAGATTGTCCCATCAGCTACGGCGGTACATATGTGACTACTGGGCCAACCAAAATTGCTACCATTCCCATCGGGTATGCTGACGGCTATCGTCGCAACCTCAGTAATCAGTTTTATGTGCTGATACACGGCAAGAAAGCCCCCATTCTGGGTCGTATCTGCATGGATCAGATGATGGTAGACATCACCGGCATGGATGATGTGAAGCCGGGTGACATGGTAACCTTGGTTGGTGCAGACGGAAATGCCGTGATCACCATGGAGGAAATTTCCGCGATGGCTGACAGCTTCAATTACGAATTTGTCTGTGGCATCACCCGCCGGGTGCCCCGGTACTATTACCAAAACGGCGAGCAGGTTGCCCAAGTACATTATCTTTTGGATGCATAAGAAATCCGGTGGGAATGCCCACCGGATTTTATCATATCTGCATTTCTACGCCGCCCTGGGGTCGAATGGACAGCACATGGCATGCTCCATCGCCCAAAGCACCATCGATGCCTGCGCGGAAGGAATCCAGTAAGTCAAAGGGCACAAAGGCCTGCACAGTTCCTGCAAAGCCGCCACCATGGACACGATAAGCGCCCCGCCCCTGCAGATAATGTTCGCAAAGCCCCAGCGCTACCGCCATATCCTGATGCTGGACATAGCCTGCCGGAATAACATTCTGCAGATACATATAGGAAGAATAGCCACTTTCCTTGATCAGTGCCAAAAACCGGTCAAAGTCGCCCCTGCGCAGAGCCGCCACCTGCTGCACCACACGCTTATTTTCCGCATATTCATGGATGCCGCGCATCACCGCACGATCACCGCAGGTGGTCCGGAGCGCCGGGATAGCCCCATAAAATTCTTCTTCCGGCACCTGCGTCAGTACTTCTTTTCCGAAATAGTCACACAGCGCCTTAAATTCCCGGGTCACAGCCGCATATTCATCGGTCAGATCCGCATGATCTGCACCGCTGTCGATAATGCATAGTGCATGACCGCAGGATGCAAAATCAAAATCCACCGGCTGAATCTCCGGCGCATTGGGGTCTGCAAAATCAATGGTGACCATACCGCCCACAGCAGATGCCATCTGATCCATCAAACCGCAGGGTTTGCCGAAAAAGACATTTTCCGCATACTGACCGATCTTTGCAATTTCCGGTTGTCCCATCTTGCCTTCAAAGAAAAGATGGTTGATGATCGTTCCCACAAGAACCTCAAAAGCTGCGGAGGAACTAAGGCCTGAGCCGGCCATAACGGTGGACTCCACATAAGCATCAAAGCCCTGCACCGGGCAGCCCAATTCCATAAATTTGGCAGCTACGCCCCGAATCAAAGCCGGGGTACTGTTAACGTCTTCTGCCTGCGGGGTCAGTACCTTCAGATCCACAATGCTCATGGGATACCCCTTGGACAAGACACGAATGGTATCCGTTCCATTGCACCGCACAGCCGCCTGGGTATCCAGATTCACCGCACCGGCCAACACCTTGCCCCGTTGGTGATCTGTGTGGTTGCCACCGATTTCTGTCCGTCCCGGAGCGGAAAAATACCGCTGGGGATATGTGCCAAAGGCTGCAAAAAAGCCTGCATCCAGTGCATCTTTTCGATTGGTTTGAAGTTTCAGTTTTTGCATAAGGAAACCTCCTACGTTCATTTTCTTCATTATACATGGTCTTTTTCTAAAAAGAAAGAGAATTAACGTTGCTTGCAGGCATATTCGTACGCTTTCTTATAATCGCCCAAATTGCGATAGCATTCTTCCAGCTTAGCATAGCAATCCTCAGGGTAATGCTCTGTAGCCACTGCGTACTCCCCTAAGGCAAAAGCCGCCTCGGCACGCAGATAATGCCACTGAACACTGTTTCGATCCTCGCAGGCTTCCAGTAAGGCCACGCACCGTGCTCCATCTCCTTTTGCCAACGCTGCCTTTGCACGGACAAAAAGTGGACGGTCGTCTGCGGGAAAGTCCACAGTTTCCTGACTGACCTGCGCCAAAAGTAACAGCCGTTGTTGCTCCAATTCTCTGGTCATGTAGCAGGTTTTCTGTTGTGCAGCCTCATCCAAAAGTTGACGGACATAGATGGGGCGGTCAAGCACCGACTCTGCTTTTGCCAGCAGGAGCAGAATCTTTAAAAGACCGTATTCATCGTCAAACATCGTATCCGGAGCTTGGTAATTCTTCAGATAGTTTTCCAATTCTGACCAAGCGCCATCGGCATAGACCTTTCTTGCCTTTTCCATACAATTTGCATTCAGGGAAACCGATCCGGACTCTTCCAGGAAAAAGCTTATGGGTTTATTCAGTTGCCCGGCCAGATAGCGCAGCGTTTCCATGGACGGGCGAGCTGCACCATTTTCGATCTGGGAAAGCATATTCCGGGTAATCTGTCCGCCGCACAACTGGCGCTGGGACAGCCCTGCATCCAGCCGTGCCTGACGCAGTTTCTTTCCGATATCCATAATCTCCCTCCCGGTAATTATCATTTACCCCATTGTAACACACTTTGAAGTAAATTTCCACTGTTACAAAAATTTCATTTGCTATTTTCCGAAATATGGTTTACCATATAAAAAATACCAATTAAAGGAGGCGCAGTATGCTTCTTGAACCTGCACACTATAGGTCCGCAAGTAAGAAAAGCCTGGATCGTGCATTTCGCCCCGGTCGTGTGATCCTGATACATACCGGTGCCGCACTGCTTTTATCTCTGCTGCTGACTGCGATAGATTATTTCTTAGACAAACAGATCAGTACTACGGGCGGTCTGAGCGGTATACAAACCCGCACAATCCTGACAACCATCCAATCCACCTTACATCTGTTTCAGCTGATTGCACTGCCCTTCTGGCAGATTGGCTATACCTACTATGCGCTGCAGGTGGCGCACGGTCATAACGCTGGCTTTTCAGATCTATGGCAGGGTTTCCGGCGTTTTGGTCCCGTACTGAAACTGCGGCTGTTGCAGGGTATCATGATCGTTCTTTTGATTATTGCCTGTAGTTATGCCACCAGCTTTCTGTTTTTCTTCACGCCTTGGGCAGCGCCTATTATGGAGCAAGCCGAAGCTTTGGCAGTAAGCGGCATGGATGAAGCCGCTATTGCGGAGGCTATCACCGGCATAACCATGGATGCAGCTGTTCCTATTCTTATCATTTTCAGCTTATGTGCTTTGGCCGGTGGCATTTTCTTGTTCTTCCGGTTCCGGTTGGCAGAAATGTGGCTCCTGGATCATTCCGGCAACAGCGCTTTGTTGGCACTACGCAGCAGCCGAAAGGCTATGCGCGGCAATTTTAAAGCCATGCTTCGCATCGATCTGAGTTTTTGGTGGTTCTATCTTTTGGAAATATTGATTACTGTACTTCGCTATAGTAATGTGATTCTGAAATCCTTTGGAATGGAAATGACTACCGACGCATTTAGCCATTATCTGATTTTCTTCTCCTTGTACATCTGGGCGCAGATGGCGCTGTACTGGTGGAAACGCAACGAGGTCGCTGTTACCTATGCCCACGCTTATATGGCCTTGTGCCCTCAGGAAACTCCTGCAGAAGATGCTACAACAGTTGGATAACAAAAAATCCGGTGCTTACGCACCATATTTTTACTTTTTATTGATTAGCCAGCCTTGGTAACCTTGGTGATGTGGGTGTTGATGCCGTCACCGGAAGCATCCTCGTCAGCGTCGTACCAGTATACGAAACCTTCGATATCAATAACATCGCCAACCTGCAAAGCCTCGCAAGTCTGATATACTTCAGTATCGGGGCCGGTCAGCCAACGCTCCACGCAGAAGTCGAAGGTCTGGTCGCCCAAAGACAGACCAACATAGATATCTCTGTCGCTATCGCTTTCCTTAAAGGAAATGCTGGTAACGGTCAGACCCTTGAAAGCAGCCAGCATACCGGTCTTGTTAACCAGCTCCTGCTTGCCCAGCAATGCAGTCATGTCCTCAGCAGTAGCAATGTAGGTATCAGCACCCTCCAGAATGGTCAGAACAGCATCCTTGGCATCAACCTCAGGCATATCCTTGTAGAAGGTCTTGAAGCCCTTGATGTTGATCTTGGTGCCGGGAACCAGCTTAGCAGCCTGCTCTGCAGTACAGGGAATATCGTAGCAGAAATAGCCACCGGTCTTATCCTGTGCGTAGATCTTAATTGCGTTGTTGTAGAAGGACTGAGTAGCCTGGACATAGCACTCGATCTCCACAGCATCGTCCTTGGCAGCTGCCAGGAACTCAGCGTGAGTCATAGCAGTGGAAGCAGGAGGTGTCTGCTCAGCAGCGGTGGAAGAAGTGCTGGTGGTGGTATTTGCGGGGGTGCAAGCAACGATGCCCAGCATCATAACCAGCACCAAAAGAATTGCGAAAAGTTTTTTCATTTTGGGTAACTCCTTTACGTAGTGTTGTGAATTTGCAAGGTCATTATACTACCATATTTTCCAAAAATCAATTGGTATCCGTATATTTTTATCGTTTCCTTTTGATTTTTTTGACGATTACAGTCGTTCCAAGCAGAATCCAGGTACCACCAAGGGCTGCCAACAGCCAAATTGCCGTTTTCGGCATTGGGCCCAGATCTGTGCTTTTCACCTGATCCAGCCGGTGCAAGGTGGAAACATCGGTAAATAATTTTTCCATATATGCATCATCCACAGTTTGCTTCCGTCGCACAGCGAGAGTAACACTTTCAATCATCTGTCCTGCGGCATTACGCAGCGATGCCGAGCCATTGAATACCGGCGTCACGAAAGTATTAGCAGTATTGTCCTGCAGCAATTTTGCTGCTTCCAGCTTTACCCAATAATGCAGGTCATTATCTTCTCCCTTTCGGTTTACATAATCCAGATATTCCGGACTTTGCTGTGCCTTGGAGGTCACAGGCAGATACCCTTCTGTCTGGGCATAGCCCACCTGCACCTTATTGGTTAGCAAAAACTGGGTAAACAACCAGGATGCCAGCACCTCTTGGGGGTCTTCCTGATTAAAAATACAGACAGAAGGACCTTGGGAAATCATCTTGGGATTTTGGGTATCAAACTGGGGGATCATCATGACCTCCATCTCAAAATCCACAATATTGCCTTCACTGATATCCATCAGCGGAGCATCAGGGCCCATCCAGGTCGCACCAGCAGTGGAGTCAATGGCGAAAATGCATTTACCTGCATTCAACAAGTCCGCAGGGTAACTGTCTGTCTTAAAGGTGGAGAAGGACCGCTTCTGCACATGGTCAACAATTTCAAACAACAGTTCTTTCGTAGTGTCGTTGAAGATTTCTATTGTACCGCCCGGTGTGGAATAGGGTGCATCCAGCTGTTTCAGCATCTGGATCATCATATTGTCCGTGGATTTGTACATAAAGGGAATCAATGTCTTCTTCCCATTCAACGCAAATGTGCCGTCTGCATTTTTCTTCATAGCCGCATCAGACACTTCCCATACGAAATCCCAGGTCAACACTTCAGGTAGGGTGTAGCCCAACTTTTCCACATAGGTCTTGTTCACATAGCAGGCCTCCGTGGAGCGCATATAGGGCAGGGCGTAATAGGCACCACTTAGCACACATTCCTGCAAAAATTCTGGGATAATTTCCTCTTTGGTTGGGCCATCAAACCGTAATTCACTGCCACCCAAGCCATATTTTTCGTCTGCAAACAAATTATCCAGCGGCACAACACAATTGTCACCGGTCATATAGGTGGCAATGTGGTCAGGATAGGTAATGCACACATTGGGCAAGGTGTTTGCACCAATATTTTTTAGCATATCATCATACAGACGGCCATAGTCGTTATAAATGCGCATGGTAATGGAAACATTGGGATACAGCGCCTCAAAATCCGCAATTGCCTGCTCGTAGACCTCTTTTTGCTTGATGTTGCTTTCATTTTTCGCCCAGAAAACCAGCTCATAATTCCGGGAGGTGTCGAACTCCTCCGGCACTGCAAATTCGTGACGTTCCACTGCACCATGGCAGCCGGTCAGCAACGGCAACAGCAACAAAAGGGACAGACACACGGCTAAAATTCGTTTTTTCATCCCTTCGTACCTCCCCGGGCAACACCGGCCATGATCTGCCGGCGGAATGCCAGAAACAGTGCGATCAGCGGTGCAGAAATCACAACCACTGCCGCCATCATGGCAGGAATATTCTCTCGACCGAAGCCGCTTTCCCGAATGGTCTGAATGGCATTGGACACCAAGAAATATTCGGGGTCATCGGTGATCAGGCGCGGCCACACAAAAGAGTTCCAGCACTCGATGACTTTCAACACAGTGATCGTTACAATGGTGGGGCGACAAATGGGCACCATTACCTTCAAAAGGTACTTGATATCCGATGTTCCGTCCACCTTTGCAGCCCAGTACAGTTCGTCAGGCACTTGGGCAAAGTTCTCCTTCAGCAGATAGATATAAAACACCGAGGTCACAGAGGGCAAAATCAAGCCCTGAAAGGTGTTGCGCCAATCCAGCTGTGTAACAGTGAGGAAATTGGTGATAATCACCAACTCATTGGGGATCATCATCATGGAAAGAAAAATAGTGAAGGCCAGATCCCGTCCCCGGAAGGTCATCCGGGAAAAGCCGAAGGCTGCCAATACGGTCACCACCAGCATAGCGGCAGTGGTCGCAACCGTAAAAATCACGGTATTCAGCAAATATTTTGCCAACGGCACTGCTGTAAAAGCAGTGGTATAATTTTCAAAAGTAGGATTCAGTGTGAAGAATTTGGGGATAAATTCACCGCTGTACTCGCCGTAACTTTTCACAGACGACAAAATCATCCAGTAGAACGGGAATAGCACAATCAATGCCCAAATCCCGAGAAATGCGTAGGTAAAGCCCTTCACCCAGCGTCTGCGCATAGCCTCCTGGGCTTCAATGGTTTGATAATCCTGATTCATACCGCACCTCCTCAATAATGGACATGCTTACGGCTGACCATGAGGTTGATGCAGGTAATGGTCAGTACAATGGCAAACAAAATGATCGCTGCTGCAGAAGCATAGGACGGATAGCCGCCACTAGCGCCATAAAGCATATCATACACATAGCCAACGATGGTATTCATGCCCGCCACATTCAGATCCGTGCCAAAGAGGGCAACGGAATCACTGTAGGCCTTAAATGCACCAATAAAACCAGTGATCACCAGATAAAATACGGAAGGAGAGATCATAGGCAGGGTGATCCGGCTGAACATCCGCCAGCCTCTTGTGCCGTCTACCTTAGCAGCATTGTAATAGGTATCACTGACAGATGCCAACGCACCGGTCAGCACCAAGATCTTAAAGGGCATAACGATCCAGGTGGTGTACAGGCACAGCACCAGCATTTTCGCCCAATAAGGCCCGGTGATAAAATCCACAGACTCGCCGCCAAACAGATTGATCAGCCCATTGACCATACCATCGGTGTACGCATTTTTCTGAAACAGCACCATGAATACCAAGCCCACTGCCAGCGTATTGGTCACATAGGGCAGGAAAAAGATGGTTTGGAACAATTCTCTCAGCTTTTTGATGGAGCTCAGCCCCACAGAAATCAACAGTGCCAATCCCGTAGACAGCGGCACAGTAATGATAACCAGCAGGAAGGTGTTTTTCACCGCCTGCATAAAATAAGGATCGTGCAGCACATACAGATAGTTATATGCGCCCACACCGGTATAGCTTTGAGATACGGAATTGAAATTTTCCTCAAAGGAGTAGATGAACACATCAATCAGCGGATAGACCATAAAAATGCCCAAAAAAGCCATTGCAGGCAATAAATACAGCCAACCCTTTCGATTTTGATTTTCCATAGTTTCCTCGTCCTTTCGGATGATTTCTTTTCCTTATTATAAGCGCTTTTTTCTCTGTTTTCAAGCAGAAAAAACGGCCATCCCGAAGGATGGCCGTTTTGTAAAATTACAGATCCAGATAGCTGTCGGAGTACAGCACGTGGTTCTTGAAGATGTCGCAGGACTTGATGGTCTCCATCAGTCGCAGGTCGTTGGGGTTAACGATAGCGGAGGTCAGACCCTGCATCATGCACATTGCAACCAGAGCGGAGTCCATGATGGGACGAACGTTCTTGGGTGCACCGTTGGAGTTATTGGACAGACCACCAGTGGACTTCAGACCCTTGTCGGAGAACATCTTGATAGCCTCCAAAACTTCCATCTGCTTGTCCTGCATACCCTTAACAACCAGGAACAGGGGGTCGAACCACAGGTCGTCGGAAGACATACCCAGGCTCAGGCCACGCTCCAGCATATTGTCACAGTGGACCATACGCTCTTCGTTGTCCTTTGCGATACCGTCGGCAGAGCACAAAGCGATACAGATAGCATCGTTGGCAGCTGCCAGATCGATGTAGCCGATACGGGAGCCGGCGTCAGCAGAGTTGACGATGGGCTTGCCGTTGGTACGGTTGTAAACCTTGATACCAGCCTCGATAGCCTTCATGTTAGCGGTGTCCAGTGCCAGAGGAACATTGTTGAAGTTCTCCTGCAGCAGCTTGACAGCCCACATCATACGCTCGGGACCATCCTTCTCAGCAGGTCCGATGTTGACATCCAGGTAAGTAGCGCCGGCCTTGATCTGAGCAGCAGCACGCTCCAGAATGGGAGCGGGATCACGCTCGTCCATAGCCTTGCGGATAGCGGGAGCGATGCAGTGGATACGCTCGCCGATGGTAACAAAGGTCTTAGCCTCGGGGTTATGGCCCTTGTACTGTACGCCCATGTCGACGATCTCGATCTTGGGTACGCGGGTCTCCAGCAGTTCCTCGAAGGACAGCTCCTTAACCTCTTCCTTAGGACCGTTTGCCTTAGCAGCACGCTCAGCCTCAGCAGCCTTGGCGCCAGCCTCGTACTCCTTGTCCTTCATGTACTTGGGCAGCTGAACAGCTTCCAGAGGACCGACAACGACGTTCCACTCAGGCAGCTTTTCCTGAATTTCGCCCTTCATAACGGCAACCTTGCCGGGGATGATCAGGGTGCGGTTCTTGATCTTGTTAGCGATGTCCAGTTCCTCAAAGGTCTTCTTGACAGTGGAGGAGGACAGCTTGCCGGCAGCCCAGGCAGTCAGAACAGACATACCGGAAGCGTCGGTGATGATCAGGTTCACAGGCTGGCCGGAACGCTCCAGTTCGCCGGAAACCAGGAAGTAGGTCAGAGCGAAGTCAACGGTCAGGCAGCAGGGGCTGTTCTCATCAGCGCCGTTCAGGGGGTAGATCTTAGCTTCTACCTTCATGGGCTTCTGAGGATCGGTGTAAATGTTCTGACGCAGGCCGTACAGAGGCAGAGCCTGAGCGTAGGACATGTGGGACATAACAATGATGGAAGCGTACTTCTCCACGAACATGGAAGCCAGCGCGGTCTGCAGACGGTCATCGCCCTTAGCGATGCGAGCCAGGTTCACGATGGAGGGATAGCCGAAGGTACGATCCTCGTCCTTCAGAGCGGTGCGACGAACCAGAACAGCATTGGCCAGAGTTTCCTTAGCGTTCTTGCCGGTAACATCCAGAACCAGGTTCTTATTGCCCTTAGCTTCCAGATTCTTCACGGTGTCGTACAGATCGGAGATGTTCTCAGCCCAAACGCCCAGAGTTACACCGGCTTCGGTAGCAACAGCGTTCATAGCTTCCCAGTTCTCGGGAGTAGCGCCGTCCAGGATCACATCCTTGCCGCAGACAGCCAAAGCTGCCTTAGCGCACTCAACATCCCAGCACTCCAGCACCAGGCTGCGGCCGGTAGCAGCTGCCTTCTTGACCAGGTCAGCATAGACAGCGGGATCGGACTGCTTGTTAGCAACATGGATAAATTCCACGTACATACGCTCGCCGATGCGCTCGTAATCGACCTTCATCAGCTCAGCGATTTTCTCGTCAGCCTTGTCTGCACAGTCAGTGCACAGGCAAACAGCAAACAGATTCTTGTTGACCAGAGTCTTCTCGTGACGGAACAGAACAGTCTCGCCGCCCAGCTTGTGCTCACCGACGGTGATGGTCTGCATCAGAGGAGCAGTAGCGGAGTTCAAAGTTGCCAGTGCCTCTTCGGAGAAGTAGGGACACTTATCCAGGGTAGCAGTACCCTGAGCCACCTTCATACAGAATGCCATACAGGTGGGGTTGCCGCACTCCTTACAGTTCTTCTTAGGAGACAGCTTAAAAATATCAAGACCTTTCAAAGCCATTGTATGTATCCTCCTTCCGATCAGACGAGTTCAGTGATGAACTTCTTAATGGTGGCCACGGACGCGGGGTGACGCAGAACAACAGCGTCAGCACCACCGGTCAGGTCAGCTGCAGCAGTAGCGACTTCCATAGAAATGGCGCGCTCTTCCATGCAGCCCCATGCGGGCTCATCAGCCTCGGATGCGGTGGATTCCTTAACGCTCCAGGTGTCGTTGCAAACGGCAGCCAGGATGGGCATCTGCAGATCGCTATCGCCCTGAGCCAGTGCAGCCAGACGGATGCGATCAAAGGTAGATGCAGCATACTCATAACCGTAACCGACAGCAGCGGTACCGATATCCATAACAACGGACTCGGGATTGACGCCCAGACCCTTCAGCATGATGTTCATCTGCTTAGCCAGGTTGATGTCGTCAGCGGTTTCAGCGCCCAGCTTCTGAGCGCTAGCCAGAGCAACCGCAGCACCTACGGTCTTGTAGTTTTCGTTCTTAGCGGACATGAACAGAACATTCTTGCCAGCCAAAGCTTCAGCCAGAGCAGCCAGCAGCTCGCCGTCACGCTCCAGGTTCTTGCAGCCCATAACAACGATGGGCTTGGAAACGACCTCAGCAACAGCCTTAGCATCAGCAACACAGTCAGCAACGGAGCGGTTTGCACCGTTGGGATCTGCGCCAACAAAGTTCAGGCAGATGAAGTCGCAGCCTTCGATGGTTTCGGCCTTCTTAGCATAGTCAGCCATGGTGGTGCAGCCAGCGTAGAATTCCTTCAGAGCGGGCCACTCCCAGTTGGATGCCAGATCGGAAACTTCCACACCTACCTTGGGTGCGTTTTCGATGGGAGCATCAAAAGTGTAGAACGGCAGCACATTCTGACCGCCAATGACGATAGCATTGTCACCGGTGCCCAGAGTAACGGCATTGATCTTGCCGTTGAAAGGCTGCGTCTTAGGTACAAAAGACATGTTTGGTTTCCCCCTTAATAATATTGATGCAAAATTTGTTTTTTTGCAGAATTGATAAAGTTTTTACAGTCCGATGGACTGCATAATGCCCTTAAGGGCCAGCTTCATGGGATCGTTATCCGGCAGTTTTGCGGAAGGCTCGCCATCACAGTCGCAACGATACACTGCCTCGTCGTGAGGCAGCACGCCCAACAGTTCCAGGCCATGCTTCTCGATTTCTGCCTTTACACCGTCATCCAGTACACCGCCCGGTGCCCGGTTGACGATCAATCCCATTTTCATGGGATTCAGGTTCATTTCCCGAACCATTTCCGCAATACGTGCCACCGCCTGGATGCCCCGACGGGAGCAGTCGGAGATCAGCAGCATGGTATCCACACGGGGAAGCGTTCCCCGGGCCACATGCTCCAGACCCGCCTCGTTATCCATAACGATGTAGCTGTAATTTTTTGCGTACTTGTCCACCTGGGTTTTCAGCACGCCATTGACATAGCAATAGCAGCCCTTGCCCTGAGTGCGACCCATGACCAGCATATCAAAATCGTCTTCCTCAATAATTGCGGAGTTGAATTTGAAATCGGCATAATCCGCCTTGGTCATGCCAGCAGGGATGGTTCCCTTCAGTTCTGCCTGCGCCATTTCCTCGCGGATAGCGCCAAGGGAAGTTTCCACCTCTACACCCAGAACTTCGTTCAGGTTGGAATTTGCGTCTGCGTCTACTACCAGCACAGGACCATTGCCCTTCTTGCAGAGGTAGTCGATAAGCATACCGCAGGTTGTTGTTTTGCCAACGCCGCCCTTACCGGCAACAGCGATGGTATGGGGTATTGCCATAGATATTTGCTCCTTTTACGTCATAGAGAACCAGTGGCAAGTGCCACCGGTTCCAAATGACATAGTTTAAAGTATTTTTGGATTACACCAGATCCAGCAGGCCAGCTGCCTTAGCGATGTAAGCAACATCCTCGAACTTGTTCAGTGCGTACAGGTGGATGCCGTTAATGCCGCAAGCACGGTACTCGTCGATCTGCTTAATGGTGTACTCGATACCAGCCTTCTTGAAGTCTTCCTTCTTCTGTGCGGTCAGTGCATCGGTCTCGCCCTTGTCGCCGGTGAAGGGATCGGGGAAGATCCAGTTCTTGGAGATGATCTCGCACAGCTCTCTGGGCATAACGCAACCGTTACGGGACAGAGCCATGTTGATGGTAGCCTTCTGGTCCAGGATGGGCATGATACCCACATCCACGGGCATCCAGATACCTGCAGCACGGATAGCGTCCAGCCAGTAACGGAACTGGTCCATATCCCAGCACAGCTGAGTCATGATGTAGTCAGCACCATTGTCCTGCTTCTGCTTCAGGAAAGCAATATCAGCCTCCAGGCTGCGGCACTGAATGTGACCCTCGGGAGAGCCAGCAACAGCGATGGTGAACTTGTCGCCAAATTCCTTACGAGCGAACTTAACCAGCTCGGTAGCATAGTGCAGGTCGCCGCCGGTACCGGTCCAGCCGAAGGGCAGGTCGCCACGCAGAGCCAGCATGTGGTTAACGCCGTGATCCAGATAGTTCTGCAGCTGCTCGCGGATGCCTTCCTTGGTATTGCCAATGCAGGTAAAGTGGGTAACACCAACGGTCTTGTCGTCCTTGACAATCTTGTCCAGAACTTCCAGGTTCTTGCCCACGTTGGTGCCGCCGGCGCCGTAAGTACAGGAAATGTAGTCAGGGTTCAGGGTGTACAGCTGTTCCAGCACGCCGCCCTCGCCACAGAGCTTTTCCATACCAACGTCAGTCTTAGGAGGGAATACCTCAAAAGAAAATGCGCTGCGTTCTTCGAAAATGTCCATTACGTTCTTCATAGTCTTTCTATCCTCCTGGGTGCATATTGCATCCGAAATTTTGGGCGCAGTGCGCCCATATCGATACAAGCATATCGTATCACACTCGTTCCAAAAATTCAACCTAAATTTTATACAATTTTCCCTACTTAATCCAGCAATGCCCACAGCAAATGGCACATTATTTCCTCTTTTGAGCGCACTGCCCCTTCTTCTGTGTTCCCCTGGGTCACCAATCTGTGTAATGCCGATACATCCTGGATCGTATCCGGCCGTCCGGACAGCAGATAATCCAAGGACACACCAAACTCTCGGGACATGGCAATCAGCGTATCCACTGACGGTTCCCGGCGTCCTTGCTCGTACATTCCCACCGTGCTGGCACTGATATGTAGCCGCTGCGCCAATTCTACCTGACTAAGACCCTGACCTTGCCGCAAAGATGCAATACGTGTACCTAACATAAAAATTCCTCTCTTTCTGTCGCTTTTTGTTATCTTATCACGCACAACTTGCGAAAGGTGGGGAAAGTCGTCGAAACCTTTAGTTTTTTGCCATATAAAAATGACTCTTGTTTTTTTCTGCTGATGCGGTTATAATAGGCGAAGAAACGTTATAGGAGGTCAAATCATGGCTGTAAAAATTGAAAAAACCACCATCATCGGTGATGTTCTGGATATCGCTCCCCACGCGGCTCCTCTGTTCTTTGCCATTGGCATGCACTGTCTGGGCTGTCCCTCTTCCCGTGGTGAAACTGTGGAAGAAGCTTGCATGGTCCACGGCATCGAGTGTGAGCCTTTCCTGGCACAGCTGAATCACTTCCTGGAAGCTTACGAAGCTGACCAGGCCGAAAAGAACCAGTAAAACCGGCTATGCCATCCCGGAACCAGCCGGGATGGCATTTTTTGGAGGTAAATCTATGCACTTGCCTATTTCAAAACGATTGCTCGCATGTGCTGAATATATCCACGCCAACGACACAGTTGCCGATGTAGGCTGCGATCACGGCTATCTTGGCATCCATCTGTTAACAAACGGCATTGCCAAAAGAGTTATCGCATCCGACATTAACGAAAGCCCTTTGCAGGCAGCGCAACGCAACGCCCGCAAATATGATGTGTATAGCAGAATGTCTTTTCATCTGTGCCCTGGCGTTGGGGATATCCCCCGGGATTTTGACGTTATGGTTTGCGCCGGTATGGGTGCAGATACTATGGTGTCCATTTTGGAGGATGCGCCTTGGTTGCAGGATGAGCGCTACCGATTGATCCTGCAGTGCCAAAGCAAAACACCCCTGCTTCGTCGTTACTTATCCGAAAACGGCTGGTGTATTGCCAAGGAATCCGTACTGCGGGACGGACGCTTTTTATACACTGTGATCGAAGCGATCCGGAATCCGGAAGCTCCCCGTCTTACTGTGGGCGGCTGGCACATATCCCCTGCCCTGCTGGAAAATCCCGATCCGGAAGTCAAAGAATATTGTGACCGCATTTTAGATGGTCTGCGCCTTGCCGTCACCCACCGGGATGACCCGGAGAAAAAAGCGGCATTGGAAGAATTGGAGAAAATATTATGACCACTGTACAAAATATCTTGGAATTTGTGGAAACTCTCGCACCCCGGGAACTAAAAATGGACTGGGATAATGTGGGTCTGAACTGCGGCAGTCGCAGCAACACCGTCACCAAAATCCTTGTGGCGCTGGATCCCTTTGAACATGTCTGTGAGGAAGCTGTAGAAATCGGTGCCGATTTGGTGGTGACCCATCACCCCCTGATCTTCCGTCCCATTTCCATGGTAACCGACGACATTGCCATCTCCCGCGGCATTATGAATCTGTGCCGTCACGGCATCAGTCACATCTGCGCACACACCAATCTGGATTGTGCCGATGGCGGTGTGAATGATGTTCTGGCACAAACGCTGGAGTTGAAAAACATCCATACCATTGATGGGCAGACACTGCTCCGGGCAGGCGAATTTGAAGCTGCATTGCCGGAATTTTTGGCACATGTGAAGGAAAAACTGAGCTGCGATGGTCTGCGCTATGCAGATAGCGGCAAACCCGTTCGCAAGGTAGCCGTTGGCGGCGGCAGTTGCTCGGATTGCCTGCGGGATGTAGTCCATGCCGGTTGCGATACGTTTATTACCGCTGATGTGCGTTACAATGGTTTCTGGGATGCCCAGGAGCAAGGTGTGAACCTTATTGACGCCGGTCACTTCCCCACCGAAAATCCCATCTGCGCTGTTTTGGCGCAAAAGCTTCAGGAAGCTTTCCCGGAAGTAACTGTGGTTTTATCCCAAAAACACGCTGACTGCATGAAATTCTATTGATTTTCTTTAAAAAATCTGCTAAACTATTTCCGATATTTTTATAGAAACCGAAAGGAAGATATTTATGTCCGGACATTCCAAATGGCATAACATTCAAAAAACCAAGGGCGCACAGGACGCAAAACGTGCTGCTGCCTTTACCAAAATCGCAAAAGAGCTGATCGTAGCAGTTAAGGAAGGTGGCGGCATCACTGATCCCGCTAACAACTCCCGTCTGGCTACTGTCATCACCAAGGCTAAGGCTGCCAACATGCCCAACGACAACATCAAGCGTTGTTTGGAAAAGGCATCCGGTGCAGGTGGCGGCGACAACTACGAATCCATCACCTATGAAGGCTATGGCCCCGGCGGTGTTGCTGTCATCGTAGAAACTATGACTGATAACCGCAACCGTACCGCAGGCTCCATGCGCCACCACTTTGATAAGTTCGGTGGTAATCTGGGTGCTTCCGGTTGCGTTTCCTGGTCTTTCGACAAGAAGGGTGTACTGGTCATCGACAACGAAGATGGTGATTACGATGAAGACACCGTCATGATGGACGCTATGGACTGCGGTGCAGACGATTTCGAGGCTGAGGAAGATGTATTCACCATCTACACTGATCCCGATGATTTCAACGCTGTTGCCGAAGCTATGGCTGAGAAGAAATACACCTTCGCATCTGCGCAGATCGAGATGGTTCCCCAGAACTATCAGAAGCTGGAAAGCGAAGAACATATCAAGCTGATGGAAAAGCTCATCGAAATCATGGAAGATGATGACGATGTGCAGAACGTCTGGCACAACTGGGAAGATTAAAAAAGTACAGCACCGCCAAATGGCGGTGCTGTTTTTTGTGGAGCGGGTAATGGGAATCGAACCCACCTCTCAACCTTGGGAAGGTCACATTCTACCGATGAACTATACCCGCATCAGATATGCAGTATTATAACAGAAAAAAAGTTGGATTTCAACTGCATTTTTCCCCTCTATTGTGACAAAATACCCTGCGGAAAATTCCGCAGGGTATCGTTTTATCCCATAATCGTTCCGTCAGGATTGAACAGAGGCAGATTTTTCAGGTAGATCAGATCATCTCGGTTCTGGGCATCGCCCTCAGCCAGAATTGCCATCCGGCCGCAGACCACACCACCGGCCTTTTCCACCAGTGCTTCCAATGCTGTCAGACTCTCACCGGTGGAGATCACATCGTCCACAATCAGAATCTTCTTGCCCTTCATCAGCTCAGCATCTGCACCATCGAGATACAAGTGCTGCTCTTTCTCGGTAGTAATGGACTTAACATCCACACCGAAAATGTCACGCATATACAGCTTAGGACCCTTCCGTGCCAGGAAATACTTTTCATTTCCTGCCTGACGTGCCATTTCATGCGCAAGAGGAATACCCTTTGCCTCAGCAGTAATGATATAATCATACTCCGGAGCCAGCTTCAAAAGATCCCGGGCGCAGGCTACCGTCAATTCCGGATCGCCAAAAATTACAAAACCGGCAATATACAGCTCATCAGTTACTCTGCAGATTGGCAGCTGCCGTTCCAGGCCGGCAATGGTCATAGTATGAAACATAGGTAACAACCCCTTATTTCGTCAGATTCTAAGAATATTATACCGCAAAGCCACGAAAAGTCAAGATTTATGCCTTTTCCCGCTTCATATCCGGCTTGGGTTTGATTTCCCCCGCAGCGGTCAGCGCCATCTTTGTCAGCAGAGGGCCAACCAACTCGTAGATCAGTACGGAAAACAGCACGATATTGCGGATAATCGCACCGGCTTCACCAAACTCCGCAGCCACGACCACGGACATACCTAAGGCAACACCTGCCTGAGGAAGCAGCGTAATACCCAAATATTTGCAGATTGCCGGCTCACAATGCGTCAGACGTGCGCTGACATTTGCGCCGAAAATCTTACCTGCGCTTCGGCTGAGAATATAGGCAACGCCAATTCCCACAACCACAATATTGCTGAACACTCTCAGGTCCAGCTCTGCACCGGAAATCACAAAGAACAGCACATAAATCGGTGCGGTCCAACGCTCGGTTTTGTGCATGATCTCCTCAGAAAAATCACACAAATTGCAGAAAACACAGCTGCACATCATGGTCACCAGCAAAGAGGAAAATCCGATTTCCAGTCCGCCCTCAAAGTGAAAGCGAAGCTTGGACAAAGCTGTACAGATAACCACAAAGGCCACTGCCAGGCTCAGCCGCTTGGAACCGGAATTGAAATATTTTTCCACAAGGCTGAACACCCAGCCCAAGACTGCGCCCAGTGCAAATGAACCAACAATCTCCGCCATTGGATTGACAAGCAAGGAGATAATGCTCACATCACTGCTGGTCAATGCCCGTGCAATACCGGTAGAAATCGCAAACACAATCAGGCCCACTGCATCATCCAATGCAACAACGGGAAGCAAAATATCCGTCAACGGACCTCTTGCTTTATACTGATTGATGACCATCAATGTAGCTGCAGGGGCGGTTGCTGTAGCAATAGCACCCAAAATAATACACGTAGATACAGGCAGGCGCTCTTCCCCCAGAACAAGATGCAAACCCAGCAGGGTCAGGTCTACCAAAACGGTAGCTGTCAAGGCCTGGAAGATTGCAATGATCGTTGCCTGCCGTCCGGTTTTCCGCAAGGCGGAAATGCGAAATTCGCTGCCAATGGAAAACGCAATAAAGCCAAGGGCAACATCACACAAAAGACCCATTTTCTCCACAAATTCCATGGAGGTAAAGCCCACACCGGGTACGCCCAAGCGTCCCAAAACCAATGGTCCGACCAGAACTCCGGCAATTAAATAACTGGTGACATCAGGTAAGTTCCACTTAGACACCAAACGGGACAGAAAAAGACCGGCAAACATGGCTATACCAATGGCCAGTAAGATTTCCACAAAAAAGCCTTCTTTCACAATTAAAAATTCCTTGCTCATTATAGCACTCTATTTTCACTTTTCAAGGGTTTTTTTGTACAATTTCTGTCTTTTTTGTGTCCAAAATTACAGCATAAATACAAAAGTCCGCTGTTTTTCAACAGCGGACTTTCCCCTTTCGGGTTTTGGAAAGAAGAGAGGTATAAAAAAGAGGTTATACGAAGCATTGGGAGCGGCCCAGATCTTCCGCTGCCCTTTGCATGTTTATCATAAAGTATAACTTTGAATTGTGCATCACGAAATTGAAAACAAATTGCAAGCAAATTGTGAACAAAAGGGCCGCCCCGAAGGGCGGCCCATATGGATAGAAAGGAAATTAACCAACGAAGGTTACGATCATCTTGAAGATGAAGACACGACCGGTCTTGCCGCTCTGCAGGTTGCTGAAATCGAAGTCAACAACGTTAGAAGAACCGTCAAGATTGAATACCATGCTAGCGGGAGCGCCGGTCTCGTTGTAGGGAGCCAGCTGTGCAGCGCCGCCATTGATAGCAACCTGATTGGTGTTGGTGGGATACTGTGCGGACTTAGCATACCAGTCGTGGCACAGAATCTCAACCTTGGCAACCTTCTTATCGAAGGTCAGAACCAGATCACCGGCAACATCACTCTTGCCACAACGGATGAAGCCTGCAGAGTCGGGATGTGCACCACCGGTGGAGTTACCGTTGTAAATCTTGGTCAGGGTAACACCGGTCAGGCCACCGCCGGAAGCAACACTGTTAAACAGAGCCAGAGCCTCGTCAGCAGTGATCTCCACACCCTGCTTATCCAGACCAGTGAAATCAAAGGTCACAGAAGCGCCGGTGGTAACTGCGGGAGGATTGGTTGCGGGAGGGTTAGTTGCAGGGGGGTTAGTTGCGGGGGGGTTAGTTGCAGGAGGATTGGTATCGGGAGCGGGAGTCTCCTCCAGGCCGCTGATGGTGCCGCTAGCACCGGTGCCGTCTTCCAGCTTGAAGGTGTAGATAGAAGCATCGCTGCCCATGCCGTAGCAGGTCAGGTAGCCGCTGTAAACTTCCAGGTACTGAGCCTTGCCGTTGTAGTTAGCAACAGCACATCTGATGAAGTAATTGCCGTTGGTGTCAGCGGGCTCCAGAACGAACTTGGTGTTGTCGTCCTGCTCGGAAACGAACTTAACATGGTTAGCATCGCAGAACAGATACTGGCTGCCAGCCTTGAAGGTGACAGTCTGGTCGCCGTTGTCCACAACTTCCAGAGCAATAGCGTCAGCCTTGCTCTCAGTCAGGTTCAGCTGCCACTTGTTCTTGCCGGTATACAGGTAGTGGCTGCCGGTGATGTACTTGCTTTCCTTGGGGTAAGCCAGGACAACCTTAGCACCGGTAGTAACCTGAGCCTTAGCGGGGATGGTGTGCTCGAAGGAAACAGAAGCTTCCTTACCCTTCTCGTCCTTCAGAGTAGCAGTCAGAGTGAAGTTGATGTCAACTTCGCCAGCAACGATCTTGATGACGGTCTGATTGTTCTCACCGGGAACGACCTGAGCATTGTCAGGAGCGGTGGTGGTCCAAGTGATGGGATAGGTCTTGTTGTCGAACACAACCTGGCTGATCACGATCTGATCCTTGGACATAACCTTGGGACTCTTGATGTACATTGCACGCAGATATTCAGCAGCGGAATTCAGCGCATCATTCTTCTTGCCACCCTTGCCATCGCCTTCTGCACAGCCAGCAAAGCAAGCAACGCACATAGCCAGCAGCAGGATGATAGAAATAATTCTTTTCATAGCTTACTCCTTTTTTATTATTCGTGAATATTGATGTTCTTCACAGAGAAAACTTTAATCTGATAATCGCCACTGAAGTAATCCACAATACCGGTTACGTCAATGGTTTTATTCAGAAAATCGCTGGGGCCATACAGGGTCTTGTCTGCCTTGCGCAGAACAGTGGTACGAACAGTGATGGTGATGCCATTTGCCTCGCAAGTGAGGGTCATAGCGCCATCATTGTCACCGCCGTTATGGGTAACATAGATGTCCTTGACATACAGATCATTCATCTGAATGGAAGTACTCATGACCAGTGCAGCGTAGGGGAAGGTCTTTTGCTCAGTTTCCTCGCTGCCCAACTCAGTCATAACATCCAGTGTCACAGTACCGGAGGTGAACTTAACGGGGTCTGTCACCGGATTACCAGCGACATTGCCGGAACCCAGAAGCTTGATGCTGTCGGGGTCAGAGGAGTCAAATTCACTGTACTTGATGTTGGTCACCTGATAGGTGCCGCCACCTTCCCAGTACTGAACATTACCGACAAAGAGAACTTCGTTTCCAACCTTCAGCACATTGTCGATGCCACCGCTGGCGTAACCGCTGTACACGTTCATACCGTAATACATATCGGTCTCTTCGTCATACTGCTCAACATAGACGGTGCCACCGTTGTTACGAACAATAATACCGGTAAAGGTAACATCCTTGCCTTCATACAGTTCGATGTTGGAACGCAGGGTCTTCAGATCCACGCGGATTGCACTGCCCTCATAATAGTCGGGGTCCTTCAATCCGGAGAATGCGTTGAGTTTATGGTTCTTTGCCTGGCTGTATGCCTGCTGGCTGACATCGCCGTAGCGGTCAGTAGTAGAGCCGCAAGCCAAGGAAAGGCCTTCCTGAACCAGTTCGATGTTCAGGTTGCGGTACTCGGTAGCGCCCTTGGGTTTGTACCAGACCCAAGCCATAAAACGGCCACCGCTGGAGTCCTTATGCCAGGCATTATCGTTGGATTCCACGATAATGGATTCTGCATTGGACAGTTTTTCACGGGTGAAGTTGGAAGCTTTTTTGCCCCAAGGTTCAATCTGGCCGGTAGATTCCGGAGTATTGACCGCAATGTATCTTGCCTTCATAATGCCGTCAGCGCTGATAGTATTCGGAACATAGAAGTGGGTGGTGTCGCCGTCAATAAACAGCTTGACTTCCACTTCCAGCTTTGCTGTAGGGCTGTTCATATCCAGCTTGACCTGCTCGACGTAATCCACCATCGGTCCCAGTGTAGGATCGGTGTTCTTGGTTCCGCCGTCCCTCTGGCAGCCGGCAAAGCAGCCGACTGTCAGACAGACGCAGACAAACAGGATGAAGATTTTTTTCATATTCTTCATACGCATTAACTTTTAATTAGCCGCCCTGGAATTCACATTCATCAATTGCATCCTTGAATGCAGTGTTGATCAGATCATCCAGAGTCTGACCGTTGGCAGGCTTTGCACTGATACATTCGATCAGCAGGTAACCAGCCTCGTTACGAGCGGTGGTAGAACCGTTGAATGCAGGAGAAACGAAGTAAGTGTCGCGAGCTTCGATACCGACCTTAACAGCCAGAGCGTTCAGCTTGTCATAGCCGTTAGCGCCTTCCAGCCACTTAGCGTAGGTCTCGTGCTCGGTGACGGACTTCAGAACGGGCATATAGCCGGAGTCCATGGAGAACTCAGCCTGGAAGCCAATGTTGGTAGCCAGGAACTTGATGAGCAGCCAGGAAGCCATGATCTGCTGATCTGTGGTGTCCTTGCCTCTCAGGATGCAGACGCTGGGACCCTGAGAAATAGCCTTCTGGTTGTTCATGTTAGCCTGAGGAATGGGAGCGATGCCCACTTCGAAAGCGTAGGTAGTATTGCCTTCTTCGTCAGTGGTCTTGGGAATCTGGTGACGAGTACCACCGGAGGAGCCGATACACATGTAGCAGCGAGCCTTGGTGGGATCCTGGTTGGTGAACAGACCGGAGGTGTAGTTACCGTACAGCTCCTGAGTGGTGAAGTAGCCCAGCTCATAGTAGCCGCGCAGTTCCTTCATCAGAGCCTTGTTGGCATCGTTGTCAAACAGATAGTTGTCATCGCCGGAAGCGCTGGTGTAGGGGTTGTTGTACTGTTCGCACAGAGTGATGAACCAGTTAGCCTCGGAGTCGTAGCCCAGAGGGTAGTCGTGCTCGGGAACAATAGCCTTGATCTTAGCGCAGGTTTCCCACAGTTCTGCCCAAGTGGTAGGAACAGTCAGGTTGTTAGCTGCGAAGAAGTCCTTGTCGTAGAACAGAATCTCGGTGGACTTGCTCAGAGGCATAGTGTACATCAGGCCGTCGCCGTAAACCATACCTTCATTGTAGTAAGCATCAACAAAGTCAGCCTTTTCTTCTGCAGTCAGGCCCAGGATTGTGCCGGTATCGCCAACGGGGATCTGGCTTGCGATCAGGTTGTCCAGGTTAACAACGGACTTAGCCAGGTTGTACATGGCAACGTGGTCGGGATAGCAGTAGACGATGTTGGGCTGTGTACCACCGTTGATTTCGGTGTTGATGGTGCCATTGATATCACCCCAGCCACCCTTTGCGACGTGCTCAACAGTGATGTTGGGGTAGATCTCGTTGAACTGCTTGATATACTTTTCCAAAATTGCCTGAGAAGCAGCACCCATGGTGTGACCAAAGGTGATGGTGACGGGCTCATTTACATTGAAGCCGTCCTTGGGAACCTCAAAGTTGGGTTTTGCATTACCACCCTTTTGGCAGCCGGCCATGCTAAACATGCCGACCATCATGACGCACATCAGGAGGATCGCAATAATCTTCTTCATAGTTTTTTCCTTCCTTTTTTCATAAATATGTTATAAGCGGTTGTATCCACTCAATAACTATAAATTAACCCTTGATACCGCTACGGCTGACGCCCTGCATAATATACTTACGCAGGAACAGGAACACCAAAAACAGCGGAGCAGACACGATCACGACTGCGGCCATCTGTACCGGGTAATTGACATCACCGGTGGAGTCAGAGAAGGCATTACGCAGACCGTTGGTGATCAAACGACGCTCATCGGTCTTGGTGACCAGGTTGGGCCACACGTAGGAGTTCCATGCACCCATCATCTTCAGAATGGTGATGGAGATCAGGGTGGGCATTGCCAGGGGGATCATGACGCGCCACAGATATTTCAGGTCGCTACAGCCATCTACCTTTGCAGCCAGATACAGCTCGTTGGGGATCTGCATGAAGTTCTGGCGGAGCAGGTAAATGTAGAAGATACTGACCAGGAACGGGATGATCAGGGCCTCAAAAGAGTCCATCCAGCCCAGCTGGTTAACGGTCAGGTAGTTGGTGATGGTAAACAGTTCGCCAGGAATCATCATGGTTGCCAGCAGAGCACCAAACAATGTTTCCTTACCCTTGAACTCCAGACGAGCAAAGGCAAAGGCGGACAGCACAGTGATCACCAGAGAAAGTATTGTGGAAACGATACCTACATATGCGGTATTCAGGAACAACCGACCCAGATTTGCAGTGGAGAATGCCTCCGAATAGTTGGAGTACATCATCTGCTGGGGCCAGAAGGTAGGTGTGGGCTGACGATATTCAGCCAGCGTTTTCAGAGAGGAGATGATCATCCAGTAGAAGGGGAACAGGACGATCAGTGCCATGATAGACAAGAACAGATACACGCCGGTCTTAACAAGAATCTTCATTGCAGTGGAGGCGGCGGTAACCTGCTGCAGGTTGCGTGCCTGCATCACTTTGGTTTCCTTAGACATAATCAGGCACCTCCTTAGTAATGAACATGTTTCTTGATGACGTGGTTGTTAAACAATGTCACCGCAAGAATAATGCCGAACAAAATCAGTGCAGCTGCACTTGCACGACCCTGGAAGTCACCCTCAAGAGCGTCGTAAATGAAGCCGACCATGGTGTTCAGTCTACCGGCATCGTTTGCCGGGCCCATCTTATCACCGAAGATACCTACGATGCTGGAATACTCCTTAAAGCCGCCGATGAAACCAGTAATGATAACATAAGCCAGCATGGGGGACAGCAGAGGTACAGTGATTCGGGTCAGCACTCTCCAGCGAGGCGTTCCGTCAACCTTGGCAGCATCATAATACTGCTTGTTGATGGACTGCAGGCCGCCCAACAGAACCAAGATCTTGAAAGGAAGAGCATTCCAGACAATATAAACGATCATAACGGCGATGTTGGCTGTATAGCTGGAACCGATGTTGATCCAGTTGATGGGTTCGCCACCGAATGCCATGATAATGTTGTTGATGATACCCCAGGTATCTGCACCGCCGGTAGCACGGATGCCGATGATGTTAAACATAGCAGCAAAAACCATACCGATAGCGATGGAGTTGGTAACATAGGGCAGGAAGAAGATGGTCTGCAGGAATTTCTGCAGGGGCTTGATGGAATTCAGCGCAACTGCGATCAGCAGAGCCAGAATTGTGGAGATCGGCACTGTGGCCACACAGAGGATAACGGTGTTCTTCAAGCACTGCAGGAAGCGCTTGTAGCCGATAACCTTCTGGAAGTTACCAAAGCCGAATGAGAAAGTCGCTCCGCCCATGGCACGCAGGCCACTGTAGTTTTCCAGGAAGGCCATTCTCAAGGTGTTGAAAATAGGCCACACAGTAAAGACCAGCAGCAGCACGATTGCCGGGGACAAGTAGATCCAGGCTTTCCATTGTTGTTTGCTATCTACCATATTTCTTCACCTCAATAGATTCTTTCTTCGGTTTCCTTGTTGAAGATGAAGACCTTGTGTGCCTTCAGGGAGTACTTGACAGTTTCAGCAGACATATCTACCTTGTTGTCAGCATTGATGATGGAGCGTACCACAGGATTCAGAGAAGCAGCATGCTCGGAAACGATACTTACGTCACGGCCCATAACTTCCACGCTGTTCAGCTTGCAGGTGAAAACACCGTTTTCATCCAGTTCGAAGCCTTCAGGACGGATACCAATGAAAACTTCCTGATCAGCAATGCTGGGAGTATCCAGAACAGCTTCCTGACCAATGTACAGCTTGCCGTCCTTGACTGCGCCTTCAAATACGTTGATGGGGGGAGTACCCAGGAACTTTGCAACGAACAGGTTGACAGGATTGTCATAAACCTCCTGGGGAGCACCGATCTGCTGCACAACACCCAGCTTCATAACAACGATCATATCGGAAATGGACATAGCCTCTTCCTGGTCGTGGGTAACGAAGATGGTGGTGATGCCGGTCTCACGCTGAATACGACGGATTTCTTCACGGGTCTGCAGACGCAGACGGGCATCCAGGTTGGAAAGGGGTTCGTCCAGCAGAAGAACACGGGGCATCTTAACCAGCGCACGGGCGATTGCCACACGCTGCTGCTGACCACCGGACATTTCGCTGGGCTTACGGTCCATCAGATCCTCGATCTGCACCAGACGGGCAGCCTCATAGGCGCGCTCCAGCATATCTTCCTTGGACATCTTGTCCTCGCCCTTCAGGTTCTGCAGGGGGAAGAGAATATTCTGCTTCACAGTCATATGGGGGTACAGTGCGTAGTTCTGGAACACCAGACCAACGCCACGCTTTTCGGTGGGCAGATTGGTAACATCGTCATCACCGAAGAAGATCTGGCCGCCGGTGGGCTTCTGCAGGCCACTGATCATGTACAGAGTGGTGGACTTACCACAACCGGAGGGGCCCAGCAGGCCGATCAGCTTACCATCCGGAATTTCGAAGGTGAAATCGTTAACAGCAACGACTTCCTTATTTGCCTTCTTATCCCGGCTGGGGAAGATCTTTGTCAGATTCTGCAAAACAACTTTCATATAAATCCCTTTCTTATATAAAAATTTTCTTTTTTATTTTTATGGCCTTCTTGTGCAGGTATTTATTCCTGCTCCTCGACTGCCTTGTCTACGTGAATTTTTTCATGGTACTGTGCCATTGCCTCGGGACTGTCAAAAATCATCTGACTTGCCAGATCCACTGCAACCGTGCAAGCCATCAGGTCGTGAATCGCTGTCTTATTACGGGTTGCTACGGTAATAATGATTTGTGCCAGCAGGACGCCTACACACAGCAGCAAGCCGCCCATTCCCAAGATGTTGAACAAAACCGCATTCAGCAACAGCAACGGAATCATGGTTTCTATGGTGTATTTTCCCAACAGCGACCGGGCAAACATCATAAAGGATGTGACCTTCACGCCATCTTTGCGCATCAATGCCACGCCAAAGCACTTCTTGCCAATGGTCTGTCCATTCTTCAGCCACAGCGGAATCAAGAACTCCAAAATCAGAAATGCACCCAAAAAACCAATACCCATAGTTGCCAGTGTAACATTCAGCATTGCTTCAAATGTTTTCTGTGCCTCAGCGTCCTGGGATAATGCCTCCGCAGCTGCATCATATCTTTCCCGCTCTGCAGCTTCCAGTTGCATAAACTCTTCTTCGGTAAGGGCAAAGCTGATTTGATATTCCTGCTCATAACGGGCATATAGGTCATCCATCGCTTTGTTATGGGCATCTGCATTTAATACACTACCTGCTGCAGCCATCAAACCGACTGCAACCGTAATCAGCAGAATAAAATCTAAAAGCCAAGCCGGAGCTCGTTTTAAGAGACTGGCTCTTTGAAAATCGTATTCCATATCTTGTCCCTCCCCGGGGTCGTGCGCAAGGCATACTTTTTAGTATTCTGTATTATAGCACAACTTTCAACAAAAATCCACAACAAATTGAAGAACTTTCCAGTTTTTTACGAATTTTTTATCCGATTCTCCAGCGCCGTCATCAGTCCTTGCGGAACAGACAGATTTCCCTGTCCGCTTCCCATCTGGATATGAGGCTTATTGCCCCCGTGGTAATCGCTGCCGCCACTGTGTAAAAGGCCAAAATCATCTGCCACTTTTTTTGCTGTTGCAGTGGTTTCGTCATCATAAGTGGAATACAGCACTTCCATACCATCCAGACCGCAAGGGACAGCTTCTTCCAGAAATTCCCGCAATTGCGCTTCTTGCAGATTTAAAAACGGATGTGCCAATACCGCCACTGCACCAAGGGATTTGATAAAACGAATCATTTCAAAGGGATCGGGACGGGTGGGCGGCACATAATAACCGCACTTGGGGCTGAGCAACTGTTTAAATGCAGCTTGAATAGACTCGGTATATCCCAACCGTGTCAGTTCCGCAGCAATCAGCGCCCGATTTACTTGACCCTTAGGGGTACTGGCTTTAATGTGCGCATAGTCGATTGCATAGCCTGCGGCATTGAGCTTTTCCACCAGATCTATATTGCTTTGCTCTTTACGCAGGCGGTAATCCTCTAACAGATTCGTAATGATCCCGTAATGTTCCTCTTTCAGAAACAAACCCAAAATATGCAGTTCTGTTCCGTTGTAGTCCGTGGAAAACTCAGTGCCCGCGATTGCCCGAACCTTTTTCTCATCTGCTGCAGCTAAAAATTCCCGCAGGCCGGCAACTGTATTGTGGTCGGTAAGCGCAACAGCGCCCAACCCTTTTTCCTCAGCAATCGTTATCAATTCTGCAGGTGTATCTGTACCATCTGAGAAAGTGGAATGCATGTGCAGATCGCAAAGAACAGCCATCTGAAAATCTCCTTACAATATATAATGTATTATTTGTCTTTATTTTAGATGTTAACCATTTTACTGTCAAGACCGCACATGCAGGAATTGCATAGGATTTTTGGCAAAACTCTGGGAAAAGAACTTGCTATTTTCCATTTCTTGGGGTACAATAAATGAAATATTATTTTTTACAGAGAAGGTGCCTGTCCATGGAAAATCGCGGCTTTGACAACGATAAATATCTGCGCATGCAATCTCAGCATATCCGTCAGCGGCTGGATTCCTTTGGCGGCAAGCTTTATCTGGAATTCGGCGGAAAATTATTTGACGACAATCACGCTGCCCGTGTGCTGCCCGGTTTTGAGCCGGACAGTAAGCTGCAAATGCTTTTACAGCTTAAAGATCAGGTGGAAATGGTCATCGTCATTAACGCCGGCGACATTGAAAAGAATAAGATCCGGGGTGACCTGGGTATTACCTACGACCGGGATGTTTTGCGTCTGCTGCAGATTTTCCGTGATCTGGGTTTGTATGTTTCCAGCGTGGTGCTGACCCGTTTTCAGGGGCAGAACACCGCAAAAGCATTCCAAGCGAGATTGGAAGGTCTGGGGCTGAAGGTATACCACCATTACGATATTGAAGGGTATCCTTCCGATACCGCCCGTGTAGTCAGCGACGACGGCTTTGGCCGCAACGATTATATTGAAACCACCCGTTCTCTGGTTGTGGTCACCGCCCCCGGCCCCGGCAGCGGCAAGCTGGCCACCTGCCTGAGTCAGCTTTATCACGAGCACAAGCGTGGAATCAATGCAGGGTATGCCAAATTTGAAACCTTCCCCATTTGGAATTTGCCTCTGAATCATCCGGTGAATCTTGCCTATGAAGCAGCAACGGCAGATCTGAATGACGTGAATATGCTTGACCCCTTCCATCTGGAAGCCTACGGCACCACCACCGTCAATTACAACCGTGACGTGGAAGCATTCCCCGTGCTGGTCGCCATGTTTGAGCAGCTGCTTGGCACATGCCCCTACAAATCCCCCACGGATATGGGTGTTAACATGGTTGGCACCTGCATCATAGATGATGAGGTCGTAAAAGAAGCCTCCCGCCAGGAAATCATCCGTCGGTATTACGCTGCTTTGTGTGATCACAAAAAAGGCAAAGCCTCTGACGAAGTGGTACGCAAGCTGGAACTGCTGATCAAAAAAGGCGCTGTGGAACTTTCCTCCCGTAAGGTCGTGGCTGCCGCCTTGGAAAAAGCAGAAAAAACCGGTCTGCCCGCTGTGGCCATTGAGCTTCCTGACGGTCAGATCGTCACCGGAAAGACCTCCAATCTGCTGGGCGCATCTGCTGCCGCCCTGTTGAATGCATTGAAAACCTTAGGTGCAATCCGGGACAAGCTGCATTTGATCTCTCCGGTAGCAATCGACCCAATCCAAAAGCTGAAAATTGGTTATTTGGGCAATCGCAATCCCCGGCTGCATACAAATGAGATCCTCATTGCCCTTTCCATCAGTGCCGCCACCAACCCCACTGCGGAACTGGCTATGGAACATCTCCCCGGTCTGCGGGGCTGCCAGGTCCACTCCAGTGTAATTCTCTCAGATGTGGATGAAATGGTGTTCAAGCGTCTGGGCGCTCAAGTCACCTGCGAACCGAAGTTTAAGGGATAAATATATGAAACGGCTTTACCCCTCACAGCACATCTGCGCAAAAGAAATTTGCCGGTATTTGCTTTGAAGAACCAATTTCCAGTAACAAGGATCTTTTTTGAAAAGGTAAAATCCGGAAAAGCAGATATCTTTACGCTGAACCTTGAGGACAAAGAATAAAAATTAAAATCCTCCCGAAAACGGGAGGATTTTTTAATATACTCATAAGGATCAATATTCTCTGACGACGGCCTTTACAAGCCCGATAAGTTCTGCCTCACTGCCATCGATGGGTTCGTAGGCATCGTTTTCCGGCATAAGCCAAATCTGGCCATTTCTGCGATGCAGGCGCTTGACCGTTGCTTCGTCACCAATGCGGGCAACCACGATCTGCCCATCCATAGCTGTCTGTTGAGGACGAACCACAACTTTGTCACCGCTGAGAATGCCGGCGCCTACCATACTGTCACCACGAACCCGGAGGGCAAAACAACCTGGTTCGCCATCCCATGCCATCGTGCCTTCTTGATTTTCAAACGCAAGGATCGGCACACCGGCAGTAACCACGCCGATCACCGGAATCTGACCGGGGCGAATACCCGTGGACAAAGCACGCTTGCGGCCCTTTTCACCCGGGCCGGACAGCAGACCCTTATCCTGCAATGCCTGGATATGGTAACTGACGGATGCAGTGGAACGCAGACCTACTGCTGCGCCAATTTCCCGAACAGACGGAGCATATCCGTTCTCCTGCACGAAAGAATTTACATATTCCAAAATCTTTTCTGCCTTGTCACTGGTACGGGGCATTGCGATCCCTCCTATGATAGATTTGTTTTATTATAGCACAAATGAACGAAAAAGAAAAGGGGTGCAGAGAAATTTTTTCGCATAAGCGCTTCCCTGCCCCAATATACTCTTAGAGATATTGTAAAAGGAGGCGTTACTATGGACGAGCAGGTGAAAATTTGGCAACGGGTCAAAGGCGACATACCTTCAGCCACCGATGGTCTGCCCGGTCTTGCGGCCACCGCTCTGGCACATGCCGCTCTATATGGTGCACTGGCCCGGCAAATACAAGGCCCCAGCCGAAGAATTTTGCTGACATTGCAAGAAGACGAACAATATTGTGCCCGGTGTTTGAAAGGCATTTATCGCATGGTGACCGGAAATCGGATGCAGACGACAGTTTTGCCCATCTCTGCAGAAAATATGGAGGCCACTTTGCGAAAATGCTATGGGCAATCCTTAAAATCCCTTGCTATTTTCGACGCCCGGGCTTTCCACCCGGAATATGGCCCTGTTTTTGGAATGCTTGCCGCCCAAAAACGACAGCAATGCTGTGCCTTGGCTGAACTGTTGGGTTTCTGATTAAAACACACCCCTCTGGGAACACTATATTCCGGAGGGGTTTTCTATGAAGTTTTTACGGGGCTGTATTTTGTTTTATATTGGCGGTACAGCCTATATGATTCTGGAATTTCTGTGGCGCGGACGCAGCCACGGCAGCATGTTTTTATTGGGTGGACTTTGCTTTTTGCTGGTCGGCGGTGGTGTTTCCAAATTGCAGAAAATCCCCGCTCCTGTCCGTCCCGTTTTGGGCGCAGGGGTCATCACGGGTCTGGAGCTGATTATGGGATGGCTTGTCAATCGCGACCATAAGGTTTGGGATTACCGGGATCAGCTTTTTCATTTTCAGGGGCAAATATGCCTGACTTTTTCCCTGCTTTGGATACCCGTCAGCTTGATGGCCATAGAACTGTATGCCATCGTCCAGAAAAAACTGTCACAAAAAATCGAATAAAAAAGGACGGCAAACGCCGTCCTTTTTTGCTTATTTGAAATACTTAACCGCAGATTCAAAGAGCTTCATATCATATTCGCCGGGAACATTCTTGTAAACACCGGGGATCCAGCGTTCGCTGTGTCCCATCTTGCCCAGCACCCGTCCGTCAGGAGAGGTGATGCCTTCGATGGCAAACAAAGAGCCATTGGGATTAAATGCGGTATCCATGGTAGGCTCGTTATTCAAATCCACATACTGGGTAGCGATCTGCCCGTTGTTAGCCAAAGCCATTGCCAGCTCGGCAGATGCATAGAAGCGGCCTTCGCCATGGGAAATGGGCACATTGTAAACCTCACCTACCTCAGTGCCAGCCAGCCAGGGGGACTTGTTGGAAGCCACCCGGGTGTGAACAATGCGGCTCTGGTGACGTGCGATGGTATTGAATGTCAATGTGGGACAATTCTCATCCGTATCCACGATCTTGCCGTAAGGCACAAGACCCAGTTTGATCAGCGCCTGGAAGCCATTACAGATGCCCAGCATCAAGCCATCGCGCTGCTCCAACAGAGCGGTAACCTGCTCCTTGATGGCAGAATTGCGGAAAAATGCCGTGATGAATTTTGCAGAGCCATCGGGTTCGTCACCGCCGGAAAATCCGCCAGGCAGGAAGATCATCTGGCTGTCTGCGATCCGCTTTGCAACTTCTTCCACGCTTCGGGAAACATCTTCAGCGGTCAGGTTGCGAATGACCACGATGTCTGCTTCTGCGCCTGCGCGCATCACTGCACGGGCAGAGTCGTATTCGCAGTTTGTACCGGGGAATACGGGGATCAGCACCTTGGGTTTTGCCACCTTGACTGCGGGTGCAACGGCGATCTTGCCTTCATAACCGAAGGTGGGGATTTCTTTTTCGTCGGCAGCCGCTTTGGTGGGATAGACGCTTTCCAAAACTGCGCTGTTTAGCTCATACAGTTCTTCAATGGATGCGCTGTCGCCATCCAAGGTAATCTTACCGTCAGCAGTGGTTTCGCCGATCTTCATTACGCCGGGGATTTCCACATCCTCAACAAGCTCTGCCACCAAAAAGCCCCAAAGACCCATGTGCCACTGATCATTCACTGTGCCATTGGATGCAAAACCGATGCCGTTGCCGAAGGACATCTTCATAACCGCCTCGGCAATGCCGTTTTCCACCGCCCATGCAGCTTGTACCTTACCTTGCATATGCAATGTGTAGAAGGCTTCCCAAGTCTTTTTCAGGCTTTCAGCGCTTTCATCGGTGGGTCCGAACAGATATACGGGATGACCGGCTTCCTTAAATTCAGGAGTCAACACCTCTGCTTGCTTTACAGGTGCAATGGCAAAGGAAATCAAAGTGGGCGGCACATCCTTATCCAGGAATGTACCGGACATGGAGTCCTTGCCGCCGATGGCCGCTGCCCCCAGCTCCAGCTGGGCATCCAGTGCACCCAACAGTGCTGCAAAAGGCTTGCCCCAACGCACCGGCTCATTGCGGAGTTTCTCAAAGAATTCCTGCAAAGTCAGATATGCCTTTTTATAGTCTGCACCGGCTGCAACCAGTTTCGCAACAGAATTATAGACCGCTGCATGAGCACCGGTATAGGGATCGATGGACATATGATCCGGATCGCACCCCCAGCTGAAGATGCTGGCCTGATCTGTAATCTGTCCGGGCAGAACCGGCAGCATTGCTGCCATGGACTGAGCCGGTGTCAGCTGTTTTTTGCCGCCAAAAGGCATTGTAACAGAACCTGCGCCGATCGTGGAGTCAAAACGTTCCACCAAGCCACGCTGGCTGGCAGTTTTCAAAGAAGCTGCCATTTCACGCAGAGAACCGAACAGCGGTTGGCTCAGTTTGGACAGATCCTTCTTTTCAATGCAAACCTGGCTGTACTTGACAGCACCATTGGTATCCAAAAATCTACGGGAAAGATCCGCAATCACATTTCCCTTCCATTTCATCACCATCCGGGCTTCTTCTGTAACCACAGCCACCCGGTAAGCTTCCAGGTTTTCCTCCTGGGCAAATGCAATGAATTTGTCTGCATCCTTGGCTTCTACCACCACAGCCATACGCTCCTGGGATTCGGAAATGGCAATTTCCGTACCGTCCAGACCGTCGTACTTTTTGCGCACAGCATCCAGATCGATCTGCAGGCCATCTGCCAGCTCACCAATAGCAACGGATACACCGCCTGCGCCAAAGTCGTTGCACCGCTTGATCAAACGGGTCACATCCGGATTACGGAACAGACGCTGGATCTTCCGTTCTTCAGGGGCATTACCTTTTTGGACTTCGGATGCCATAGTGGTCAGGGATTTCATATTGTGGCTCTTGGAAGAACCCGTTGCACCGCCGATGCCATCACGGCCGGTGCGACCGCCCAACAGCACGATCACATCACCGGGCGCAGGACGCTCACGGCGTACATTGTAAGCAGGTGCCGCAGCAACCACTGCGCCACACTCCAAACGCTTGGCAACATAGCCATCGTGGTAGAGCTCTGCCACATGACCGGTAGCCAAACCAATCTGATTACCGTAGGAAGAATAGCCTGCAGCAGCTGTCTGACAGAGTTTGCGCTGAGGCAGTTTGCCGGGAATGGTGTCCTTTAATGCCTTGCGGGGATCACCGGCACCGGTGACACGCATGGCCTGATGGACATAGGCACGGCCACTGAGGGGATCGCGAATACAACCACCGATGCAAGTGGCAGCGCCACCGAAGGGTTCAATCTCCGTGGGATGGTTATGCGTCTCATTTTTAAACATCAAGAGCCAATCCTGCTCCTGACCGTTCACTGTTGCGGTAACGTGGATAGAGCAGGCGTTAATTTCCTCACTCTCGTCCAATTCCGGCAGTAAGCCACGTTTTTTCAGGGTCTTTGCGCCGATTGTGGCAATGTCCATAAGCGTTTGAGGACGCACTGCGGCCTTTTCCTCACCGTAGACTTCCACACGGGCAGCCAAATACCGCTCGTAAGCTTTCTGTACAGCCTCATCATGGATTACCACATTGTCCAAATGGGTGGAGAAGGTGGTATGCCGGCAGTGATCGGACCAATACGTGTCCACTACGCGAATTTCGGTAATGGTGGGGTCACGATGCTCCTCTGTGGCAAAATAATTCTGCAGGAATTTCAGGTCATCCAGATCCATAGCAAGACCCAGCTTGTCCAGCAATTCTTTAAGCGCTGCTTCGTCCATGGCAATGAAGCCGGCAACAGTTGCCACAGTTTCCGGGGCGGCATACTCCACAGCCAGCGTTTCCGGTTTTTCCAGAGCTGCTTCCCGGCTTTCCACTGCGTTGATCACATATTTCTTGACCGCTTCAATATCCTTCTCGGTCAGGTTACCATACAAAGCATAGACCTTGGCGCTGCGGATCGTGGGTCGGTCGCCCTGACTGAGGATTTGGATACACTGTGCAGCAGAGTCTGCACGCTGGTCAAACTGACCGGGCAGAGGCTCAACGGCAAACACAATGGCATCGCCCAATTCCGTTTCCTTGGCAGCAATATCCACCTGAGGTTCAGAAAAGACGGTCTGCACCGCATAGTCAAACAGTTCCTGGGTGATGTTTTCCGCATCATAGCGATTTAGCACCCGGACATTTTCCAGTTTTTCAATGCCCAGCAGGTTTTTGGCATCGCTGAGAAGGCTCTTTGCTTCATTGGCCAATTCCTGCTTTTTCTCTACAAAAATACGATAAACCATATTTTTCTCCTTATTTCAATGCTTCCAGAGCGCGCTTGCCGATATCGCTTCTTCGATAGGCATTCTCAAACTGTACACCGTCAGCCAGTTCATAAGCTTTTTTCACAGCTTTCGCCAAGGAATCTGCCACAGCGGTGGTACCGGCAACACGACCGCCGGAGGTCAGCATTTTTCCGTTTTCCAGCCTTGCGCCTGCTACATAGGTATGCTCGGTCGCATCGGGTGTCATGGTGATCTCAAAGCCTTTGCCATAGCTTTCAGGATAACCACCGGAGGCAGTGACAACACAGCAGGCATGCTTGTCAGCAAATGCCACATCCGTGTCTGCCAGCGTACCATTGGTGCAGGCTTGCATAACCGTCAGCAGGTCACTTTCCAGCAAAGGAAGCACCACCTGTGTTTCCGGATCGCCAAAACGGCAGTTGTACTCGATGACCTTTGGGCCGTCGGGCGTGAGCATCAAGCCGAAATACAGACAGCCTTTGAAGGTTCTGCTCTCAGCATTCATAGCGGCAATGGTGGGCAGAAAAATTTCTTCCATGCACTGTTCCGCAATTTTTTCTGTGTAATAGGGATTGGGGGCGATTGTTCCCATACCGCCGGTATTCAAGCCGGTGTCATTGTCGCCCACGCGCTTGTGATCCATAGAGGACACCATGGGTTTGACCACTTTGCCGTCGGTAAAGGCCAGTACAGACACTTCCGGGCCGGTCAGAAATTCCTCGATAACCACCGTGGAGCCGGATTTTCCGAATTTGGCGTTTGCCATCATATCGGTAACAGCCTCCATTGCTTCTTCCCGGGTCTGGGCGATAATCACGCCCTTTCCCAAAGCCAGACCATCGGCCTTAATAACCGTAGGAATGGGGGCAGTTTTCAGGTAGTCCAACGCTTTGGGGAGTTCTGTAAAAATCTCATAGGCAGCTGTAGGAATGCCGTACTTTTTCATCAGATTCTTAGAAAAAGCCTTGCTGCCCTCAATAATGGCGGCAGCGGCATTGGGGCCAAAGCAGGGAATCCCCTTTTCGTTTAACCGATCCACACAACCCAGAACCAACGGATCATCCGGGGCGACCACCGCATAGTCGATAGCATTTGCTGCTGCAAATTCCACAATCTTATCGATATCTGTCGCACCAATGGGCACGCAGGTTGCATCTGCGGCAATGCCGCCATTGCCCGGAAGGGCATAAATGGCGGACACCGATTTATTCTCTTTCAGCTTTTTGATGATGGCGTGCTCACGGCCACCGCCACCGACGACCAGTAAATTCATATTAACCTCCTGAACATGGGAGTTGTGGGCGTATAATTAGTGATGGAACAGCCGCATACCGGTAAAGGCCATGGCGATGCCCTTCTTATTGCATTCTTCAATGACCAGGTCATCCCGGATGGATCCACCGGGCTGGGCAATGTACTTCACACCGGAAGCATAGGCACGCTTGACATTATCCGCAAAGGGGAAGAATGCATCGCTGCCCAAAGCCACATCCTCACGAGACGACAGCCATGCGCGCTTATCTTCCTCGGTCAAACGTTCAGGCTGACGGGTAAAGTAATTCTGCCAGATACCATCGGCGCATACATCTTCTTCATTGCCGTTGATATAGCCATCAATGACATTATCCCGGTTGGGACGACCCAGATCTTCCCGGAAGGGCAGATTCAAGGTCTTGGGATGCTGCCGCAAGAACCAGGTATCAGCCTTGCCGCCTGCCAGACGGGTGCAGTGGACACGGGACTGCTGCCCGGCGCCCACGCCAATAGCCTGTCCGTCATACGCAAAACAGACAGAGTTGGACTGGGTATATTTCAAGGTAATGAGTGCAACAATCAGGTCGATCTTTGCACTTTCCGGGATTTCCTTATTCTCAGTGACGACGTTCTGAAGCAGACTCTCGTCGATCTTGAAATTATTGCGTCCCTGCTGGAAAGTAATGCCGAAAACCTGCTTGGTTTCCTGCTGATCAGGTACGTAATCGGGATCAATGGCTACCACATTGTAGCCACCCTTGCGCTTGGTTTTCAGGATTGCCAAAGCTTCCTCGGTATAACCGGGAGCGATGACACCGTCAGACACCTCCCGGGCGATGAGCTTTGCGGTCAGTTCGTCACACACATCGGACAGAGCCACCCAATCACCGAAAGAGCACATGCGGTCTGCGCCCCGGGCACGGGCATAGGCACAAGCCAAGGGGCTTTCGTCCAAACCTTCAATGTCATCCACAAAGCATGCCTTTTTCAGATCCATGGGAAGACACTTGCCCACAGCAGCAGAGGTGGGAGAAACGTGCTTAAAAGAGGTAACACAAGCCATGCCGGTGGCCTCTTTCAGTTCCTTAACCAGCTGCCAGGAATTCAGGGCATCCAGAAAGTTGATGTAGCCGGGACGGCCATTCAGAATTGTAATAGGCAGTTCGCTGCCATCGTGCATATAAATCTTAGACGGCTTTTGGTTGGGGTTGCAGCCGTATTTCAGCTCAAATTCATTCATTGGAATACCCTCCTTAAACGTGCTTATTGATGATTCTCTGTTCCTTTTCGCCGGTGGTCAGGTCAGTATAGCGGACGAACAGAGAAATTTTGTTTGCCTCGTTGAGATTTTCCCACAGCTCTGTGGTGAAAGCGTCGATGTCCTGGGGAATGGAAACACGCTCAGGCTCACCCTGGAAAGTGGGGATCACGGGATTTCCGTCACACACATAGGTATGCAGGAAATGACCCAGGCCAGCCTTGGCGGGGTACTCATAGAAGAAACGGGCGCAGTCTGTGCCCTCAGGGTCATTTGCCTTCAGAATGGACATCTTATAGCTGCCGTTACCTGCCTGCAAGCCGGAGATACGAGGTGTCCAGTTAGGGCCATCGTCCTCAAAGCATCGGGTGCGCAAAGCAGCTTCCCAGCTTTCGCCCTTGGCAAGATATTCCCAAATGGTGTCTGTCTGGTCACCATTGGTAACGATCAGACCACAGCCTGCCTCCCGAACGGGATGGTAGATGATCAAGTGGGGATCTTTCATCAAACTGGGATCGTAAGCTTCGGTGCGAATGCCGTCCGGCTCCAATGCAAAGATGCGGTTACGGGAATTGACGCTGCGGCCCATAATAAAGTAAGCAGCTACAGCCTTTTTTCCATCGGGAGTTACACCCAGCACGATACCTCTGCCGGGATAGGTGTTGTCTTTCAGTTTTTCCGCCATGGTGGCGACTTCATAAACATTCATATCAGTTACCTCCTAGGGATACACAAACTTTTTCTGCGGCCTGGGGCAACAAGATCCATTCTGCCTGCTCCATGACTCGTTTTTGTAAAATTTCCGGAGTATCCCCCTCTTGGATCTCCACCGCTTTCTGGGCGATGATTTCACCACCGTCGGGGATCTCATTGACAAAATGCACCGTAGCGCCGGTAATCTTTACGCCATATTCCAGTGCAGCTTGGTGAACACGCAATCCGTAAAAACCTTCCCCGCAAAACGCCGGGATCAGGCTGGGATGGATGTTCAAAATCCGCTTGGGATAGTGGGATGTGAACTTTTCTGTCAAGATGGTCATAAAGCCGGCAAGAATGATAATGTCGATACCATTGCTGTCCAGGATTTCCATGAGCTTTTCTTCAAAAGCCTCTTGCGATCCCAGCTGCTTTTTGACCACCACTTCTGTGGCAATACCAGCCTTTTGCGCCCGTTCCAACGCATAAGCACCGGGGACATTGGATATGACCAATTCAATTTTTCCGCTTTTCAGCACGCTTCCCTGGGCATCGATCAATGCCTGCAGATTTGTGCCGCCACCGGAAACCAAAACTGCGATTCGGGCGCTCATTTTAAGATCACCTGCTCGTCGGATTCGATGATCTTACCGATCACATAGGCATTTTCCCCATTTTCGGTAAGAATGGAAATCGCTTCCTCCACCTGTGCAGCAGGCACAACGATGCTCATGCCAACGCCCATGTTGTAGGTGTTGTACATATCCCGCTCGGGGATGTTACCGGTCTTGGCCAGCAGATCGAAAATAGGCAGCACACGGATGGATGCCTTGTCAATCTCAGCACACAGGCCCTTGGGAATGGAACGGGGAATGTTCTCATAGAAACCACCACCGGTGATATGGGAAATACCCTTCACATCCACCTTTTCCAACAAAGCCAGCACGGACTTCACATAGATCTTGGTGGGGGTCAGCAGGGTCTCGGCAATACTCTTGCCGCCCAATTCTTCATTGGGAACATACAAAGAATCGGGATTGTTATCAATGTCAAACACCTTCCGGCACAGAGAAAAGCCGTTGGAATGGATGCCGGTGGATGCCAGGCCGATGACCACATCGCCTGCTTTCATCCGGGTGTTATCCAAGATTTTCTTTTTATCCACAATACCAACAGCAAAGCCGGCCAGGTCATAATCCTCCTGGGGCATCAGACCGGGATGCTCGGCAGTTTCGCCACCGATCAGAGCAGCACCGGACTGGACACAGCCTTCTGCCACGCCGCCTACGATTTCGGCAATTTTCTCAGGAACATTCTTGCCGCAGGCAATGTAGTCCAGGAAAAACAAAGGCTTTGCACCACAGCAAATAATATCGTTGACGCACATGGCCACCGCATCGATACCGATGGTGTCGTGCTTGTCCATCAAAATTGCCAGTTTGACCTTGGTGCCGCAGCCGTCGGTACCAGAAACCAGCACGGGTTCTTCCATGCCGGCGATAGGCAGGCCAAAACAGCCGCCAAAACCGCCTACATCATCCAAACAGCCGGCATTTTTGGTGCGGGCGATATGCTTTTTCATCAATTCCACAGCCTTGTAGCCGGCAGTGATATCCACACCTGCAGCAGCATAGCTGGCAGACTGAGAGTTCTTGTGATCCATAGTGATGCTCCTTTATAGAAGTTCTCTGTTATTCCTTGCCGTTCCAGCAGTAAGTACACAGCTTGCAAGGCTCCACGCCGATGGCCTTGATAACACCATCCACTGTCTGGAAGCCCAAAGATGCAAACTTGAATTTCTCGCAAATGGCTTTTCGCATAGCTTTACCGCGTTCAGAATTGCCATCGGCATATTCTTCCAAATGGTTGAAGCCTTCCTCCCCTTCCAGCTCCATGATCATCCGGCGGGTGATCAGATCCATGTCGCTGGTATTTCGGGAGAAATTCAGATATTTGCAGCCATACATAATAGGCGGACAGGCAGAACGCATGTGTACGGATTTCGCACCGTTTTCATACAAAAATTCCACTGTTTCCTGCAGCTGCGTACCCCGGACGATGGAATCATCCACAAACAACAGATTCTTATTTTTGATCAGATCATGTACGGGGATCTGCTTCATTTTCGCTACTTTTTTCCGATCCTGCTGCCGTGCAGAGGTGAAGGAACGGGACCAGGTAGGTGTATACTTGATAAATGCACGGGCAAAGGGCTTTCCGGTACGGTTGGAGTAGCCGATGGCATGGGGTGTACCGGAATCGGGAACACCGCCTACATAGTCGATATCCATGCTTCTTCCCTGCTCCATATCACGTTCGGCAATGGCTGCGCCGTTGCGGTAACGCATGGCTTCCACATTGATTCCCTCGTATGTAGAGGTGGGATAGCCATAGTAACTCCAAAGGAATGCGCACATCTGCATTTCCTTGCCCGGCTCTGCCAGACGGGTCATGGATTCCGGAGTCAGCTCCACGATTTCTCCGGGACCAAGCTCACACACCTTTTCATAGCCCAGTTTTGTGAATGCAAATTCTTCAAAGGATGCACAATAACCATCCTCATTTTTTCCGATTTGTACCGGGATGCGCCCCAGTCGGTCCCGGGCAGTGATCAGACTGCCGGTGCCTGTCAGAATCAGAATATTTGCCGTTCCTTCAATTACGGATTGGGCATATTGAATGCCCTCCACAAAATTCTTTTTTCGGTTGATCAGCGCTGCCACCAATTCCGTGGAATTGACCTTGCCGCCGGTCATGGCATCAAAGTAACCGCCATGGTCCGCCATCACCTGCTCGATAAGGTCGTCCGCATTATTCACTACACCCACCGTCGTGATTGCGTAGGTGCCCAGATGAGAACGGATCAGCATGGGCTGGGGATCCGAATCGCTGATACAGCCGATGACGGATGTGCCCTGCATCTCATCAAAAATATTTTCAAACTTTGTACGGAACGGGGCATTTTCAATATTATGAATTTTTCTTTGCAAACCAATCTTGGCATCCCAAGCGGCCATACCGCCCCGACGAGTGCCCAAATGGGAATGATAGTCCACGCCAAAGAACACATCCATCATGCACTCCTGCTTGGATGCAATTCCAAAAAATCCTCCCATGGATAAACTCCTTTTCTGAAATTAAGCGAAGAACAGCTTGTTCAGGGTCATGGGGTCAACATAGACGCCATCCTTGTACACGCGCATATTGCCGGAAGCGATCTCATCAATGAGCATCACATTGCCCTCAGGATCGTAACCGAACTCAAACTTGATGTCATACAGATCCAAGCCCTTTGCCTTCAGATCATCGGCAACGATCTTGGTGATTTGCTGGGTCATATTCTTCAGGTCATCATACTGTGCTTCAGTCATGACACCCAGATCTACCAGCCCATCCTTGGTAACCAGCGGGTCACCTTTTTCGTCATTTTTGAAGGTGGTCTCCACATAAGCGGGCAGATCCTGACCCTCTACACAATAGTCGGAGTAGCGGCGATAGAAAGAGCCTACAGCCTTATACCGGCAGATAACTTCCAAGCCCTTGCCGAACACTTTTGCAGGCAGAACTTCCATAGTCGTATTTGCCAGATCCGCAGACACATAGTGGGTACGAATGCCTGCGGCATTGATCTTTTCAAAGAAGTAGATGGACATACGCAGGTTTACATCGCCCACGCCCTCAATCGTCAGGCCGACGGTGTTTTCACCGGGATCAAACACACCATCCTTGCCGGTGCAATCGTCCTTGAAAAGGAGCAGACAGTTGCCATTGGGCAGTGCGTAAACATTCTTGGTCTTGCCAGTGTACAGAAGCTGAAGATCTTTCATAAAAATTAACCCCTTTCGGAAATGTATCTTTTATTATTGCAGTGCAGCGTCTTTGGCCAGCACTTTTTCTGTATCTGCCTTGCGCTTTGCGTCCAGCTTTGCAGCCAGATCCTCATCGGTAATGGCAAGCATTTCGACAGCAAGCAAAGCGGCATTGACTGCACCATCCACTGCCACTGCAGCAACGGGGATACCCGAAGGCATCTGTACAGTGGAAAGAAGGGCGTCAATGCCGTTTGTAAAGGTTGTAGATTTCATGGGAATGCCGATAACAGGCAATGTGGTATTGGCAGCCAATGCGCCTGCCAAGTGTGCAGCCATACCCGCCGCGGCGATAATCACGCCGAAGCCATTGTTGCGGGCATTTGTGGAGAAATCCCGAGCCTGATCGGGGGTGCGGTGGGCGGAATAGACGTGCATTTCGTAGGGCACACCAAAGGTGCGCAGGGTGTCTGCAGCCTTCTGCACTACCGGCAGATCGCTGTCACTTCCCATAATGATGGCAACTTTTTTCATAAGAACCCTCCATTTAACAAAAAATGGGCGCACTTTCCCGCCATTATGCGAAAAGTGTGCCCAGACGGTCGGCTTTTCCGCAGGTCTTTGTGCCACGTGGTGCTCCACTGATCCGTCAGGCGCAAAGCTGCGTTTGATTGTGATTTGATTATACCACATATAAGGTTCCCTCGTCAACTTGGCGAACAGCCAGTTTATGACATTTTTTTACCCGCTCTACTGTGAATGTTGCCAAATTTCTCCCATTGTGTATAATAAGAAAAAAGAAAGGAGGGGTTTCCTTGAAGGTCGATTGTCATATGCATATGCTTTTGGATGGGCAGGATTGGAAAGCTGCTATCGCCCGTCATCAGGAAGCGCCGGACATGGGTTTTATCCGCAACGCCCTTGCCACCTATCAGGCGCAGGGGTATACCTACCTGCGGGATGGCGGAGATCGCTGGGGTGTGGGTGCTGCCGCAAGGTCTATCGCAGAGGAATACGGCATCAACTATCGCACACCTCTTTCTCCGTTATGTAAAATCGGGCATTACGGAAGCTTTATCGGGGAAACCTATGATAACTTTCGGGAATATGCCACACTGGTACAAAAAATCCGCCAAAACGGCGGTGACTTTATTAAAATCATGATCTCCGGTCTGATGGATTTCAATCAGGCGGGAGTATTGACGGAAGATGGCCTTTCCCCTGCTGAGATCCGGGAACTGATCCACATTGCTCACGAGGAAGGTTTTTCCGTCATGGCGCACTGCAACGGTGCCCGGACTATGGAAGCCGCCGCCCTTGCCGGAGTGGACTCCATCGAGCATGGCGCTTACGCTGACAAGGACACCTTGTCTGCTATGGCTGAGAATAATACCATATGGGTGCCTACCATCTCCACTGTCGCAAACTTACAGGGAAGGCATCGATTTAACGAATATGCAGTGACGGCCATTTTGGAAAATGCCACTGAAAACATCCAAACCTTTGCCTCCTTGCGTGGCCTGATCGCTCCCGGATCCGATGCCGGCGCATGGGCAGTGCCCCATGGTGCGGATACGGAATATACCCTGCTTGTCGGGATTCTCGGTGCAAATGCCCAGGAAATTTTATCCAACGGTGCGCAGGCAGTGATTCACAGATTTTAAAAAACAGCAAGCCCCGCAGGTGACCTGCGGGGCTTGCTGCAAGAAAAAGAGGAGATGAAAAATGAAAAAGAAAAGTATTTACTTTATCGTAGCCCCAATTTGTGAATAAAAAAAGCGTATAATTGTTAAATAAGTTTTAAGCTGTGGATTATTTTTACTTTCTTTCTGGCTTTTTCCCTTTACAGCGGAGCGATTTTGCGATAGAATAATGATTATAAAGGAGGCGATAGCCGTGACAAACGACCGTGACCAGGAACTGGAGCGTCTGGAAAAAGAGCTTTTGGCTGATATACCGCTGGAGGATGACCTGCTGGCTGATCTGCCCATTGATCTGCTGGACACCACACCTACCACCTGGACAGAGGAAGCACTGCTGACTGATGAGGATCTGCTTTTGATTACGTCGGAGGACCTGGAGGATTATCCCCCCACTGAGTTGAACATTGGTGAAGACATGAAGCAAGCTGTAAAGAAACCCGCACCCAAGAAGAAAAACACAAATACCAATACCAAAAAGCAGGAAGACCGGTGGCTGGTATGGCTGATGGCCGTTGCCAGTTTTTTATGCCTGGGCATCATCGGCGTGCTGATTTACTGGCTGGAAATATTTTTGAAGTAAAATGGCACACGATCAACACCCTGTCGGACGCTTTGCACCCACCCCTTCCGGGCGGATGCATCTGGGTAATGTGTTTGCTGCGCTGATTGCATGGCTTTCTGTAAAATCTCGGGGTGGTGCACTGATTCTGCGCATGGAGGATTTGGACACATTGCGCACCAGTGAGGAATTTGCCCAGACCCTGCGGCAGGATCTTCTGTGGCTGGGGCTTACCTGGGATCAGGAAACTGCTCCCCAAAGCAAACGAAGCGATGTCTACGACAAATACTTTTCCCGATTGGAAGAAATGGGTCTGCTGTACCCTTGCTACTGCACCCGCAGCCAATTACACAGTGTCAATGCGCCACATCTTTCTGACGGCACCTATGTCTATCCCGGCACCTGCCGGAATCTGACAGAAGCCGAAAAAGCTGCCTTTGGAAGATCCCCTGCCTGGCGGGTAAAAGTACCGGACAGAGAATATCGTCTGACGGACTTGTGTCAAGGGGAATTCCGGCAAAATCTCTCAGAGGATTGCGGTGATTTTGTCGTTCGTCGCGCCGATGGTGTGTACGTATACCAGTTGGCGGTAACGGTGGATGACGGCGAAGCCGGTGTTACAGAGGTCGTGCGTGGTGTGGATCTTTTGGGATCTGCTCCCCGGCAAATGTATCTGCAGGAACTGTTTGGTTTTAAACAACCTGCCTATGGTCATGTGCCGTTGCTGGTTGCCCCCGACGGTCGCCGGCTGAGCAAACGGGATAAGGATCTGGATCTGTGTAGCCTGAAATTACATAAAAAACCGGAAGAAATCATCGGCGCTTTGGCATACAGCTGCGGCTTACTGGAAGCCTATTGCCCTATCTCCGCCAAAGAACTGGCTGGCGAATTTTCTTGGAAAAAGTTGAAAAAGGACAATATTTCCTTGCAATTATCCCTTTGAAATCCTTGCATTTTTTAAAAAATGTAGTATCATAACATAATCACACTATAGTTAAGGAGATCTATTATGGCAAAGAAACCCGTTCTCGTCGTTATGGCAGCCGGTATGGGCAGCCGCTACGGCGGACTGAAGCAGATCGACCCCGTTGGCAGCCAGGGTGAAGCAATTCTGGACTTTTCTCTGTTTGATGCCTATGAAGCAGGCTTCGAAACTGCTGTTATCATTATCAAGGAAGCAATCAAGGAAGACTTCATGGCAACTGTCGGCAAGCGCCTGGAAAAGTGCCCCATGGAGATTCGCTATGCTTATCAGGAGCTGGATAAGCTGCCCGCAGGCTACAGCGTTCCCGCCGGACGCACCAAACCCTGGGGTACTTGTCACGCAGTTCTGTGCGCCGCCAATGAGATTGACGGTGCGCCCTTTGCCGTTATCAACGCCGATGACTACTACGGCAAGTCCGCTTACAAGGTAATTTTTGATGCACTGTCCGCTGCTGAGGACGGTGAAAAGTACGATTACTGCATGGTTGGCTATCTGCTGGGCAACACTGTTACCGATAATGGCAGCGTGGCCCGTGGTATCTGCCAGACAGAAAACGGCTACCTGACTCAGGTCGTGGAGCGCACCCGTATTGAAAAGTACGAAGGCGGCATCCATTTCACCGAGGATGGCGAAACCTGGACGGATGTTCCTGCTGACACCATCGTTTCCATGAACATGTGGGGCTATACCCCCGGTTTCCTGAAGGAACTGGAAGCTCGCTTCCCCAACTTCCTGGACACCCTGGCTGTGAAGAACCCCGAAAAGGCAGAGTTCTTCCTGCCCTTTGCCGTGGAAAGCCTGCTCCAGGAGAAAAAGGCAACCGTTAAGGTTCTGGAGTCTCCTGACAAGTGGTACGGCGTTACCTACGCAGCTGACAAGCCCGTTGTTGTGGCAGCTCTGCGTGAAAAGACCGCCGAGGGTCTGTACCCCGACGGACTTTGGAAGTAAGCATATAACAAACAGCCCGGTGCATTTCGCACCGGGCTGTCTTGCTATCCTGTAACATTTTGTGCTATTTCTTCATCAATGGTTATTATCTGTTTTTTCAATCTTTCTACAGCTTTAACCAGCATTTTTCGCCGAATTTTCAATTCCTCTATGTGACTTAATTGCCACCGCTGACCGGCATAATCGCAATTATAACAATCCTCCTCATCGCATTGCTTACAAGCACTTGGGAACGTGTTTGTCGCCTGCCATTGCACATAAATCACCCCCTGCTATAGTATAGGCAAATTTTTGCTAATATTCAAGCAGTATTTTTCGGTAGATAATAAGATTATCTATTAAAAGGTGGTGTGTGCATATGATAAGCTATGAACCCTTATGGAAAACAATGAAAAAACAAGGTGTCACAACATACACCTTGATCTATAAAATGGGCTTCAGTGCCTATACAATCACCAATTTAAAACGCAACAAAAGTATCACTATGAATACCATGGAAAAACTTTGCAAAGTGCTTCAATGCACACCAAATGATATTGTGGAATTTACGAAAGATTAACAAACAGCCCGGTGCATTTCGCACCGGGCTGTCTTTTTTATTTAGCAAAGCTTTGCGCCTGCAGGGATAGCATCATCGATCATGATCAGATTCAGCTTTTCCTCACCCTTTTCGGTGTGCACCGCGCTGAGCAGCATACCGCAGCTTTCCTTGCCCATCATCTTTCTGGGGGGCAGGTTGGTGATAGCCACCAAGGTCTTGCCGATGAGCTCCTCCGGCTTGTAGTATTTTGCGATGCCAGACAGAATCTGCCGGTCCGTACCGGTGCCGTCATCCAAAGTGAACTGCAGCAGCTTGTCGGACTTTTTCACATTCACGCAATCCTTGACCTTCACAGCCCGGAAATCGCTCTTGCAGAAGGTGTCGAAATCCACATTTTCCTCTGCGTAAGGCTCAATTTCCAATGCAGGCAGCGCAGCCTTTGCTTTTTCTGCGTTGAATGCATCGATCTCTGCCAGCTTTTTCTCCATATCCAAACGGGCAAACAGAATCTCACCTGCACCTACATTACCGCCCACGGGCAGCATACCAAAGGTGTTCAGGCTTTCCAGACCGCCATTTTCACAGTTCAGCTGGTTCAGAATACGATCAGCAGTATCAGGCAGGAAAGGTTCCAGCGCGACAGCTGCAAAGCGGATGCTTTCCAACAGATTGTACAGCACAGTACCCAGACGTCCCTGCGCTTTCTCATCCTTGGCCAATGCCCAAGGTGCGTTTTCGTCGATATACTTGTTGGCACGGCGCAGCAGGACGAAAATCTCATCGATGGCATCTGCCACCTTCAGTTCATTCATCTTTGCTTTTACCTTACCGGGCATTGCCAGTGCAGCTTCCTTCAACTCCACGTCGAACACATTGTCAGGAGTATCCGGCTCGCAGATCTTGCCACCGAAATACTTGTTGTCCATAGCAACCGTACGGTTGACCAGGTTGCCCAGAATGTTTGCCAGCTCGCTGTTGATTCGTTCAATGATCAGCTCATAGGTCATAATGCCGTCAGCGGCAAAGGGCATTTCATGCAGCACAAAATAACGTACTGCATCCACGCCGAACATCTGAACCAGATCGTCTGCATAGATTACATTGCCCAAACTCTTGGACATCTTGTCGCCCTTGACCAACAACCAGGGATGGCCGAATACCTGCTTGGGTAGTTCCTCGCCCAAAGCCATAAGGAAAATAGGCCAGTAGATGGTGTGGAAGCGAACGATATCCTTGCCGATCAGATGCAGATCAGCAGGCCAGAATTTCTTGTAATGCTCCTCATGATTGCCGTCGGGGTCATAACCACAGAACGTGATATAGTTGCTCAGCGCATCCAGCCACACATACACCACATGCTTGGGGTCAAAATCCACCTGAACGCCCCAGGTAAAGCTGGTGCGGGACACGCACAGATCCTGCAGGCCGGGCTTCAGGAAATTGTTGATCATCTCATTCTTCCGGCTCTCGGGCTGGATGAATTCAGGATGGGCTTCAATGTGTGCCATCAGCCGGTCAGCATACTTGCTCATTTTGAAGAAATATGCCTCTTCCTCTGCGTCTACGCATTCTCTGCCGCAATCAGGGCACTTGCCCTCCACCAGCTGGCTTTCTGTCCAGAAAGATTCACAGGGAGTGCAGTATTTGCCGGTATACTTGCCCTTATAAATATCGCCCTGCTCATAAAGACGCTTAAAGATTTTCTGTACCTTGGTCTTGTGCTCAGGGTCAGAAGTGCGCACAAAGCGATCGTAAGTGGTGTTCATCAGATCCCAAATATCCTTGATCTGACCGGCTACATTGTCCACATGTTCCTGCGGCGTAATGCCGGCGGCTTCTGCCTTCTGCTGGATCTTCTGACCATGCTCGTCAGTGCCGGTCTGGAAATATACATCGTAGCCTTCCTGACGCTTATAGCGGGCAATGGCATCCGCCAAAACCACCTCATAGGTATTGCCGATATGGGGCTTTGCAGAGGTGTAGGCAATGGCCGTAGAAATATAATAGGGTTTCTTTTCGCTCATATTTTCCTCCTAAAAAGTAAACGCCGCCCTTGACGAATCAAGGGCGGCGAATTTTCGACGCGGTACCACCTTGTTTTGCAGATAAATCTGCCTCTTTTGCTATAACGGGCACACCCGGAAAGGCCTACCTATCGACCCTTCAGCTCCCAGGCCATGTTCCGCAACCTTCCTCGTATCCCCTTCACACCTGCCGGGACTCGCTGAACGCATCCAGAAGCGTACTCTCCTGCTCTTTGCCTTTGTATTTGGGCGTATTATACCCTAAAACGGGGGTGTTGTCAATCTTTTTCCAATTCTTCGGTTTCTTCCGGCTCTTCTTTGGATTCCTCAGGTTCTTCCTCGGATTCCTCGTATTCTTCCTCCATTGCCGCCACCTGATTTACCCACAGCTTTGCGGGATCATGAGCGCGGGTGGACAGAATAAACAAGATAACAGCCGCAGCAATGGCAGTCAAGCCTGCCAGCACCTGACTGACCCGGAGTTCTCCCCAGTACAGACTGTCTGTGCGCAGGCCTTCGATGAAGGTACGACCCAGACCGTACCACAGCACATATCCAAGCGCAATCTGGCCATCGTACTGTCTCTTCTTGGATAAGAAGTGCAGCAGCGCAAACCCTGCAGCATTCCACAAGGATTCATACAGGAAGGTGGGGTGATGGAAGGTCGTTACGCCGGTTCTGCTGTCAAGCAGACCCATACGGATAAAAATTTCCGTTTCTGCGCCAAAGGCTTCCCGATTGAAGAAATTGCCCCAGCGACCGATGGACTGTCCAATCAAAAAGCCCAGTAGCACCAGATCCAGCAGTGCAGTGATTTTAATTTTCTTGAAATGGCAGAACACCATCACACCGAGCACAGCACCGATTACGCCACCATAAATTGCCAAGCCGCCTTCCCAGATGTACAAAATGGAAATGGGGTTCTTTCCATAGTGCTCCCACTGGAATGCACAATAATAGAGGCGGGCGCAAAGCACTGCAAAGGGTACAACACACAGCACGCCATCTGTGATGTCATCCACCTTGATGCCAAATTGCTTGCTTCGCTGCCAGCCATAGACCACAGCCAGCATCAGACCAAGACCAATGAGCAGACCGTAGATGTGCAGAGACAACGGGCCAATCTCAATGATCCGAATGGGATCAATTTCGATGCCGAAAAACGGGAACGAAATGGTTGTATACTTGTTCATTTATGTCTCCTCCTTAGGTTCAATCACCGACAGTGCACAGCGTTCCTTTGTCACAACGGTTGCAAGGAATTGCAGCACTTCCTCCTGCCGGACTTCTGCATATATGGTGGGGAAATCAAAATATTCAAATTCATCGAAATGATAGGCACAAATTCGGAAGCAGGTGGAATCAAAGCTATCCAAATCCCGGATACGCCGCCCCAAGGCACTGCGCTTCATGCGCATAAAATCTTCTTCCGAAATACCCTCGTCCACCAGCTGCCGGGCACGCTGCAAAATGGCACTGCGAATATCGGCAGCATGATAGCTATCTCCACCGCAGGTAAGCATAGCACCTCCATCCACCGATTCAAAACCGCCGCCAAAGGACGAATCAATCAGGCCATCCTCATACATCTGCAGATACAGCGCAGAGGACTCGCCAAACAACGCTTCCGCCGCCAGATCTCCTACAATCTCGCTGCGGGTCGCTGCATCCCCCAAGGGGGCGGGCTCTGCCTTGAAGGACATCTGGAACATAGGCATAGCCACTTCCATAGCGCAGGTATATTCCGGTTTTTCCGGACGCATTTCTTCCTGCCAGTAATCCACTTTTTTACCTGCAGCCTTTTTCTCAGGGCCCAGCACTTTTTCTGCCAAAGCAATCACCTTTTCCGGTTCTACATCACCTACAATACACAAAAGCATATTTGCCGGGGTGTAAAAGGCCTGATGGCAAAGCATCAGCAGCTCCGGTGTGATCTTGCGCAAATCCTCCCGTGTACCCAGAATGGGGACATTGATGGGATGGTTGCGATACATACATTTCATCAAATTTTCAAACACCTGGGTGTCCGGGCTGTCATCATTCATGCCGATTTCCTGATCGATGATGCCCATTTCCCGTTGCACGCTTTCCGCCGGGAAATAGGGTGTGGACACAAATTCCAGCAAAAGTGCCAGACTTTCCATGAAATTTTCAGAGCAGGTGAAATGGTAGGCGGTCATGTCATAGCCGGTGAATGCGTTAACATTTGCGCCCAAGGCGGCAAATTCTGCCGAAACATCCCGTCCGGGCAATTCAAACATCTTATGCTCCAAAAAATGGGCTATGCCTGCCGGTACACGGTAGGTTTTCCCTTCCCATTCAAACTCCGTATGAATGGCGCCAAAATCCGTGACAAAATAGGCCATTTTTCGCTGAAAGCCAGGCCGGGGCACGATTTTGACTGTCAGGCCGTTTTGCAAAACGGCAGAATACACGGTTTCATCCAGTTTGGCATATTGGGTGATGGTCATTGGCCGACTCCTTTCAACACAAAACTGGAATGATAGGTCATTGTTCTTGCGGCAGCTGCCACATCCTCCACGGTAACCTTTTCAATGGCACAGCTGTGCGCCTTGGGATCTGCTTTCTGACCGCTAAGGGAAGCGGTAGTATAATAGCCCTCAATGGCACCGGGTGAATCATGAATGGTACGCAGTGCGGACAATACCGCTTCCTTGGCTGCATTCAATTCTTCCGAGGTGATTTCTGCTTTTTTGCAGGCCTCCCACTGGGCAAGGATCTCATCCCGGACAATTTGTTCCTTTTCTTCGTCAATGCCTGCCGCCACGGTCAAAATGCCCTTTGTTCCGTAGTAGGCAGAGCCTACGCTATAGCAAAGCGCCAGCTTTTCCCGGACATTCATAAACAGCTTACTGGTCATACCACCGCCAAAGATGGTATTCATCACCTGCATAGCCGCAAAATTCTCAGTGCGGTTGGTAATCGGAGTCACAAAACCCATGCAAAGATTGGTCTGCGCCACATCCATACACTGGGTCTTGTGGCTGCCCTCGCCCCCGCAAAAGCCCGTCTGTGCCGATGCCGGAACACTTTTTCTTTGGATTTTTGCAAATTGCTTTGCCAGCAGCTGCGCCACCTTTTCCGCCTCAGCGCTGCCCACATAAAACACCTGCACCGGACTTTCCTCCAGCACCTTGCGATAATGCAGGAACAATTCTTCCGCTGTGATACGCTCCACATCCTTCGTTTCACCCAAGCGGGGCAAACCATAAGAATCGTTTTTGCACATCTGTTTCATCAGCTGAGAAGCCACATAAATGCGCTTGTCATTGATCTCGGATTCGATGGTAGCGATGAGGTTTTTCTTCTCGCTTTCCACAAAGCTGTGGAGAAATACACCATTTTCCGTCACCGGCTCAAGCAACAGCTGGCCGATAAATTCCATCATGGGAGAAAGAATCTCGTCACCATCCAAGGCAAAGCGATCCTCCATAAAATTGCAGTACAAGCCCGTAGTCTGGTAATCACCGATCCGTCGCACCAATGCGCTGACCGATGCGCCATACAGATCATCCAGACGCAGTGTGATCGTCCGCAGGTCGGGATGTTCTTTCGTGCCGCGCAAAAGCACCGCCGGGAAAAGTGCATTCATTGCCGACTCAGACTTTTCCATAGGGCGAATAAACTGAATACTCAAGGCGCCTTGCTTGAATCGGTTATCCCGGTAACTGTAAAATTGTATCCCTCCGGGCAGCATGATCGACTCCATCGCAGGCACCTCCTTTCCATAATTGTAAACTATTATATACCAACTTTTCCAAAATAGGAAGAGCCGGAAAGAAAATTCACATCTTTCCGGTTGCGATTTTTGCGCAGATAGGGTACAATGGAGAAAATGTATAGACTTAAGGAGGCGATTTTATGGCATGGCTGGAGATCACTGTGCAGACAGACGCAAATTCCATTGACGATACCGCGGCTATGCTCACCGCCGCCGGATTTCAGGAGCTTGTACTGGAAGATCAGAACCAGTTTGAGGATTTTCTCGAAGAAAATCGTGCTTGTTGGGATTATATTGATGAAGAACTGCAGGAAAAATTACAAGGACTTTCCAACATCAAGCTGTATCTTGAGGACACACAGCAAGACGATCTTGCCCGATTGAAGGCATTGGCCGAAAGCAAAAAGCTTTCCATCACGATTGAAAATTTACCGGAAACGGATTGGGAAAATAGTTGGCAGGAGCATTATCCTGCAGTGGAGGTAGGCGAAGATCTGATCGTCCTCCCCTACTGGCTGGCAGATTGTGACGAAAGTGGCAGAAAGCCCATTATTCTCGATCCCGGTCTTACTTTTGGCACCGGTGCCCACCCTTCCACACAAATGGTGATGGAGGCAATGGAGCAACGTATCAACCCCGGCAGCCACTGTCTGGACTTAGGAAGCGGCAGCGGTATTTTGTCCATTACCGCTCTGCGGCTTGGAGCAAGCTCCGCCACCGGCGTGGACATTGATCCCAAGGCAGAAGATATCGCCAGGGAAAATGCTGCCTATAACGGATTCCATGCTACGGAATTTTCCGCCTGCACCGGTGATGTCACCGCTGACAAGCGGCTGATGAATCGTCTGCAAACCCAAGAATATGATGTGGTGCTGGTGAACATTGTTGCCGATGTGATCATTCACCTTGCACCCACTTTGCCCGCTTTTTTGCAGAATAACAGCACGCTGATCTGCTCCGGCATTCTGGATACCCGGCTTGCTGATGTCACTGCTGCCCTGGAAAAAGCAGGTCTTACAGTTCTTGAAACAAAATCCAAGGAGGATTGGCGGTGTGTCATCGCCAAACGTAACGAGCTATGACCATTCCCTATCGTGTCCGACGCGCACTGCAAAAAATTGCAATCTCTGTCGGTGTATTGGCCCTTATCAGCATTACCGCTTTTGCAGCATGGATGCTGTGGCTGAACCGGTATATTGTCTATACAGATGACGGTGCCAAGCTGGACTTTAACGTTCCTCTGAACCAATCCGGCGGTGTTATTGCCCAGCCTCCCACAGTTGGTATCGATGTAAATATTACCTATGGTGACACAGACGAACTGTTGGGTGCTCCCGCCGGAAGTCTTCAGCAGATGGAAGGTGTTGTGGTTACCGGTGATATGCTGACAACCACGAACATTGCCGCCACCAAGACTGCATTGGAAGCCTTGCCTGCCGGATCTACTGTTTTGCTGGATGTACGCAACGTCCGGGGAGAATTTTACTATAGCTCCGCTTTGGGGCAGGATGCAGTCAAGACAGATACCGCCGCTGTTACCAGTATCATCAAGGATCTGCAAAGCAAGGGCTGTTATCTTATCGCCCGATTCCCCGCCTTCCGGGATCGCTGGTATTTCCTGGACGATGAAGCCGGTCGTGTTCCCTACGGTCTGCCTCTGAAGGGAGGCAATGGCTCTTTGTGGGAAGACACCAGTATCAAAAACATGTCCCACTACTGGTTTAATCCCGCCTCCACCGGCACCCTGAATTTCCTTGTACAGATCGTTACCGAGTTGCGCAATATGGGATTCGACGAGGTGGTGTTCAGCGATTTTCGTTTCCCCAATACAGATAAAATTAAATTCACCGGGGATAAAACTGAGGCTTTGAATGCAGCTGCAAAAACATTGGTGCAGGCATGCGCTACAGACAGCTTCGCCATTTCCTTTGTAGGTACGCATTTCACCTTGCCCGAAGGTCGTTGTCGGATCTATCTGGAAAATGTTGCTGCGGCGGATATTCCCTCGATTACCGCATCTCTGACCTTGGAAAATCCCGCCGTCCAACTGGTATTCTTTACCGATACAATGGACACCCGCTACACCGCATACAGTGTTCTGCGTCCGCTGGATGTTACCGGTTAATACTGTCACCCTCCCGATTGGGAGGGTGTTTTTAATTTGCGCGGTGCTGTTCCAAATGACCGGACTGAATGACCGGTGGTTTTGGATCGGTGATCTCCCACGGAATCGGCTTGGGCTGTTCCTGCTTTTCTTCTTTTTTCATCATGTCACCCCGATTCTATTTTTTGTAGCAGGCGGGAAAATATGCAGTAGTATATCTTTTTCATTTTCCATATCTTAATGGTTGCAAATTGCCACAAAAAGGGGTATGATAAGAATGGAAAATTAGAATTGTAAGGAGGGCCCATTATGGAGCTGCAACAGGCACGGGAAGAATATGCCCAGGCACTGCGCGCCGGACAAAAAGAATATAAGGCCCTTCTTGCCGAGGGGAAAGACCCATATCCCCAGATCTTAGACAATCTGCTGGATAGTAGTGTCGGTGACATTACGGAAGATCTTGGTCTTCTGGACATTCCGTCAGAGCTGATCGTTGGCACAAAGGCCGCCGGACGGATCAGCGCCTTCAGTGCAGGCTTTTTGCCCCTTTTGGATCAGGATTCGGAATTTGCTGCCAAGTGGATTCATTTGTGCCACGCAAATTTGTCTGAGGAAGGCATCCGTGATCCTATTATTTGCTATGAATACCTGGGTAAATTCTACGTTCAGGAAGGCAATAAGCGTGTCAGTGTGCTGAAACACATGGGCGCTCCCCGCATTCCGGGACTGGTCAGGCGAATTTTGCCGGCAAAAAACAACTCCCGGCAAATCCAGGCTTACTACGAATTTCTCAAGTTTTATAAAGCCACCGGTTTGTACATCATTCAGTTTAACTGCCCGGAGGATTACGCCAAGCTGCTGTCCTTTTTAGGAAAAGAGCCGGGCGAAGTCTGGTCTGAACGGGAACGGCGGACTTTCTCTGCGTACTATCAGTATTTCCGGGAGGCCTTTGCTACTTTGGAATCCCTGAAACTTCCCATGCTACCCGAGGAAGCACTGTTACTGTGGCTGCAGGTATATCCCTTCCGTGAGCTTGGTGCTATGAGCACAAAGGCACTGAAAAAATCTCTGGTTGCCATGCAAGATGACCTGCGAAGCTTTACCCGGACAGAAGCTCCCCTTGTCAGCACCGAACCGGAGGGCAGAGCCGGTATTCTGAGTTGGATCACTGCACCATCCCACATACATGTTGCATTTGTACATCCCTTGGATCCCGAAACAAGCACCTGGATTGACGCCCATGACCTAGGCAGAAAACACCTGGAGGCCGTGCTGGGCGATCAGGTAGTCGTACGCAATTATTTCCATGCAGATAATCCCCAGCTTGCTGACCAACTGCTGGAGCAGGCAGTTGCAGATGGTGCGGATGTTGTCTTCGCCACTACCCCTCAGCTGCGCCGCAACGTACTCCGGGCAGCGGTAAAGTATCCCAAGGTCCGATTCTTTAACTGCTCCGTGGATACCCATTATTCCAGCGTTCCTTCTTATTACGGACGCATTTATGAGGCAAAATTTATCACCGGTGCTTTGGCCGGTGCTATGGCCAACAATGACCGCATCGGGTATATTGCATCTTCCCCCTCTTTTGGCGTTCCCGCATCCATAAACGCCTTTGCTTTGGGTGCGCAATTGACCAACCCCCGGGCAAAGATTTTTCTGCGTTGGTCCTGCCAGAGAGGTTCCCATCAGCAAGATTTTCTTGACGACGGTATCTGGGTTATTTCCAACCGGGATGCCCCTACAGAAAATCCTGCCTATCTGAACTTTGGCAACTACGGCACCTACTGGATGGATGAGGATGGCTGCTGGGAAGCAATCGGCTCCCCCATCTGGCTTTGGGGCAAATTCTATGAAAATATCATTTCTTCTATGCTCAGCGGCGCGTGGGATAAAGAAGAAAATCCCCACAAGGCCGTTAATTACTGGTGGGGTATGGACAGCGGTGTTATTGATGTAAAACTGTCTGACCGTTTGCCCACCGGTGCCCGAACCTTAGCAGAACTTCTGCGTCAAGGTCTGAAAAACGGCACGTTGGATCCCTTCTGCCGTCAGATCATTGACCGGCAGGGCAATGTACGCAATGACGGAAGCAAGACGCTTTCTCCCGACGAACTGCTGTATATGGACTGGTTGTGCGACAATGTCATCGGCCAAATCCCGGAATTTGACGAGGTAGAACCCTATGCCCAGCCCATGCTTCGGGAGCTTGGCATCCATCGGGACAGAATCCCTCTGGAAAAGGAGGGGTCGCTATGAGAATACTCGCCGTTTCCGATGAAGAATGCCCCGCTTTGTGGGAATACTACGTTCCCGGCAGGCTGAAGGAATTTGATCTGATCCTCTCCTGTGGGGATCTGAAAGCACCGTATCTGGAATTTCTGGTCACTATGGCCAGATGCCCCGTTCTCTATATCCACGGCAATCACGATGGCAGCTATGACCGCCGTCCCCCGGAAGGGTGTGACTGCATTGAGGACAAGCTGGTCACTTATAATGGTTTGCGGATTTTGGGACTCGGTGGTTGCCGGCAATATCATCCCGGCCCGCATCAGTATACGGAAGAAAAAATGCGCAAACGCATTCACAAACTCCATCGCCAGATCAAGCAAGCCGGCGGTGTGGACATTGTGTTGACCCATGCCCCCGCGCGGGGTTTGGGGGATGCAGACGATCCCGCCCACATGGGCTTTGAAGCTCTGCGGGAATTGCTGGACGAATATCATCCCACATTCCTTGTACACGGTCATGTGCATTTGAATTACGAGCATGGTTTGGAGCGTGTCCGCACCTATGGGGACACCACCATCATTAACGCCTGCGAGCGTTATGCTTTTGATTTCCCGGATCGGGAATATCCACCGGAACATGCCCACGTTCTGCTCTGGAAGGGCAAAAATTTCTATAAAGACTAACAAAAGGAGGGTGTTATGGCATTTGAAGGTTACAGCCCGGAAACTGTAGATTTTCTTTGGGGTATTCGGATGAACAATAACCGGGAGTGGTTTCTCTCCCACAAAAAAGAATATGTCAGCACCCTCTATGAACCCACAAAGGCTTTGGGCGCCCATATTTTTCAGCCTTTTCTGGATAAGGAAGGCACGCTTCTGAAGGTCAGCCGTATTTATCGGGACGCCAGAATGCATCATGCTGTACCTTATAAGGAAAGTTTGTGGATCTGCATCCGGCAGGACGTGGAGTGGTGGGCAGAAAATCCCTGCCTATTCTTTGAGATCAATCCCGAGGGCATTGATTACGGTTTCCTTTTCTGGAGTCCGAAACCGGCAACCATGAAAGCATTTCGACGGAAACTCGCTGAAAAGCCGGAGGAATTTCCAAAGCTTCTTTCCAAAGCAGCGAAGGCAACCGGTTTGACGGTCAGTGCAGAGGAATACAAACGTCCGGAAGCTTGTCCGGACAAGCGCTTAGAGCAATTTTATCTGTGGAAACGTAGCATTTGCATGATTCGCCACGAAGATTTTAGTGACGATACCTTTGGCCCGGCATTGGGCGACAGAGTACGTGCTTGTTTGGAAGAACTTTTCCCCATTTATGACTACTTCACCCGGATTTGAGGAGGATATGATATGAAAAAGACTATCTTTACCGGCATGGCCACCGCATTGGTGACGCCTATGACTCCCGAGGGCATTGACTATGAAGCCTTTGGCCGTTTTATTGATTTTCAGATTGACAGCGGTATTGACGCCCTGGTTGCCATGGGCACCACCGGTGAAAATGCCACCATCGAATATCCGGATCAGGAGAAAGTCATTCGCTATACTGTAGAGCGTGCTGCAGGCAGAGTTCCCGTTATTGCCGGCACCGGTACCAACAACACTGAACACGTGCTGGAAAATACCAAACGTGCCTGCGATGCAGGCGCAGATGCTGTACTGGTGGTTACGCCCTACTATAATAAGGCTACCCAATCCGGCCTGATTGCCCACTTTACCGCAGTTGCAGATGCATCCACCGTTCCGGTGATCCTTTATAATGTCCCCGGCCGTACCGGCTGTAACTTGCAGCCCAAGACTTTGGCTGTTCTTGCAGACCATCCCAATATCGTAGCACTGAAGGAAGCCAGCGGCAATATGGCCCAGTTCATGGAAATCATGCGTCTGGTTGGTGACAAAATCGCCATCTACTCCGGTGAGGATGCCCTCACCGCTCCCATGATGAGCATGGGCGGCAAGGGTGCAATCAGCGTGCTGAGTAATGTGGTTCCCGCTCAGGCGGTGGCTATGACTGATGCGGCAAAGGCCGGCAATTTTGAAGAAGCTGCCCGACTGCAGCTTTCCATGCTGCCTTTGATCGATGCACTGTTCAGTCAGGTCAATCCGATTCCTGCCAAGGCTGCTGTGTCTGCCATGGGCTTTGGTATGGACTATCTGCGCCTGCCCCTGACCCCCATGGAGGAGCCTTTCCGTTCCAACCTTTACGAGCAGATGAGAAAGTTGGGTGTTCAGGTATGAATGCGATTCTGTGCGGCGCCAACGGCGCCATGGGCAAGCTGATCGATGAAATTCTGGGGGATAAAATTGTCGCCCGGGTAAGCATTGACGGTGAAAACAATGTCCCCAAGACCTTTGACGAATTAGGTGATGTGCAGGGCGATATGATTATCGATTTTTCCCATCACAGCGCCATCGCCGATGTGCTTGCATACGCCAAGGCCCATCATTGTGCTGTGGTTGTGGGCACTACCGGTCATACAGCAGAGGAAAAAGAACTGATCTACAAAACCGCTGAAACTTTACCTGTATTTTACTCCGGTAATATGAGTCTGGGCATTGCCGTACTATGCCGTTTGGCAAAACAGGCTGCGGCAGCCTTCCCGGATGCAGACATTGAAATTGTAGAAGTCCACCACAACCGTAAGGTGGATGCTCCCAGCGGTACCGCTCACATGCTGTTCAACGCCATTCGTCAGGTACGCCCCATGGCGGTGGAAGCCTGCGGACGAGCCGGTGAGGGTAAACGGAAGAAGGATGAAATCGGCATTGCATCTTTGCGCATGGGCAATGTAGTTGGTGTTCATGAGGTGCATATTTGCACCCCCAGCCAGAGCCTGACGCTGCGCCATGAAGCAGGTTCCCGGCAGATGCTTGCTGAAGGTGCTGTGGATGCTGCTGTGTTTATGGAAGGAAAAAAAGCTGGTCTGTATACCATGGAAGAATTGCTGGAGGCAAAATAATGCGCATACATTATATGAACGGTGCTGGCAACGACTTTATGGTCATCGATGCCCGGGATCAGAAAATAGATTTCTCCTCCCTTGCTGTAGAGTTATGTAAACTAACCAATGCTGACGGCTTTATGGCTGTGGATTATTCTGACGTTGCAGATTTTCGCCTGCACTTTTACAATTCCGATGGGACCCGGGGCGAGATGTGCGGCAACGGTGCTCGTTGCATTTGCCGTTATGCTTATGAATTGGGTATTGCCGGCGAGAATATGGTTGTGCAGACCGATGCCGGTCTTGTCAGCGGCAAGCGTATCAGCGAAAACATCTACCGCGTTGGGCTGAACCTTCCCTCTGTTATGGATTTAAATCGTCTTCCCAATGCCGCTTATGTGGAACTGGGTAATCCCGGTGTTCCCCACAGCGTCACGGAGATTCCCGGTCTGACTTGGGAAATGCGGGATGCGTTGCGGGAGTTTGCAAAAAACATGCGTCACAATGCTGCCTTCCCCAAGGGCGCAAACGCCAACCTCTACACTTGGCTGGACGACACAACTGTGCGCATTCTCACATTTGAACGGGGCGTGGAGGATTACACCTTGGCCTGCGGCACCGGATCCGGCTCTACTGCCGCTACTTTGTGGAAAAAAGGAAAAGTTCCCAGCGGCGTGCTGACGGTGAAAAATCCCGGTGGCGATTTGACTGTGACTATCGAGGCAGCTGGTGATACTATCACCGCTCTGCTACTGGAAGGTCCTACGGAAATCGTAAAAATTATGGATATCTGAAAAACCTCCCCACCCGGGGAGGCTTTTTTATTCTATTTTCATTTCCTGCGCATATTCTGTACCAAAACCTTATCTGGAGGGATGCGTATGGGTATTCGGGTGACAGATCTGCAATGCAAAGAGGTGATCTGCATTGCTGACGGACGACGGCTGGGTTTTGTGTCGGATGTGGAGATCGAATTGCCGGAAGGCCGGGTCATTGCCATTTTTGTTCCCGGACCTTGTCATTTTTTAGGATTTTTGGGCAGGCAGGGGGATTATGTGATTCCCTGGCGGAGCATCAAGCGCATCGGTCCGGACATTATTTTGGTGGATATTCACCCGGATGACTGCTGTCGTCCCCGTCCGAAGCCACTTTGGCTGCCATTTTAAGAAAAAATAGGAATAAATTGAATTTTTTTTGGAAAAAATACTTGCAAAATAAAATGCAATCGATTATAATGTTTCGGCATGGGAATTTCCCATGACTATATTACACCACACACCCGGGGACCTGTCGCTCCCGTGTCCATCATGGACGGGCGGCCGGGATGATCGGGGTGGAGGACAAAAACAAAAGGAGAAAACAAAAAATGGCTGTCGTATCTATGAAACAACTGCTGGAGGCCGGCGTACACTTCGGTCACCAGACCCGTCGCTGGAACCCCAAAATGGCTCCCTACATCTACACCGAGCGTAACGGCATCTACATCATCGACCTGCAGAAGACTGCAAAGAAGCTGGAAGAAGCTTATACCTTCATCCGCGAGACTTCTGCTAACGGTGGTAACATTCTGTTCGTCGGTACCAAGAAGCAGGCTCAGGACGCTATCAAGGAAGAGGCTATCCGTTGCGGCGGTTACTACGTCAACGCTCGTTGGCTGGGCGGCATGATGACCAACTTCCGCACCATGCGTACCCGTATCGACCGTCTGGCTCAGCTGCGCAAGATGGAAGCTGACGGTACTTTCGCAATGCTGCCTAAGAAGGAAGTTATCCAGCTGCAGGCTGAAATCGAGAAGCTGGAGAAGTACCTGGGTGGCGTTAAGGAAATGAAGAAGCTGCCCGCTGCTCTGTTCATCGTTGTCCCCCGCAAGGAGCGCAACGCTATCGCTGAGGCTAAGAAGCTGAACATTCCCGTTGTGGCTATCGTTGACACCAACTGCGATCCCGACGAGATCGATTACGTCATCCCCGGCAACGACGACGCTATCCGCGCCATCCGTCTGATCGCCGCTGCTATGGCAAGCGCTGCCATCGAAGGCCGTCAGGGCGAGGATGCCACTGTCGAGGCTCCCGCTGCTGAGTAATTCCGCTTTTAGATTTACAAATTAGGAGGAAACGAAAATGGCATTTACCGCACAGGACGTTAAGACTCTCCGCGAAATGACCAACGTCGGCATGATGGACTGCAAGAAGGCTCTCCAGGCTACCGACGGCGACATGGAAAAGGCTGTTGACTGGCTGCGTGAGAAGGGCCTGGCAAAGGCTGCAAAGAAGGCTGACCGCATCGCTGCTGAAGGCGTTGCTTACGCTACCGTTATCGGCGGTGTCGGCGTTGTTATCGAGGTCAACTCCGAGACCGACTTCGCTGCTAAGACCGACGCTGAGTAATTTTAGGAGGAAATAAAAATGGCTTTTACCGCCCAAGA
>JAZRRL010000005.1:0-2226 GCA_045650665.1 Faecousia sp. | reverse complement strand
TGGAACTGTCGGGATGAGCACGCCTTTGCGCCGGCCCTCTGCAACCGCATTGACCGCAACACCGGCGGCATCGTCATCGCCGCGAAGAACGCCGAAGCCCTGCGCATCCTGAACGAAAAAATCCGTGACCGCGAGATCAGCAAATACTATCTCTGCGTCCTCTGCGGCAGACCGAAGCCGGAAGCCGGCACGCTGGAGAACGAGCTGTTCAAGGACGCCGTCAAAAACCAGGTATATGTAAAAAGCCGGCCGGAGCCAGGCTCGCGGCACGCCGTGACGGAGTACCGCATTCTGGCATCGAAAAACGGCCTGTCGCTGGCGGAATGCCGACTGCTGACCGGACGGACGCACCAGATCCGCGTACAGATGGCGCATGCGGGTTGGCCGCTGCTGGGCGACGGGAAATACGGCCGCGATCAGGTGAACCGGAAGTATCATGAAACCGGGCAGGCCCTGTATTCGTGGCGCATCTGCTTTGACTTTCCCACCGACGCCGGGATTCTGAACGGCCTGAGGGGAAAAGAATTCTGCCTGAAAAAAGAAGACATCCCGTTTGTAAAAAAGTACTTTCTGTAACCGGCAAAAGACAGCGCCCGAGAATAGGCTTCTGCCATTGCGCGGAAGTGAAGTCTCTACCTCGCACGAAGCTACTACCGCCGCGCTTTTATTTTTCGAGTACTTCTCCCCCAAACTTATCGCGGCACAAGTGCCTGCATCAGGGGTATAATCTTCCCTTGCCGCGAAACAGCAGAGACTTAGGAATTGTCGCTTAATTATATGTAATTCTTAAACCCTCTGATGATGTATGCATATTCACCATAGGGACCAACTCTTTCAATGTCGATCGTTTCAATTTGCTCATCTGAAATCTTGATTGCCTTCTCATACTGGTTATAGTCCACTTCGCAGCTAACCACGAGCCCAGATCTGGTAGTAGTGTTGGTAATGTAGTTAACAGCAGTTTTGATATCAATTAATGGTTTTCCTGCCCAGTTCTTGCTGATATAGCAGAATAGGCGGTGTTCTACCTTGTTCCACTTTGATGTACCCGGAGGCATATGACATATGTGTAATTCCAGGCCTGTTTCTTCTGCCAACATTGCCAACTGATACTTCCAAAGCCGAGTTCTCCACCCATTGCTCCCGCCGCAGTCGCACACAATGAGAATCTTGCTCATGTCTGGGAAGCTCACTTTTCCTATATGCCAAATCCATCTGCGGATGCTCTCTACTGCGAACTCACCAGTATCATGATCTGTTCCAAGGTTGACGAAGCCAGTATTGTCATTAAGCACATACACACCGTATGGAGCTACTTTACCAAGCTCCGGAATAGCAAAATCATGATCAAGGACTTTTCGAGGATCCTTTTCCTTTCGGTATTCCTGACCATTGTTTTTGAAATTCCCGATCAGTTCCTTTTTCTTTGTATCGGTTGAGATTACAGGGGCTCCCTCTTTGATAAACTCATTTGCTTTCTCATTAATGAATCGGAACATTTCATCCCGGCCAGGATGTGCTTTTCCAACCTGTAGATGCTTTTGATTCGTCTGCTTGCTATAGTCGAGTTCTTCCAACGCCCGACTGACTACATCCTTGCCGGCGGTAATCCCTCGTTTTCCGAGTTCTTCCGATATATCCCGGAGGGAAAGATTTGTCCAAAAAAGCACATGTTCAGGATCACCATATGTGTTGTTGGAAACGATATCCTCAAGTTCCTTAAGCAAGTTTGGATGTATATCCTTTGCCTGCTTTCTGCCTGCGCCTACCTGACGTATACGATCTACCTCAATGTCGTCTATTCTTCCGGATTCAATTGCTTTTCTGCCTGCAGAAACAGTACGGGGGTCCAATCCTAATGCTTCGCTTACTACCTTATCGCCTCCGTATCCGTATCCTTTTGCTATACTGCCGCTGATAAGCCGTTGTTGACGTTCATTCAGGATTGCAGGGGCAACATTTCCAATTTCAGTGAGTATCTGCGTTAACCGCTTTTCTGCATCAATCATATCCACACCTCCACACGACAATTACGTCATGTAGAAGTGTACCATATATTGCGGTTTATTTCAATAAGAAATACAATTTATTTTGCGACAATTCCTAGCTTGGTATCCCAAGTGGTCTTGTTTTGCCGTTCGCCTTCGGTATCCATGCTCTGCGTACCGGTTGTGGTCTGTAAGAGAACGTCTTCATTCTGTTCAGCAGGTTGTTGAGGTTCTCCTC
>JAZRRL010000004.1:0-18262 GCA_045650665.1 Faecousia sp. | reverse complement strand
GTCCGAATTCGTTACCCATGAAATTGAGGTAGCCATCACTTGCAAGCACGAGCGTAATGAAGCGAATCAGCTTATGCATGTCAATGGCACGATCCATCACAGGTGAATGATAGACCTTATCCATGCCCGTGTACATCTCGGAATCAGCCATGCGGAAGAGCAGGGTTTTATCGCCGACAAGCGCCTGATCATGGGATTCACAGTAGCCGATGACCTTTTCCCCAGGCCAGCGGTTCGCCAGTTCGTAATAGATATGACCCATATCCCAGTTTTCATCTGCCTGCTCTTTCAGTAAACGGATCCACATATCCGGCACACCCATGGCAAGCCGGTAATCAAAGCCAATGCCGCCATCTTTGATAGGCAGACACATACCGGGCATAGCGGACATATCCTCTGCAATCAAGATTGCATTGGGGTTGATCTCTTTCACAAGATCGGATGCCAGTTGCAGGTAGGTCACGGCCTCCGTATCCGTATTCATGGAGAAATACATTTCCGGGCCGGTAAACGCTGTGCCAAGGCCATGGTCGTGATAGAGCATGGAGGTCACACCGTCAAAACGGAAACCATCGAAATGGTATTCCTCCATCCAGAATTTCAAATTGGACAGCAAGAAATGGAGAACCTCATGCTTGCCATAATTGAAGCACTTGGTATCCCACGCGCTGTGATCTCCCCGAGGGCCTTCATGGAAGAATTGATAGGATGTTCCGTCAAACTCGTTAATACCTTCCCGGGTATTCTTAGAGGCATGGGAGTGAACCACATCCAACAGAACCGCAATGCCCATTTCATGGGCAGCGTTGATCAATGCTTTCAGCTCCTCCGGCATACCGAACCGGGAGGATGCCGCAAAGAAATTAGTCACTTGATAACCAAAGGATGCGTAATAAGGATGCTCCATAATGGCCATGATCTGAATGGTGTTATAGCCTAAATCCTTGATCCGTGGCAGCACATTCTGGCGAAATTCTGTATAAGTGCCTACCTTGCCATCTTCCTGTGCCATGCCGATATGGCACTCATAGATGAGTAGTTTCTTTTCCGGTTTAAAAGTTGCATCCGTCCAAGGGAACTCCGCCATTTTATGCACGACTGCATTCCAATCATGGGTCTGCTGATCTTGCTCGACCCGGGTAGCATACAAAGGAATGCGCTCCAGCTCCTGACCGTTGCGTACAACAACCGTCATAACACGTTGACCGTTCTGTAGTGCATCTGCACCGGGCAAAAACAGCTCAAATACGCCGTTATTCAGCTTGCACATAGGATATGCATAGCGATCCCAGCCGCAAAAATCACCGGTTAGATAAAGCTTGTCCGCACCGGGCGCCCACTCACGATAGTACCAGCCATTCTCCGTGGGATGGAAACCGAAATAATGGTGTCCATTTGCAAAATCGGACAACGCTCCATCTGCAGTCAGTTTCCCTTTGATCATATTATAATTACGCATCCGCAAGTCCAGATCGCTCACAAAAGGCGCAAGACATGGATTCATTTTTAGGATTTTCAGAGCCATAGAGAACTCCTTTCCATCATCCCAACTGTTGTTCGTTAATGATCAGTTTAAACTGCAGACCCAAGGTTTCCGCTGCACTGCGGCACAGCAGCATGCGGTTAGTGAAAATGGCGAAGTAATCCAACACCGGGCTAAAATGCGTATCAACCGAAAGTTTCAGTTTCACAATGGTTTTGGCCTCGTTGATCTTGAGTTCGGACTTGGTAACAGAGTAGTTCACCCGGTCATGAATGTCGAAATTGGCAATTTCCTTCGTTCTGACACGGCTGCGGCGAACATCGGACTTGTCCGCAAGGATCAACGCCGCCGCAAGGTCGTTGACAGGCACACCTGTTCCCTCATCGTGGTTGCCGATGGCCGTTACGATCATAGAAATCTCCTCAGGAGGAAATCCCCATCGGTCCAGCAAACGGAACGCCATGATCGCGCCACTTTGGCTGTGATCCACCCGGTTGACCAGATTGCCGATATCGTGCAAATAACCGGCAATTTTGCCCAGTTCCACTGTACGGGCATCCTTTCCCATGATTTCCAAAATGTAACCGGTCATTTCCGCCACGCGGCCCACATGGGTAAAACTGTGCTCCGTGTAGCCCAAAGCTGCCAAAGAAGCATCCGCCTGAGAGATGTAAGTGCGCACGGCATCTATCTTTTTGATTTCTTCGTAAGTCATAGTATCTCCTTCGCCGCAGGTACGGCAGATTGGATTTTATGCTATTACTATACACCATTTCTACGAAAATGAAAAGAGGATTTTTTAAGGCACAGCGCAATGCTGTGCCTTTTTTTCAGATTAGCAGGTCAATGCCGTAATGTTCCAGCCAAGTATTAACTTGCAACAAATATGCTATGGTCTGCGGTCGGCGCATCAACTGTCCATACCAAGGCCAAGCGGGTTCTTCAATAAGCACCTGCCGCACTGCATCACGGGAAACAAGTTGGAAAAGTGGTGCGCTTTTCTTTTCAAGCAACTGTTCCATTTGCACCGTGACCAACGCCAGGTACTTGGGATCCATGGTCTTTGGATAGGGACTCTTCTTCCGCCACAGCACTTTTTCCGGCAAAATACCCTCCATCGCCTTGCGCAGCAATCCCTTTTCCTTGCCCTGATAATCCTTAAATTCCCAAGGAACGCCATATAAATACTCCGCAATCCTATAATCACAGAAAGGCACACGTACCTCCAGACCGGAATACATACTCATCCGGTCCTTGCGATCCAAAAGCGTTTGCATGAACCACCGCAAATTCAAATTGACCATTTGCTTCATGCGAATTTCCAATGGATCTGTACCCGGTAAAATATCACTTTCTCGACAGGTTTTCTCATAATGATCGTGAACATAATCATGGCATTGCAATTTCTCCTTAAGTCCTGGAGTCAGCATATCCATACGATACATAGTATTTTGCGCCCATGGAAAACCATCTCGGTTGCGAACCTCAGAATCTCTGTACCAGGGATACCCACCAAATATCTCGTCGGCACATTCGCCGGACAAAGCAACCGTTATGTGATTTTTTATTTGTCTGCAAAAAGCAAGCAAGGAAAAATCTACATCCGCCATGCCGGGCAGATCCCGGGCAAAAGTGGCATTTTCCAATTCCGCCACCAGATCCTCCGGAGATAATATGCACCAATGATGGTCCGTGTAAAAGGTTTTCTCCATCATGCGGATATATTCTCCGTCGGAATTTGGCTGAAACTTATTTGGGACGAAATATTTATCGCTGTCCACATAATCAACAGAAAAAGTGGGCAATCTTTTTCCGCCCAGTTTTTTTGCGCAGATTGCTGTAATCAAGCTGGAATCCAGCCCACCGGAAAGAAATGTACCGATTGGTACATCAGATACTGTTTGCCGTAGTATGGCATCCAGTACCAGTTCTCGCACATGAGCGGCTGTATCCGTAAAATTCTCTCTATGTTCCCGATCAAGGAGTTTCCAGTATTTCCAAATACGCATTTTGCCATCTTCATAGATAGCGCACTCTCCCGGTTCCAGTTCCCGAATATCACGAAGCACGCCGGAACCGGGTACTCTTCCGGGTCCAAGTAACAAAACCTGCGCAACCCCTTCTCCATCCAGCTGTGCCTTCATCTTTGGATGTGCAAGAATCGTTTTAATTTCTGAAGCGAAAATAAATCCGTCGTTATTCTCTGCAAAGAACAGAGGCTTGACACCCATGCGATCCCTTGCAAGAAACAGTCTTTTCCGATTTTTCTCCCACACTGCAAAGGCATAAATACCATTTAGCTTTTCAAGGCACTGCTGCCCCCACTGGGCATAACAATGTAACAGCACCTCTGTATCGGAATGACCTATAAAATCATGGCCAAGCTTCTCCAATGCATGGCGTAATTCCAGCGTGTTGTAAAGTTCACCGTTATATACGATGGTGTAAGTTTCTGAATTGAATTGCAGCGTCATTGGCTGACGACCACCATCAAGATCAATAACCGAAAGTCTTGCATGGAGCAATACGCCATCTACGATTGGGCAGATTCCCGTTGCATCCGGACCTCGTCGCATCATCGTACAGAGCATTTTATTTCGTATTGTTTCTGTATCCTGCATTCCGATAAACCCTGCGATTGCACACATAGTATCGCCTCCTTTTAACAAAACATTCTATGCAGATTGCAAAAAAATGGCACGGATAGTATGATCTGCGCATCACATAATAGGTTCAGGTGATGTATATGAAAGACAGCAAAGATATCCTCGCTTCCCTGCTGAAAACAACCCAAATGGGTCAGGTAGGAATCCGTAGTGTGGAAAAAGCCGCAAACGGAGCACAGCTCAAAAAGGCATTAAAGTCTCAGCTGCAGGAATACAACGAAATTGAGCATGAAGCTTATGCCCTTGCAAAACAACGCGGCTGGCAGCTGAAGGAGCTGAATCCAATGGCTCGTACAATGGCTGATATGGCAAGCCGCAGCAAGCTTATGTACAACAAAAATGATTCCCGGATCGCAGAAATGATGGTTCAGGGCAATACCCGCGGTGTCATAAAAAGTCTGAAAAATCTGCACCGCTATCATCAAAATGACGGTCAAGTAACGGCTATGGCACAAAAACTTTTGGATTGTGAATACAATAACATCAAGCAAATGGAAGGCTTCCTGTAAGGAGGCCTTCTATCTTGTCACACCTATATGTTAATGCCCATATAATAATATGATATAAGAAAGGAGTTGATTATTCTGCCAGCAACCGGATACATACAAGTACATGCTTATGCCAGTTATGCGCAGATACCACTTCAGGATGTGACTATCACTGTAACAGCTACTGACGGAACAGCCATTGCCATGCGGCTGACTGACCGTAGCGGCCGCATTGATCCCATTTCCATCCCGGTTCCGGATCGTGCAGAAAGTCTGTCACCAGATCCTGCTGAGCGTCCCTTTGCGGTGGTAAATCTTATCGCACGACTGAAAGATTACGAGCAAATCTTCGTAGATGATGTGCAAATCTTTGCAGATGTTACAACTGTGCAGGATCTTCCGATGATCCCACTTTCAGAGCTTCCGGATAGCAGAAGCAAATCCGAAACCTTCCAGACCTCCCAACAAAACCTGTAAAGGAGGATTATCATGCCACCTGTTGTTCTTCCGGCAATACCGCAGCAAATAACTGTGCATCTTGGTGCACCGTCATCCTATGCAGCCAATGTAACCGTACCGTTTATCGATTATGTTAAAAATGTGGCTTCCAGCGAGATCTATCCCACGTGGGATGATAGCGCATTGCAGGCAAATATTCTGGCTATCGTTTCCTTTGCACTGAACCGAGTATATACTGAGTTTTATCGCAGCAGAGGATACGATTTTGACATTACAAATAACACTGCATATGACCAGGCTTTCGTTAACGGACGAAGCTATTTTGACCGGATTTCCCGTCAGGTAGATACGTTTTTCAACGATTATCTTCGTAGACCAGGCTTTGTGGAACCACTTGCTGCCAAATTCTGCAACGGTACAACTGTCACATGCGAAGGACTCAGCCAATGGGGCAGCCAAAATCTTGCAGAACGCGGACTTGATTATGTGCAGATCCTGCGTAATTACTACGGAAATGTGGAGATCGTAAACAATGCTCCGATTCGTGGTATTACCTCCTCCTATCCGGGTACCCCATTACGCCGGGGAAGCTCAGGTCCGGCAGTTGTAGTCGTGCAGGTAGAATTAAACCGCATTGCGCAAAACTACCCGGCAATTCCCAAGCTTGCTACCGTCGATGGCATCTATGGCAGCCGCACCGAAGCATCTGTCAGGCGCTTTCAGGAGATTTTTGGCCTGACACCTGATGGTATCGTCGGCAAAGCAACCTGGTATGAGCTGGTTCGTTTGTACACCGCAGTTACCAGACTGTCGGAATTGCGTAGTCAGGGACAGCAATTTTATGCGATTAACTGGGAATATCCCGATCCCATTCAGGAAGGCGACACCGGTGATAAAGTACGGCATCTGCAATATATGCTGTCCGTATTGTCTGCCTATATTAAGAATATACCTACCCCGACAATTGACGGCATTTTTGGGCCTGCAACACGGGATGCGGTTGTTGCAGCTCAGCGCTGGCTTGGGCTTCCGGAAACCGGTCAGGTGGATGACCGCACATGGGATGAGATTTACGATCAGTTCGCAGGCATTGAAAATACAAGTCTCCGGGATGGAGAGGTTTTTCCTGCAATCATTCCGGGTAACGGAACAAGACAAAGCGCAGCACCTGCCTTTGCCGCTAACGGCCGTACCCGTTATTCCCAAACCACTACATTGACCCAATTCCCCGGTGAAGATCTTCGTGCAGGAAGGCGTGACCCGGTATCTCAGGAGGTAATACGATGAGACCAAATGAATCCTTTGTTGGGCAACCGGTAAGAAGTTTACAAACCATGCTTCGTGTGATTGCAGAAAATGACGATTTGCAGCCAAGCGTCATACCCGATGGCATCTATGGGCCGCAAACGGTTACGGCAGTTTCCACATTTCAACGACGCAACGGACTTCCCGTTACGGGAATTACCGATCAGGAAACCTGGGATCGAATCGTTGCGGTTTACGAGCCTGCTTTGATTGCCGTCGGTCCGGTGGAACCACTGGAAATCATTTTAGAACCCAGACAAGTTATTCGACAAGGGGAAGCCAATCCCAACATTTACCTGGTACAGGCGATGCTGATCGTACTTTCTGAGATGTATAGCAGCATCACCGCGCCTGCGGTGACCGGTGTATTGGATATTCCAACAGTAAATGCGCTTTCGGAATTTCAAGTGCTTACGCTTTTACCCGCTACAGGTGAGCTCGACCGTGAAACCTGGAAGAATCTGGCACTGCATTATCCCATGGCAACGATCCGCAAAACAGAGGAAAATATGTAAACTTTCTAAGAATTTCCTCTTTTTCTACTTGATTATCCCAAATGCATTCACTATAATATAGTGTAGTGTATTGGTCGGCTTCGACCTTGGAGGAAATGAAAATGTTTATAAAGGATTGGAAGAAGGATTTTTTCACAATTCCAAATATGCTCAGCTTGTTCCGTCTCTTGCTTATCCCCGTCTATATCCTGATTTACCTCAATGCGGACAGCGATATTGACTATTATGTAGCTGGCGGTATTTTGGCTGTCTCCTGTCTGACAGATATGGTCGACGGTCAGATCGCAAGACATTTTAATATGATCTCTAATATCGGCAAAATTCTTGATCCGTTGGCAGATAAGGTCACACAGTTTTCCCTGATAGTCTGCCTTGCTATCGAGTACCCGGCTCTGATTCCGTTAATGGTTCTTTTCTTTATTAAAGAAGTATTTCAACTGGTCGCCGGTCTGATTGCATTGAACAAAGGCAAAATGCTTTCCGGTGCTTTGATTAGCGGCAAGATCTCTACAGCCATATTGTTTGTCAGTCTGATTGTGTTAGTGATGTTCCCCAGAATGAACCCGGTGGCAATCAACATCATTATGATCGTCGATGCCGTCCTTTTGATGATCGCATTTGTTCACTACGCCATCACCTATTTCACGCAAGGCTCTATAATTCAGCAGTTGGAGCAATCAGAAGAAGATAATGCATAAAAGTAGCCCCCAACGTTAAAACGTTGGGGGTTTGTGCGTATTTTATCTGTCAAGAAATGTGTCACGGGCGCACCGTCGCCATATCCGCAGATATTTCCACGGCATCGGATTACCCCATTTCCTATACTCCTGAAATAGTATAACATAGGATTGTTATGAATCTTCGGGAAATTTGTTGCTGTAAAAAATAAACACCGGCGCTTTTACGCCGGTGTTTGCTTATTCCTTTTCGTCGCCGATGGTCATAATATCGTACGGTGTGGTCTGATACACAAAATAGTTCAGCCAATTAGAGAACAGAAGATTCGCATGTCCACGCCAACGAACAATGGGCTCCTTGGTATCGTCATCATCCGGGAAATAATTTTCCGGTACATCAATGGGCAAGCCCTGATTCTTATCTCGAAGATATTCTGTCCTCAAGGTTTCCGGGTCATACTCAGAATGGCCGGTAACAAAGATCTGCTTGCCCCCCTTTGTGGCGACAGCATAGACACCTGCCTCCTCAGAAGATGCTAAAATCTTTAATTCCGGTACTGCTTCAATATCCTCACGGGTAACAGTTGTATGTCGGGAATGGGGCACCCAGAAACGATCATCAAAGCCACGCAACAAAATGGAGCGCTTGTACTCCGCCTTATGGGGAAAAACACCGAATAGCTTTTGGGGCAATTTCTGTTTATTGACACCATAGTGATAGTACAAGCCTGCTTGTGCACCCCAACAAATGTGGAAAGTAGAATGGACATGCGTTTTGCTCCACTCCATAATATTGCACAGCTCGTCCCAATAATCAACATCCTCAAAATCCATCAGTTCTACGGGAGCGCCGGTGATCACCATACCGTCAAACTTGCGATCCTTCAGCTCGTCGAAGCTCTTATAGAAGGACAGCAGATGTTCTTTAGAAACATTTTTGGATTTGTGGGAGCTTGTATGCATCAGCTCCAGATTCACCTGCAGGGGCGTATTGCCCAATAAGCGGCTGAGCTGTGTTTCCGTTGCGATCTTAGTGGGCATCAGGTTCAGCAGTACGATCTCCAAAGGACGGATATCCTGCTTAACTGCCCGATCCTGAGACATTACAAAAATATTCTCTTGTTGCAAAGTTCCGGTTGCAGGAAGGTCATTGGGAATACGAATGGGCAAAGCGATCACTCCTTTGGAGATTTTGCATGTATTTTACCCCACATCTTCCATTTTGTCAATTCTTGTTCCCGGATAATAATGCGCAAGTATCTCTCGCCACGTGCTTCCCTGCAATGCCATTGCTTGAGCGCCAGTCTGACTCATACCCACACGATGCCCTTTTCCCAGTACTGTAATCCAAAGGCCGTCCCCTTCCGGCTCCATACGAAATGCGGTAGAATTGAGCTTTAGCTTACCGCGCAGCTCAATTCCGCTATACTGAACACCTGCAAACAGCATGGATTCCACACCGCCGCCCATGGTATAGGTTGTCCAGCCAAGCCAACTGGATGGTTTTCCCGGCAATGTCCTTTCCAGCATGTTCTCCAATTCTGCTTTACTGTAAAAAATGCGTTGTGAGAAATCCTCCAATGATTCCTCTCCCGGGCTTTTTACCGTCTGCAAATATGGCAAATCCACGCCCCATACCGCAACAGCCTCCTCAGTATAACCGCCTGAGCTGTGAAAATATGTAGCCTCAATCAGCTTATTGTCATACTTTATAACCATTCCCGCAGTATCCAAGACTGCTTTTTTTGCTATGATCACATCCTGTTCATAACCTAAGCCATTCAAAAATTCTGAGATATCGACATAAGCCTGACAGCAAGCAGGCTCTGTACATACCGCACCTTGGGGATGTCGTTGCCCTTCCTTTCTTTTTAGCGCATATGTACGCGCTGCAACTGCCTGCGCGCATAGGGCATCGTGATCATAAGTAGTAGGCATTTCTGCAAGAATAACGCCGGTCAGATATTCTTCCAGAAGCATCCACTGATTTTCTCCATCCTTTTGAAGAACCCAAATGCCTGCAGGAGTCTGTTCAAATTCTTCCGATTGCTCATGTGTTTCAGTCTGTTTTGATTCTGTTGTCGGTACCGTAAGGCGAATAATACACGCCGGAAGTACCAGACCTATCATAATTGCGGCAATAATCTGCACCCATTTTTCCAATGTATATCCCTCCCAGGCTATTTTATCAAAAAGACCGTACATTTCTTGGCACAATAAGACGAAATATTTTCCAAATATACGGCAGTTCTTGACATGCTTTGTGCAAATGGTTATAATTTATGAGAGAAATAATCGAAATGGAGCATTTTATGAAACGAATTCTCAAACGAATCCTCCCAATCCTTTTGGGATTGGTTATTATATGCAGTATCCTTTGGTATCTGTTTATCTATGATCGTGGCTTTATGCAGGATATTCTGCTGGGAAGCGCCCGCTTTTTTGAGAAGCATGGCAATCACAATATTGCCTCCAAGTTATACAATGAAGCATACCTACGCTCTGATGGCAGCGATGATGTGATTATCGAACTTGCCGAACGTTTCAAGAAAATAGGCAGCTATACAAAAGCGGAAGTGGCACTGTCCAACGCAATCGCCGAAAATCCTTCTGCTGATCTGTACATTGCGCTCTCCAAGACCTATGTTGAGCAGGATAAATTGATGGATGCAGTAAAAATGCTGGACAACATCACTGACCCCGCCATCAAAGAGCAATTAGACGCTATGCGTCCCAAGGCCCCGGTTGCCACACCTGCACCCGGTTATTACAGACAGTATATGAACGTGTCCATTGAAGCTGCAGATGGTGCTACCATATATGTCGCTACAGATGGTGATTTTCCTTCCATTGAAAATGTTTTGTCCGATGATATTAAACTCGTCGGTGGCGAAAACAAGATCTATGTCATCGCTGTTGACCAAAACGGTTTGGTCAGTACCCCCTGCTATTTCAGCTATATTGTTGGCGGTGTTATTGAAGAAGTCGTCGTTTCAGATCCGGTATTAGACGGTTTGTTCAGAGAACTTTTAAATAAGACTCCCGATGATAAAATTTATACAGATGATCTTTGGACCATTACATCTTTGACTGTACCTGCGGACATTGAGGACTACAGTGATCTGAGTTTGCTGATTTATCTGGAAAGCCTTGTAATGGAAAATGTGAAATTTGACAATCTGCAAATGCTCTCCTCTCTGACACAGTTAAAAGAACTCAAAATTCACGGTTGCCCCATTTCTGCAACGGATCTGAGCATCATCGGTACGCTTCCCTCTTTGGAAAATCTTACACTTACAGATTGCAGCCTGACCAATATTTCCGGGCTATCCACTGCAAAACATCTGCAGAATCTGAACCTCAGTAACAATGCTATCAAGGATCTGTCTGCACTGTCCTTCCTGGACAAGCTCACAACCCTTGATTTGAATAATAACGCGTTGACCGATCTAAGTGCCCTGAGCACTCTAAATAACATAACAACGCTGGATGTTTCTTACAATTCTCTGACTTCCGTATTACCCCTTGCAACTTGCTCCAGACTCACAACGCTGAGTGCAACCAATAATCAGTTATCTGAAATTCCGTTGTTTGATAATCCGGCTGTACTGGTCAATTTGAACCTATCCAATAATAATCTGACCAATATCAGTGCCCTTTCAAAATATACTTCCCTTGAATCTTTGAAACTGGCACGTAATCAGCTTACTGATGTCAGCGCATTGTCCGGCTTAAAGACATTGGTTAATGTGGATATTTCTTACAATCAGATCAAGACACTCCCCAGCTGGAGCAAAGATAGCGCTTTGGTAGATTTGAACGGAGCTAACAATAAGATCACCTCTGTTTCTCCGTTGCGTGGATTGACGCAGCTCAATCATGTCAATTTGGACAACAACAAAATCACAAACGTCAATCCTCTTGCCGAGTGTCCGATGTTGGTGCGTGTCAGTGTTTACGGTAATTCTGTTAAAGATGTTTCAAAGCTGACCAGCCAAAATGTAGTTGTCAATTACAAACCCGTATAAGAAAAACCCCGCTTTACAGCGGGGTTTTTTGTTTATTCTTTTGGCAACCGCTGCAACAAGAACAATCACCGCAGCAGCCTTTTTTCTTTTTAAAAAACAGAACATAGCCTGCATATAATCCGATCAAGGCCAACAAAATCAAATCCATTACGCCCATATAAAGCCTCCAATCATATACACAATCCAGGCCGTAATCCATGCAATCACACATTGCATCAGAATAATCAGCAACATTTTCCAAGTGGAGTTCATTTCACGCCGGATCGTAGCGACTGCAGCAACACAAGGGGTATACAGCAATGTAAATGTCAGGAAGCTGCAGGCACTGCGTATATCAAACAACTGATGTAATGCCACAGCCAGCTGTTCATTACTGACACCCAATATGACACCAAAGGTACCTACCACCGCTTCTTTTGCTGTAAAGCCGGATACCAATGCCGTCACCATGCGCCAATCAGCGAAGCCCAAAGGAGCGAAAATCGGTGCAACCAATTTGCCAATACTGGCAAGAATGGAATCTGCGCTGTTATCTACTACATTCAACCGAATGTCAAAATTCTGCAAGAACCAAATGATAATGGTAATCACAAAGATAACGCTGAATGCACGCTGCAGAAAATCCTTAGCTTTCTCCCACATCAGGAGAACAACGCTTCTTGCTGAAGGAAGACGGTAATTGGGAAGCTCCATTACAAAGGGAACGGGTTTGCCGCGGAAGGTAGTGGATTTCATCACCAATGCTGCTAAAATACCTACAAACATCCCACCAAAATACAGCGCAATCATTGCCAGCACTTCATATCCCAGGAAGAATGCCGCTGCAAATACAGAATAAATGGGAATTTTGGCAGAACAGCTCATATACGGGGTTAAAACGATGGTCATCTTCCGATCACGTTCAGAGGATAGTGTTCTTGTTGCCATAATTGCCGGAACAGAACAGCCAAAACCGATCAGCATCGGCACGAAGCTGCGGCCGGATAAGCCGATTTTGCGAAGCAACTTATCCATAACAAAGGCAACTCTCGCCATATAACCGGAATCTTCCAAAATGGATAGGAAGAAAAACAGCACCAGGATCAGCGGCAGAAAGCTGAGAACGCTGCCAACGCCACTGAAAATACCATCAATAATCAAACTATGTACGATGGGGTTTATCTGATAATTTGTCAGCGCATTGTCGGCCATCATAGTCAATCCATCAATTGCATAGGCCAGCAAATCCGACAGCCATGCGCCAAAAACCTCAAAGGTCAGATAGAATACCAGTCCCATAATCGCCACGAAAAGCGGCAATGCAAATATGCGGTGTGTAAGCACTTTATCTATTTGTACACTACGCCGATATTCCTTGCTTTCCTTTGCTTTCACAAGGCATTTTTCGCATACGGATTCAATGAACGCATACCGTACATCTGCCAATGCCGCATTGCGGTCCAGACCGGTTTCATGTTCCATTTCGATGATGGAATGCTCCAGCAATTCCTTTTCATTTTGGCTCAGATCCAGCATTTCCAAGAAATCCTGATCATCCTCGATCAATTTAATTGTACAGAATCTGCGGGAAATACCAACCTTTTCTGCATGGTCCTCGATCAAATGGCTCACTGCATGGATACAGCGATGAACCGGGCCGTCAAAACAGAAATCCGTTACTTTCGGCCGGACATTTTCCTTTGCCGTCTTAATTAGTGTATCTACCAGTTCAGATACACCTTCATGTTTTGCAGCACTGATAGGTACAACCGGAACGCCTAACAGTGCAGCCATTATTTGCACATCCACACTGCCGCCGTTACCACGCAGTTCGTCCATCATATTTAAGGCAATCACCGTAGGAATACGCAATGCCAACAGTTGCAATGTCAGGTATAGATTACGTTCCAGATTTGTCGCATCCACAATATTGATAATGGCATCCGGTTGCTGCTTCAGGATGAAATCACGGGTCACTACCTCTTCCTCAGAGTAAGGACGAATGGAATAAATACCCGGCAAGTCTACAATCTGATGCTCTGTACCACGGATCACACCGATCTTCTGGTCAACTGTCACACCGGGGAAATTGCCCACATGCTGGTTAGAGCCGGTCAGGGCATTAAACAGTGTGGTCTTTCCGCAGTTTTGATTGCCTGCAAGGGCAAAAATCATACTCGCACCTCCCTCAGCGTAATTTTCGCTGCATCTTCCCGGCGGATCGTCAGCTCATAGCCACGAAGATGGATCTGAATCGGGTCACCCATAGGTGCAACCTTTTGCAAAGTCACATTTGTACCAGGAATCAAACCCATATCCAGAAATCGAAGACGGAGAGGGCCTTCCCCACCAACTGTTGCGATGGTGCCGCTTTCACCAATCTTCAAATCATTAATCGTCATGTTCTACCTCCAAAATTTTGAAACACGATCACTCTACAGCATTCGCAGTAGTTAGCTTAGGCTAACTTTCATTTACAAGCCATACTATAACACATCTTTTTCCAGTTAGCAATACCTAACCGCATAATTTTTGAAAAAATTTTCCAGAAAAAAACGTCCGCCCAACGGCGGACGTTTTTAATTCATTTCCAACAACCACTTTAAAGCCTCATTGATTGCTTGTTGGCGAACGGAATCCCGATCACCGTCAAATACATAGTGGCGAGCCTTGCAAATATTTGCATCTGCATAACCAATATACACCGTACCAACGGGATTGCCATATTCATCACCGGAAGGACCTGCTAAGCCCGTCACAGATATAGCAATATCCGTATTCAATGCATTTCTGGCACCTTGAGCCATTGCTTCAGCAACCGGTGCGGAAACTGCACCGTACTGCACTAGAACCTCCTCCGGCACGCCTAGCAGGTTGTGCTTCACTTCATCGCAATAACTGATGATTCCACCCTTGTACACATTAGAAGCGCCGGCAATGGATGTCAAGGCACCCCCAATACCACCGCCTGTGCAGCTTTCGGCTGTCGAAAGCGTCTTGCCCACCAGTCGGGTGATGACATCAAATGCGAGGTTCATCATGGTATTTTACCTGAATCCGTTCCACAGTTTCCACTGCCTTATCGATCATAGCCTGTCGGTCAAGTTTTGCTTCCGCATTCATAAGCTGACCAATGGTCGGCTTCGTCTTGGGGTGCTTGGGCGTAAAGACCGTACAGCAGTCTTCATAAGGCAAAATGGATGTTTCCATCGTACCGATCTTCCGGGCAATGGTCACGATCTCTTCCTTGTCCATACCAACCAACGGCATAAAAATAGGAATATCCACAACCGCACCGGTAACTGTCATCGCTTCCATAGTCTGACTTGCCACCTGACCCAGATTTTCACCGGTGATCAATGCGCCACAGCCGTCATTTTTGGCCAATTTCTGGGCAATTTCCATCATAAATCGACGCATAATGAGGGTAAAATACTCTTCCGGACAGTTGTCACGAATGGCTTCCTGAATCTCTGTGAAGGAAACGATGTTAACTGTCATACGACCGGAGTATCGGGTCACCAAACGAGCCAGTTCCAGCACCTTGTCCTTTGCCAACTGCGAGGTATACGGATAGGAGAAGAAATGCACACATTCAATCTCCACACCACGCTTAGCAATCATATATGCCGCCACGGGAGAGTCGATACCACCGCTCAGAAGGCACATTGCTCTGCCACCCACGCCGGTGGGCAGACCGCCTGCACCGGGCTCTGCAGGACCATGGACATAGGCAGCCAGATCACGAACCTCAACATAAACGGTATATTCCGGATTATGCACATCAACCGCAACTGTGGGATGGGCTTCTGCCAGACGACCTCCGATTTCCTGGGAAATACCGATAGATGTCAGAGGGAATTGCTTATCGGAACGCTTGGATTCTACCTTGAAGCTCTTAGCACAATCCAGATCCTCTCCCAGATATTCCTCAATAGCATTGAAAATGGCATCCAAATTCTTTTCGCAGGGACGGCAACGGCACAGACTCACCACACCAAAAATGGAATGGCAAGCATCCCATGCACCATCTACATCTGCCTGATCGTCCTCAGGAATAACATAGACAGTGGACTGCATAATGTACACATCAAAATTGCCAAAGGGCTTCATTCTGCGGCGGACATTCTGACGCAGTTTGTTCTCAAACTGGCGCTTGTTTGCGCCCTTCAGGACAATTTCACCAAGTTTCATCAAAAAAATCTCATTCATAATATATCCTCACATTATCTGTTTCCCAAATTCACGGCTCGGTACTGAATTGCCTCGGCAATATGCTGGGGTTGAATTTCAGCACTGCCGTCCAAGTCTGCAACTGTACGTGCGACTTTTAATATTCTATCGTAGCTACGGGCGGTCAGGCCCATGGCATCAAAGGCTTGTTTCATCAGGGTCTCCCCTGCCTCATCCAATGCGCAATATACCCGCATTTCATCCGGACCCATCCGTGCATTGCACATAGTTGTATTCTTTCCAAAACGCTGGTGCTGACGTTGACGGGCAGCATCTACACGCTTTTTGACCTCGCTGGAAGGCTCCGCTTCCGCCCGGGAGCGAAGATCCTCAAACTGAACAGCAGGAACCTCCACGACGATATCGATACGATCCAGCAACGGGCCTGAAATACGACCACGGTAATTCTGCACAGCCATTTCCGAGCAGGTGCATCGATTGGAAACATCTCCATACCAACCGCACTTACAAGGATTCATTGCGCACACCAGCATAAATTCTGCAGGATAGGACACCGCACCGGATACACGGGAAATGGTCACCTGACCATCTTCCAAAGGCTGACGCATCATATCCAACGTATCCTTACGGAATTCCGGCAATTCATCCAAGAAAAGCACGCCCTTGTGGGACATGGAAATCTCGCCGGGTTTTGGATTTGTGCCGCCACCGGCAAGACCGGCATTGGAGATGGTATGATGGGGTGAACGGAAAGGACGACGGGATACCAAAGGCTCTTTTGCTGTCAGCATCCCCATCACAGAATAGATCTGACTGACTTCCAATGCTTCATCCAAGGTCATATCCGGCAAAATGGAGGGCAGGCGTTTGGAAAGCATACTTTTTCCCGAGCCGGGAGGACCAATGAGCAAAACATTATGAGAGCCGGCAGCTGCCACTTCAAGAGCACGCTTTACATTTTCCTGCCCCAGTACATCCTTAAAGTCCAAACCGCCTACATCAGATTGAGTAGGCTCCCAAAGGGGTTCGGGCGTCAGAGTCGCTTCGCCATTCAAACCGGCAGCCAGCTCCCGCAGGTTGCGAATACCATAAACCTCAGGTCCACGCGCCAGTGTCGCTTCTGCAGCATTCTCGGCAGGCACAAACAGTGCCTTGATGCCCTCTCGTTTTGCAGCCAGTGCCATGGGCAGAACACCGGATATCGGGCGCAATTGTCCATCCAGACTTACCTCACCCAAAAAAGCACTGGTAGAGCGAGGTCTGCGAATCCCACCGGCTGCACAAAGAATACTGAGTAAAATAGGCAGGTCATAATGGGTACCTGCTTTTTTTAAATTAGCCGGTGCAAGGTTCACCGTAATCCGACTTGACGGAAAGGTCAGTCCAGAGTTCTTTGCTGCAGCACGGACACGTTCCCGAGCCTCTTTTACTGCCGCATCCGGCAGGCCGACAATATCAAAACCAGGCAATCCGTTTGAAATATAACATTCAGCTGTCACACCTGTACCACGAATGCCGGTAATACCTAAAGTACGGATACTGCAAATCATCGCAAAATCCCCTTTTCTCTAATTTAGAGTATTGTAACGCATTTTCTAAAAAAAGACAAGTCAAATTACATGACTTAAAAGGTTACCTCATAAATTGCCGGCTATTTTCATGGTCGCTGGCACGATTCACATGAAAGTGCAAAAATTGAATGGAGATTTTTGTCATTTTTTCCGTAAAAGTCCGCTCATTTTGTCTTTACAAACGCAAAGGAAAGTGCTATTATATATGCGACAAAATTTGAATACGTTTAGGAGGTAATTCATTTTGGCAAGAAAATTTAAGACTATGGACGGCAATACTGCTCCCGCCCACGTGAGCTACGCCTTTACCGAGGTTGCTGGCATTTACCCCATCACCCCCTCCAGCCCCATGGCCGACAACGTTGACCAGTGGGCCGCTGCAGGCCGCAAGAACAACTTTGGCGACACCGTTAAGGTCGTTGAGATGCAGTCCGAGGCAGGTGCTTCCGGTACCGTTCACGGCTCTCTGGCCGCTGGTGCCCTGACCACCACCTACACCGCATCCCAGGGTCTGCTGCTGATGATCCCCAACATGTACAAGATCGCCGGCGAGCTGCTCCCCTCCGTGTTCCACGTGTCTGCCCGTACCGTTGCTGCTCAGTCTCTGAACATCTTCGGTGACCACTCCGACGTCTACGCTTGCCGTCAGACCGGTTTCGCAATGCTGGCAGAGACCAACGTTCAGGAAGTTATGGACCTGGGCGCTGTTGCTCACCTGGCTTCTATCGAAGGCCGCGTTCCCTTCATCAACTTCTTCGACGGTTTCCGTACCTCTCACGAGATCCAGAAGGTCGCTATCTGGGACTACGAGGACCTGAAGGAAATGACCAACATGGAGGCTGTGGCTGAGTTCCGCAAGCACTCCCTGAACCCCGAGCGTCCCGCAATGCGTGGTTC
>JAZRRL010000003.1:0-21037 GCA_045650665.1 Faecousia sp. | reverse complement strand
TTCGACGCTCTGAACGACGTTAAGAACATGAAGGTTGCTATGGAAGCCACCGTTAATGCCGGTGCTATCGCTTCCGGTACTATTTCCTACACCACCTCCCCTGTCCACACCCACGCTAAGTTCGTGGAGATGGTCAAGGAGCTGAAGGAAATGGGCGCTTCCACCATCTGTATCAAGGATATGGCCGGTATCATGGGTCCCAAGGAGGCTTATGATCTGGTTTCCGCTATCAAGGACGCTGTGGATCTGCCTATTGATCTGCACACCCACTCCACCACCGGCCTGGCATTCATGACCTACCTGAAGGCTGTGGAAGCAGGCGTTGATATCATTGACACCGCTATTTCTCCCTTCTCCGGCGGTACCAGCCAGCCTGCTACCGAAACCTTGGCTTACGCACTGCGTCAGCTGGGCTACCAGGTTGACCTGGATGATGATTGCCTGGTCACTATGGCTGACTATTTCAAGGGCGTTCGTGATGAATTTGTCGCTGACGGCACTCTGATGCCCAAGTCCATGGCTACCGACACCCAGTGCCTGACCTATCAGGTTCCCGGCGGTATGCTGAGTAACCTGCTGAGCCAGCTGAAGCAGATGAACGCTCTGGATCGTTTCGACGAAGCTCTGGCTGAAACTCCCAAGGTCCGTAAGGATATGGGTTATCCCCCTCTGGTTACCCCCACCTCTCAGATGGTTGGCGTTCAGGCTGTCCGTAACGTGCTGGACGGTGAGCGTTACAAGACCGTTTCCAAAGAAATCAAGGCTTACTGCCGTGGCGAGTACGGTACTACTCCCGCTCCCATTGATGCAGAGATCCAGAATAAGATCCTGGGCGACGAGAAGCCCATCGAGGGTCGTTACGCTGATTCTCTGGCTCCCGTTGTGGAAGATGCCCGCGCAAAGCTGGGCGAGCTGGCTAAGTCCGACGAGGATGTGCTGAGCTACATTGCATTCCCCAACCTGGCTGAAAAGTATCTGGAAAATCGCAAGGCTAAGGAAGAAAATGCCTGCACCTACTCCATCGTAGAAGCATAAGGAGGAAATCCTATGTTGACATCTGTTAGTTTGCCGGATACCGGTATCCTGGCCGCTATCGGCTACGGTATTGTGTTTGCCGGTCTGATTGCTCTGATGCTGGTCGTCATGCTGTTCGGAAAGTTCTTTACCAAGAAGAAGAAAAAGGTTGTCGAGGCTGCACCTGCTCCCGTTGAGGAGGTTGCGGAGGTAGAGGTTCCTTTGGCTCCCGGCAGTGCAGGCGAGCTGAAGCTCTACGATACACCCCCAAAGACTGCTGCGATGCTCATGGCCATTGTGGCTGACAAGCTGGGCAAGCCCCTGAACGAACTGCGGTTCATTTCCATCAAGGAGGTCAAATAACATGAAATATAAGGTAACTCTCAACGGCCGTACCTACGAGATCGAGGTCGAAGCCGGTAAGGCAATGTGCCTGGATGAATACGAAGCAATCGCACCCGCCGCAGCTCCCGCTGCTGCTCCCGTGGCTGCACCCGCTGCTGCTCCTGCTGCACCCGCTGCTGCTCCTGCTGCAGCTCCCGCTGCCGCACCTGCCGCTGCTCCTGCTGTTGCAGGCGGCGACGCTGTCAACGCTCCCATGCCCGGCACCATTCTGAAGGTCAACGTACAGCCCGGTCAGGCTGTCAAAGCCGGTGAGGTTCTGGTTGTTCTGGAAGCTATGAAAATGGAAAACGAAATTATGGCTCCCAAGGCAGGTACTGTTGCCCAGGTTCTGGTTTCCAAGGGCTCCAATGTTGACACCGGTGCTCCCATGGTCGTCCTGAACTAAGAAGGTGACCTCCGAAAATGATAAATATTGGTGAAATTTTCTACAATCTGTGGGACGGTTCCGGTATTGCGAACATTGTTTCCGGATTTCGGAGTGATTTTGGCTGGCAGTATGCAGTGATGCTCCTTATTTCCTTTGTATTGCTGTTTCTGGCTATCTCCAAGAAATTTGAGCCGTTGCTGTTGGTAGGCATTGCCTTTGGCTGTCTGCTTTCCAACCTGCCTAAGGGTGGATTGTATCATCCTGAACTGTGGGATGCATTTATGGATCCTGACAGCCCTGTACATCACAGTTATGGCGAAATCATGCGCAACGGCGGTCTGCTTGACATCTTCTACATTGGTGTCAAGACCGGTCTGTACCCCTGCCTGATTTTCATGGGCGTTGGTGCTATGACCGACTTTGGCCCTCTGCTGGCCAACCCCAAGAGTCTGCTGCTGGGTGCAGCTGCGCAGCTGGGCGTATTTGCTGCATTCTTTGGTGCTGCTGCGTTGGGCTTTGAACTTAACCAGGCTGCTTCTATCGGCATCATCGGTGGCGCTGACGGCCCCACTGCTATCTTCCTGACCACTCGCCTTGCTCCTGAATTGCTGGGTGCAATTGCAGTGGCAGCTTACTCCTACATGGCTTTGATCCCTCTGATTCAGCCCCCCATCATGCGGCTGATGACCACCAAGAAGCAAAGAGAGATCAAAATGGTTCAGAGCCGTCAGGTTTCCAAGAAGGAGAAGATCGTCTTCCCCATCATGGTAACTGTGTTTGTGGCTCTGCTGCTGCCGGATACCGCCGCGCTGATTGGCTGTCTGATGCTGGGTAACCTGTTTAAGGAAACCGGCCTGACAGACCGTCTGAGTGACACCGTGCAGAATGCTTTGATGAATATCGTTACTATTCTGTTGGGTACTTCTGTGGGTGCTACCATGGTCGGCACAAGCTTCCTGACTTTTGAAACCCTGAAGATCATCCTTTTGGGTGTTATCGCCTTCGCTTTGTCCACCGCAGGTGGTCTGCTGGGCGGACAGCTGCTGTGCTGGATTACTAAGGGCAAGATCAATCCTCTGATTGGCTCTGCAGGCGTTTCTGCCGTTCCTATGGCTGCCCGTGTGGCCAATGTGGAAGGTCAGAAGGCAAATCCCTCCAACTTCCTGCTGATGCACGCTATGGGCCCCAATGTGGCCGGTGTTATCGGCTCTGCCATTGCAGCAGGCTTCCTGCTGAGCTTATTTGGCGGTTAATTTACATAGAATCTCCGTTGTGCGAAAGCATAACGGAGATTTTTTTAGCCTTTCCAAAAGGAAGGCTTTTTTTATTCTTTTTTATATTGTATATCGTCAAAAAAACCTTGTTTTTTACACAGAAATATGTTAAAATTTAGGTTGAGAAAGTATAGCCATTTTCGCCTGATTTTCAGGGATTTTGGCAGAAAATATCCATGAAAGGAGCCCATATATGTTTTCAACCGCCTATGTTTGGGCCAAGGTTCTCGGCTTTATGGAAGACCGGCTCACTTCCACCATTGTTTCGACTTGGTTCGACGATGCTGAAGTGGTAGAGCTCAATGATGATAAGCTGATTTTGTACTCTCCTTCGGCGTATCGCAGGGAAATTATTGCCCTACGCTGTGCCGATCATATCCATGACGCCCTGAAGGAACTTTTCGATTCCAATGCCAAGGTAATTGTCTTTGGTGACGAAGAACTGCAGGCTTATAAGGACAAGGGTAAGAGTCCCACGGCTATGGATTTTAACCCCCAATTCTCCTTTGACAGCTTCGTTGTGGGCCCTTCTAACCGATTTGCCCATGGCGCTGCCATCGCAGTATCCAATGCGCCGGGTCAGGTATATAACCCGCTGTTCATTTACGGCCCTCCCGGTGTGGGTAAGACCCACCTGCTGTATGCGATTGCCAACGGTATTCGCAAGAATAAGCCCGACGCAAACATCGTGTACATCAAAGGCGACCAATTTACCAACGAGCTGATTGCTGCTATCCAAAGCGGTAAAAACATAGAGTTCCGGAATAAGTACCGGGAAGCGGATCTGTTTTTGATTGATGACGTGCAGTTTATTGCCGGTAAGGAATCCACTCAGGAAGAATTTTTCCATACCTTCAATAAGCTCTACGAAGAACATAAGCAGATCGTCATGACCGCCGCCCGGAAGCCCAGCGATATGCTCACGCTGGAAGATCGTCTGAAGACCCGTTTTGAATGGGGTCTGCTGGCAGACATTCAGCCGCCGGATTATGAAACCAGAATGGCTATTCTGAAAAACAAATCTCAGGGCTGGGGTCTGGATCTGGATGACGATGTGTGTAACTACATTGCCATCAACATCACCAATAATGTCCGTGCCATTGAAGGCACTGTGAAGAAGATTCTGGCCTACCGGGATCTGAATAACATGCCTCTGGACCTGAATAATGTTTCCCGGGCTATTGAGGATATGTTTAAGGCAGAGGGTAACGCACTGCCCACGCCCAGCCTGATCATTTCTCAGGTCTGCAAGTTCTACAATGTGGACGAAATGATCCTTCGCGGCTCTCAGCGGACAAAGAATGTGGCAGAAGCCCGGCAGATTGCCATGTACCTGATCCGTAAGCTGACAAATCTCAGCCTGCCGGACATTGGTCAGGAGTTTGCCAAGGACCATACCACTGTTCTGCACTCCATCCGTAAAGTGGAAAGCGACCTGGCCAGAGGTGATACCAGCCTGCAGAACAATATCCGGGATATTACCGCAAATATCAATAGTTTGCTGTAAAATATTTTCCACAGAAGGTTGTGGAAAATGAATAAGTTGCACTGTGGAAAAGTGGCGTAAAAATTTGTCTGAACATGGCTGTGGAAAAGTTATTCTTTTGCACATTTGGGTTGTGGATAAAAAAGCGTTGCGGCTCTAAGGCAAAACAGAGTTTTCCACATAAAAAATCCCTACTATAACTATTACTCAAATATATTCTGATAATATTATATTATTTTATTATTAAGACAAGAAAGGAAGACCGATATGCGTTTTACCTGTGAAAAAAGTATGCTGGTACAAGGCCTGAATATTGCCGGCCGTACCGTAGCTCAAAAAAGTAGCCTTTCTGTACTGGAAGGTATTTTGTGCCGTGCCGGCAGTGGCGTCAGCCTGACCGGTTACAACATGGAAACAGCCATCACCTACACCGTGGATGCTGATGTTTCCGACCCCGGTGTATGCATTCTGCCTGCAAAGCTGTTTGGCGATATTGTCCGCCGTCTGCCGGAAGGCCCGGTAACAGTTGTAGTGGATGAAAATTATAAGGTTTCCATCCGCAGCGGTTATGCTTCCTTTAATATTTCCGCAGAAGCTGCTGAGGACTATCCTGAATTGCCTGATGTAAATACCGGCCGCGGTATTCCCATTCCTCAGTCTGCACTGAAGGAGCTGATTTCCGGTACCATCTTTGCTGTTTCCGATAATCAGGGTCGTCCTGTGCATACCGGCGTTAAATTCGAGGTAGAAAACGACAAAATCTCTGCCATTGCAGTGGACGGTTTCCGTCTTGCCCGTCGTACCTACCATGTTTCTACTCCCACAGAGCGGGATCTGAGCTTTGTTGTGCCTGCATCCAGCCTGAAGGAAGTGGAAAAGATCCTCACCGATTCTGACACAGAGGTGATGTTCACTCTGGGCAGCAAGCATATTCTGTTTGATATCGGCAGCGCAATTCTGGTGTGCCGTCTGTTGGAGGGCGATTTCCTGGATTGGCGGAAGGTGGTTCCCACCAATAGCCCCATCAAGCTGGTTGCTCATGTTTCTGATCTGGCTCGTTCCATGGAGCGTATGGGTCTGGTGGTTTCCGAAAAGTACCAGAGCCCCGTTCGCTGCGTATTCTCCAATCAGGTACTGCAGCTGCAGATCAATACCACCATCGGTACCGCTGAGGACCGCTGCGCCATTGCCGGTGACGGCAAGGATCTGCTCATCGGCTTCAAGGTTCAGTATCTGGCAGAAGCCCTTCGGGCAATTCCCACAGAGGAAGTTGTATTGGAGCTGACCAACGGTCTGAGTCCCATCGTCATGACCCCTGCTGAGGAAAAGTATGACTTCTCCTACATGGTCCTGCCGGTAAGAATTAAGAATAGCTAATATTGCGAGTGTAGTATGAAAGTAACAGTTAAGAAAAAAGACACTGCGGTGCAGGTAAAAATCAGCACCGAGTTTATCAAACTGGAATCGGCCATGAAGCTGATGAACATTGTTCCCTCCGGTGGCAGCGCCAAACTGGAGATTCAGGAAGGCTTCGTCACTGTCAACGGGGAAGTTTGCACTATGCGGGGCAAAAAACTGTATCCCGGTGACCGGTTCTGCTATGAGGGCGAGGAATTTCTCGTCGTAAACGATGGAACTGCGTAAGTTAAATCTCCGGAATTTCCGGAATTATGAGGAAATTGCTCTGGATTTTGCTTCCGGTGTCAATCTGATCGTGGGTCAGAATGCTCAGGGAAAGACAAATCTGCTGGAAGCGGTGGAATATCTGGGTTCCGGCAAAAGCTTCCGGGCGCAAAAACAGTCGGAATTGGTCCGTTTTGGTGCGGATTTTGCGGACATTGAGGGCGAGGTTTTCTCTCAGGAGCGTCAGCAGACCCTGCGTTGGGTGCTGTTCGGAGGGACGAGACCCCGTCAGCTGTGGCGTAATGGAGCGAAAAAGAAAACGGCGGCAGAAATTTCTGGTGTTATGTCAACCGTATTATTCTGCCCTGAGGATCTGATGATCCTGAAAACCGGTGCATCTGCCCGTCGAAGATTGGGAGATCAGGCTTTGTGCCAGTTGCGACCCAATTATGATGCCGCCTTGACGGAATACAACCGCATTTTGGAGCAAAAAAGCCGAATTTTAAAGGATCATTTTGAAAATCCCGCGGTTTTGGAAATCCTGCCCGAGTACAATGCCCGTCTGTGCCAGGTGGGTGCGTTGTTGATTTCCTATCGTGCTCGGTTTTATGACAGTCTTGGGCTGGAAGCGGCAAAATTCCACGACCAGTTTTCCGGTGGCAAAGAGGAATTTCGTTTGCAATACCGTACGGTTTCCACGGTGAAAGATCCGTTTGCCACAACTGTGCAACTGACTGAGGATTTGCAGGCACATTTAGAAAGCCATTATCGGGCAGAGCTGGAGTCCGGTCTGTGTCTGACCGGCCCACATAAGGATGATTTTGAGATCAGCTTGTCGGGCATCGATTTAAAGGCTTATGGCTCTCAGGGACAAACCCGGACAGCAACCATCAGCCTGAAATTGGCTCAGCGGGAGCTGTACCGACGGGAATTTGGCGAGGAGCCGGTTCTGCTTTTGGATGATGTTTTGTCTGAGCTTGACCCTGCCCGGCAGGATTTTGTACTGAATCACATCAAAACCGGTCAGGTGTTTATCACCTGCTGCGAGCCGGGAAGATTTACAAAATTAGGAAAAACAATTCACATAGAACAAGGAAAATATATTTCGGGAGTTGACAGTTTATAGTTGACTGTTCTTTTCAGCTATAAACTTTCAATTTTCAATTGGAGGAACTATGTCTGAAGAATTGAAAGTAACGGAAGAATACGGTGGATCACAAATTCAGGTTCTGGAAGGCCTGGAAGCGGTGCGCAAGCGCCCCGGTATGTATATCGGCTCCACCTCCAGCAGCGGTCTGCACCACCTGGTGTATGAAATCGTGGACAATGCCATCGATGAGGCATTGGCTGGCTACTGTAAGCATATCACTGTCACCATCAATCCCGGTAACTCCATCACGGTCACCGATGACGGCCGTGGTATTCCCGTGGATATTCAGCCCCAGACCGGTCGTCCGGCTATGGAAGTCGTATTTACTGTTCTGCACGCAGGCGGTAAGTTTGGCGGTGGCGGTTATAAGGTATCCGGCGGTCTGCACGGCGTTGGCGCATCCGTTGTGAATGCGCTGTCTGAGTGGATGCAGGTACGGGTCTACAAAAACGGAAAAATCCACGAAATGAAGTTTGCCCGGGGTAATATCACCCAGGAAATGACCATCGTGGGTAATACGGATAAAACCGGTACTGAGGTCACCTTCCAGCCTGACCCGGAGATGTTCGATACAGTTATTTATGATTATGATATCCTCCATGACCGTATGCGTGAGGAGGCATTCCTCAACGGTGGTCTGACGATTACCATCACCGATGACCGTGGGGATGAGCCTAAGGGCGAAACCATGTATTACGAGGGCGGTATCCGGGAATTTGCTACCTACCGCAACCGGAATAAGAATGCCATCCATGAGGATGTTATTTACATGCAGGGTATGAAGGGGGATGCTTCCGCTGAGATTGCTCTGCAGTACAACGATGGCTATAGCGAGGATATGCTGTCCTTTGCCAACGATGTGCGCACGCCTGAGGGTGGTATGCATGAAACCGGCTTTAAGACTGCGTTGACCCGTGTACTGAACAACTACGGTATCAAGGCCGGTATTATCAAGGGTGAAGATAAGGTTTCCGGTGAAGACTGCCGGGAAGGTGTCACTGCTATCATCTCCGTCAAGCTGACCGATGCACAGTTCGAAGGTCAGACCAAGGCAAAGCTGGGCAATGCCTACATCCGTACCTTGGTAGATCAGATTGTCAACGAACAGCTGGCTACCTACTTCGAGGAGCATCCTCAGACGGCAAAGACCATCCTGGAAAAAGCCATGATGGCAAACCGAGCAAGAGAAGCTGCCCGGAAAGCACGAGAATCCATTCGTCGCAAGTCCGCTTTGGGCGGTGCGGCTATGCCGGACAAGCTCCGTGACTGCAATGAAAGTGACCCCGCCTTGACTGAAATTTACATCGTCGAGGGTGACTCTGCAGGCGGTTCCGCAACGCAGGGTCGTGACTCCCGTTTCCAGGCAATCCTGCCTCTTTGGGGTAAAATGCTGAACGTGGAAAAGGCCCGTGAGGACAAGGTTATTGGCAACGACAAGCTCCAGCCGGTTATTACTGCGCTGGGTGCCGGCATCGGTGAAGAATTTGACGTTTCCAAGCTTCGTTATCACAAAGTGGTAATCATGGCCGACGCAGACGTGGACGGTTCTCATATCCGTACACTGTTGCTGACATTCTTCTTCCGCTTTATGCGTCCTCTGATCGAAAATGGCTATGTGTATGCCGCTATGCCGCCCCTTTACAAGCTGGTTCGCGGTAAGGTGACCAGATATGCCTTCTCCGATGAGGAGCGGGATCAGATTTCCGCAGAAATGCGCGGTGACAATCCCAATGCCAAGGTGGACATCAACCGGAACAAGGGTCTTGGTGAGATGGACCCCGAGGAATTGTGGGATACCACCATGGACCCGGAAAAGCGGACACTGAAGCGCATCACGCTGGAAGATGCGGCAAAGGCTGATGAAATTTTCACCCTGCTCATGGGCGAAAAAGTCGAACCCCGTCGGGAATATATCGAAACCAACGCAAAATTCGCCACCAATCTGGATTATTGATGAGGAAACGTCATGATTTGTGAGAAATATATTTTGAATGAGAAGCATGGAACGTATTTGATGCGCTATACCTTTGACAAAGTTCCTTCCTCTATGCCCAATGTAATGAAGCGCCCTGCCGTTTTGGTCTGCCCCGGCGGCGGATATAGCTCCTGCTGCCCTCGGGAGGGGGATCCCGTTGCATTTCAGTACATGGCGCAGGGGTATCACACCTTTGTGCTGCAGTACAGCATAAGAGAGCACGCTGTTTTCCCAAATTCTCTGCTGGATCTGTGCGCAGCTATGAAGCTGATCCGGGAAAATGCAGAAGAATTTGGTGTCATTGAAGACCAAATCGCAGTTTTGGGCTTCTCCGCAGGCGGTCATCTGGCTGCCAGCCTGGGCGTCTACTGGAATGACCCGGAAATTATGGAGCGTTCCGGTTGTTTAAATGGCGAAAACAAGCCGAATGCTATGATTTTGCTGTATCCCGTGATTTCCACCTCCTGGATGGAAAATCAGCAGCAGCTGGAGCGGATCATTGGCGACAATGATTGGGAAAGTACCTATAAAAAGCTGAATCTGCAGACCGGTGTTACAAAGGATACCCCTCAGACCTTCCTCTGCCACACCGCCCGTGATGCGGGTGTGCCGGTAAAGGACAGCATTTACTTTGCAACGGCATTGCTGAATGCAGGCGTGCCCTGCGAACTGCACATTTTCCCCAATGGCGACCACGGTTTGTCTTTGGGAACACCTCAGGTGAATGTCAATGGCGGCGACAAGAGCTTCGCCCAGTGGGTGGATTTGTCTGTTTCCTGGCTGGATCGGTTGTTCAGCAATCCGGAGGAAGCAAACGCCCCCATGCCCAAAGATCCCTACAGTTCAAAATTTTAATCTAGGGTGAATCAAAACAAAAGGAGGAACTTCTTTTGGCACAACACAAGAAAGATTACAAGCCCGAGGATATCATGTACCCGGATCAGGCCATCGTGGAATCCGAGCTTGTGAAAGAAATGAAAAACAGTTACATTGAGTATGCCATGTCCGTTATTGTCGGTCGTGCGCTGCCCGATGTGCGTGATGGTCTGAAGCCCGTCCATCGTCGAATTCTGTATGCAATGTACGAGGATAATCTGACCGCTGACCGTCCTTTCCGCAAGTCTGCTACTTGCGTCGGTGACGTTTTGGGTCGTTACCATCCCCATGGTGACGCATCTGTTTATGATGCGCTGGTACGTCTTGCTCAGGATTTCTCCATGCGTTACATGCTGGTTGACGGCCACGGCAACTTTGGCTCCGTGGATGGTGACCCCCCGGCTGCTTACCGTTACACCGAAGCAAGAATGTCCAAAATGGCCAACGAAATGCTCCGGGATATCGAAAAGGAGACCGTGGATTGGGATCCCAACTTTGACGAAACCCGGAAAGAACCCCGAGTTCTTCCCAGCCGTTTCCCCAACCTGCTGGTGAACGGATCTTCCGGTATCGCAGTTGGTATGGCCACCAATATTCCGCCCCACAACCTGACGGAAGTCATCAATGCCTGCATTTGCGTGCTGGATGACCCGGAGGCAACTTTGGCGGATCTGATGCAGCATATTTCCGGTCCGGATTTCCCCACAAAGGCCATTATCATGGGCCGCAGTGGTATCCGCGCCGCTTATGCCACCGGCAAGGGCCGTCTGACCCTGCGGGCACGGCATGTTTTCGAGGAATTTGGTCAGGATCGTACCCGGATCATCATCACCGAGCTGCCTTATCAGGTAAACAAGCGGATGCTGATCAAGTCCATGGCTGATCAGGTTAATGACAAGCGTTTGGAAGGTATTTCCGATATTCGTGACGAGTCTGACCGTACCGGTATGCGTATCGTCATCGAGCTGAAGCGGGATGCCAATCCCCAGATCGTGCTGAATAAGCTGTTCACCCAGACCAGCCTGCAGACCACCTTCGCCATCAATATGCTGGCGCTGGTGAAGAATCAGAGCCAGCCTAAGGTGCTGAGTCTGCGGGAAATTCTGGACGAATACCTGATTTTCCAGGAAGAAATCATCGTTCGTCGTACCCGTTACGATCTGCGCAAGGCGCAGGAGCGGGATCATCTCCTGCAGGGTCTGCTGATCGCACAGGATAACATTGACGAGGTTATCAAGATCATCCGTTCTTCCTATGACGATGCTAAGGAAAATCTGATGGCGCGTTTCGGTTTGTCCGAAGTGCAGGCGCAGGCTATTCTGGATATGCGTCTGAAGGCACTGCAAGGCCTGGATCGGGAAAAACTGGAGGCCGAGCATAAAGAACTGCTGGAGCGCATTGCCTACTTTGAGCGTGTTCTCAGTGACCCCGAGCTGGTTAAGTCTATTTTGAAGGAAGAACTCACCGCAATCCGGGATAAGTACGGCGACGAACGCCGCACCGAAATCCAGGATGTGGAGGATGAGATCGATATCGAGGATCTCATCGAGGAAGAAACCTGCGTATTCACTCTGTCCAAGCAGGGTTATATCAAGCGGATGCCCGTGGATACCTACCGCACCCAGAGCCGTGGTGGCCGTGGCGTAAATGCCCAGAATCTGAAGGACGAGGACTATGTAAAGAGTCTGAACATTGCTTCTACCCATGATCATATTCTGTTCTTCACAGACACCGGTCGTGTACACCATCGCAAGGGCTATCAGGTTCCGGAATCCGGACGAACTGCCCGCGGTACTGCCATTATCAATGTTCTGCCTCTGGAGCAGGGTGAAAGTGTCACCGCAATGGTGGTCACCCGAGAATACTACGAGGATGAATTCCTGATGATGGTTACCCGTCAGGGTACCGTTAAGCGCATCCCCTTCACTGCACTGCAGACCAACCGCAAGGGCGGTATCCGTGCGCTGACGCTGGATGAAAACGATCATCTGATCAATGTTATCCGCACAAATGGCAATGACAACATCATTCTGGCTACCCGCAACGGTATGGCCATCTGCTTCAACGAAAATGATGTCCGACCCATGGGTCGTGACGCCATGGGTGTGAAGGGTATCACCTTGGTTGGTGACGATGAGGTCATCGGTGCACAGAAGGCAGAGGACGGCAAGACCTTGCTGACAGTTACTGTCAACGGCTTCGGTAAGCGTACCGAGTTGAGTGAATATCTGCGTACCGGCCCCAACGGCGAAAAGGTCGCCCAGGGCCGTGGTGGTAAGGGTCTGAAGAACTACAACATCACTGCCAAGACTGGCGTGATTGCCGGTTGCTGTCTGGTAGGCGAAAATGACGATGTTATGCTCATTGAAAGCGGTGGTGTTATCATCCGTATTCCTGCAAACACCATCAACATTTATAAGCGAGATGTGCAGGGTGTTATCGTCATGCGTATCGAGCAAGGCAACCAGGTAGTCAGCGTGGAAGGCGTTGAAAATCTGGAGACGGATACCCAGGAGAGCGAAGAATGAAAACCGTAACGTTATACACCGATGGTGCTTGCTCCGGCAACCCCGGCCCCGGCGGCTGGGGTGCCATTCTGGAGTTTAACGGAATTGAAAAGGAGCTTTCCGGCGGTGAGGAAAATACCACCAACAATCGCATGGAACTAACTGCTGTAATCAAGGGTCTGCAGGCACTGAAAGAACCTTGCATTGTGGAGCTGTACTCCGATTCCAAGTATGTCATTGACGCTTTGGAAAAGGGTTGGGCAATGGGGTGGAAAAAGAAAAACTGGATTAAATCCGATAAAAAACCCGCCCTTAACCCGGATTTATGGGAAATTTTGCTACAATTAACCATGAAACATGAACTCCACTACCACTGGGTCAAGGGACATGCAGAAAACCCAAAAAACAACCGCTGTGACGAAATGGCGGTTGCTCAGTGGAAGAAAATCAAGGGGGAAGACTGATATGTACCTCAATATCGGCGGCGATATGGCGGTGCGGGATACGGCAATTATCGGAATTTTTGATTTGGATAATACCTCAATATCAGCGAAAACACGGGAGTTTCTCGAACATTCTGAAAAAGAGGGTCAGGTCGTTCCTTGTGATGATCTGCCGAAATCTTTTGTTTTGACGGCAGAGTACGGTATAAATCGGCTGTATTTGACATCCTTGAATACGGCTACCTTGGAAAAGAGAATGAAATAAAAAAAGCACGCCATTTGGCGTGCTTTTTTATATGTATCCTTATTTGTCCTTCAGCAGGTCGCGGATCTCGGTGAGCAGAACTTCTTCTGCGGTGGGTGCGGGAGGAGCAGGAGGTGCTTCCTCGACAGCCTCTTCCTTCTTCTTACCAATTTCGGACAGCTTGTTGATGCCCTTAACGATGAAGAACACAACCATAGCCAAGATGAAGAAGTTGATGACAGCGGAGATAAAATTACCAACAGTCAGATAGTTTTCGACAATCTGGGTAATCTCTTCGCCGGCTTCGTTAACAACCTTTTCAAATTTGGGTTCAACCCAAGGCATACGGGGCAGCTTAATCTTGATATCGCTAAAATCTGCGCCGCCCAGGAAGATGTTTACCACGGGCATGATCAGGTCATTGGTCAGGCTCTTGGTAATGGTACCGAAAGCAGTACCGATGATAGTACCAACGGCCAGTGCCATTGCGTTGCCCTTAATGGCAAACTCAGTAAATTCCTTCCACAGGGATTTCTTATTTTTCTTGCTCATTTTTATCATCCTTTCGGTTTTCTATATAATATCCCAAACAAAACAGAAGATTTTATTTGGAAATAATTACCACCTAATTACTTCTTTTCGATAACTTCCAGACCGCCCAGATACTTACGCAGCACCTCGGGATCCACAACAGATCCGTCTGCACGCTGATTCTGCTCCACGATTGCGGGGAAGATACGGGAAGTAGCCAGACCGGAGCCATTCAGAGTGTGAACGAAATCGATCTTGCCGTCGGCACGACGGTAACGGATGTTGCCACGACGAGCCTGATAATCCCGGGCGTTGGAAACGGAGGAAACCTCCTTATAGCCGTTCATGGAGGGAATCAGGATCTCGATATCGTAGGTGCGTGCCATGGATGCGGAGCAGTCACCTGCAGCCAGCTTCACGGTACGGAAATGCAGACCCAGACCGGCAACCAGCTTTTCAGCCTTAGTAACCAGCTCGTCAAATGCTTCGTCAGAACCCTCTGCAGTGGTGAACTGGAACATCTCCACCTTATTGAACTGGTGGCCACGAACCATGCCACGCTCATCGGCACGGTGAGAACCGGCTTCACGACGGAAACAAGGGGTGTATGCAAAGAATTTCTTGGGCAGATCTGCCTCGGTGAGAATCTCATCACGGTAAACAGATGCCAAAGCGGCCTCTGCGGTGGGGAGCATGTAGAACACGCCACCCTCGGTGGGATGGTTAGAAATCTTGAACACCTCGTCAGCAAACTTGGGGAACTGACCGGCGGTCAGACCGCACTGGTATTCCAACATGTGGGGAGGCAGAATGAAATCATAGCCGTCGGCGGTGTGGGTGTCAATAAAGTAGTTCAGCAGCGCCCATTCCAGACGTGCGCCCATGCCGGTGTACATCCAGTTGCCGGCGCCTGCCAGCTTGACACCACGCTCATAGTCGATCAGGCCCAGGTCGGTGCACAGATCCACATGGTGCTTGGGTTCAAAATCAAAGGAATGCTTCTCGCCAATGTAACGCAGGGGTTCGTTGTTTTCCTTGCCACCGGGGAGCAAATCACTGTCGGGCAGGTTGGGCAGGCTGAGCATAGCAGTGTAGAACTGCTCGTCCAGCTCCTTCAGCTTTGCCTTGTCGTCAGCAATCGCTTCGTCAATGGCGATGGAAGCGGCCATATTTGCGTTGATCTGAGCATCGATAGCGGAGGTGTCCTCACCACGCTTTTCAGCGCCCTTCTTCTGACCAAACAGCTTGCCGTTTTCCTTGGCCATCTTGTTCTTTTCAGCAGTTTTGGTTTCGGTGGAGGTCTTCAGTGCACGAACCTGCACATCCAGCTCCAAAATGCGGTCAATGACAGCATCGCAGTCCACTTCCTTGGCCTTCAGGCCGGCCTTGACTGCATCGGGATTTTCCTTAATCTTCTTAATGTCTAACATATTACCTCTCCTTATCAGGAACAATTATTCTTCTTCAATATAACCCGTTTTCCCGGGAAAATTTCACTTTTTCAGTTTCAGCAATGCGTCCAGCAGAATCTGCAGGTCATCCTGACCGTAAAACTCCAGCTCAAAACGGCCCTTGCGCTTGCCGTTGACAATTTTAACGCCACGGCCCAGATGCTTACTCAGCTGCTTTTCACACTCGGAAATATAATCCACCGCCAAAGTCACCGGCTTTTCCGCAACGGGAGCTTTGGTCATATTTTTACAAAGCAATTCTGCCTGACGGACGGAAAGTCCAAGGGCAATGATCTTTTGCATAGCTTCCAACTGCTTTTTTTCGGACTTAATGGACAGCAGGGCTCGGGCATGACCGGCACTCAGGCTTCCTTCCCGAACTCTCTCCAAAATCGTGCCGGACAGATTCAAAAGCCGCAAAGCGTTTGCCACGGCCGGACGGGATTTTGCTACCCGTTGCGCGGTTTCTTCCTGCGTCAGACCGAAATCTTCCATCAGAGATCGATAACCCAAAGCTTCTTCCACGGGGTTCAGATCCTGCCGCTGGAGATTTTCGATCAGCGCCAGCTCCATAGCCTTTTTGTCATCTGCTTCGATCACTACCACCGGAACCTCGGTCAAACCGGCAAGCCGTGCAGCTCGCCAGCGGCGTTCGCCGGCAATGATCTGATAGTAACCGGAGTCCAATTCCCGAACAGTCAGCGGCTGCAAAATACCGTGCGTTGCCAGAGATTCGGACAGTGCCTGCAATTCCTCCTCGTCAAAATCCTGACGGGGCTGATTCCGATTAGGTTCTACTTTATGGATGGGCAACAACTTATAGGGAGTATTTTCCTGGTATTCTTCTTCAAAATCACCGAGCAGGGCACCCAGACCCTTACCTAAAACTTTATTGGATGCCATTTCATCACCTCTTATAATTTGGACTTCAATTCCTCTGCCACGGCCTTGTATGCCTGCGCACCCCGGCTGTGCTTATCGTATGCACCTACGGGCAAACCATGGCTGGGGGCTTCCGCCAAACGGACATTTCTGGGAATCGCGGTGGCGCAAACCTTTCCGGGGAAATGCCGACGCACTTCCTGGGCAACCTCCGTGGAGAAATTGGTGCGGCCATCGAACATGGTCAAAATCACGCTGAAGATCTCCAGATTGGGGTTAATGCGCTTTTTTACCATACGCATGGTGTTCATCAAATCGGAAAGACCCTCCAGAGCGAAATACTCGCACTGTACGGGAATTAAAATGGCATCAGCGGCAGAAAGACCATTCAAAGTCAGCATTTCCAAGGAGGGCGGGCAATCGATAAAAATAATATCGTACTTCTCCTTTACGGAAGCCAGGGACTTCTTCAGTCGGTAATTGGGATCATCTACTGCCAAAAGCTCCACACCAGCGCCTGCTAGATCTGCAGATGCGGGCAAGACATCGCCAAATTTCGTGGAAACGATGGCATTTTCCACGGGAACCTCGTTGATGATCACGTCATAGACGGAATTTTTCAGTTTTTTCTTTTCCAGACCAAGACCGGATGTGGCATTAGCCTGAGGATCAAAATCGCACAACAGCACCTTCAGACCCAGATCGTGCAAGCTGGCGGTCAGGTTAACAGCGGTGGTGGTTTTGCCAACACCACCCTTTTGATTGACGACGGCAATAATTTTACCCATAGGACACCTCCAAATTGTTTCACGTGAAACAATGGTGCAGACTCAGATTTCAGAATGTTTCACGTGAAACATTCCCTTGATCAAGCTGGCAGCAGCTGCCGCACAAAATCCAACTGACCCATTTGCTGAAGCAGTAAAATAATAATTGCTACAGAGATCACAAAGCCGAGAATCGCGATGATCAGCGCAAAACGCATCCAGCGAATTTTGGAGCGCAATGTATCATTTTCGCCCTCGATGTTCCAGAAATATTGGCGGCGGGGCGCTTTTTTCTTTGTTTCAGGAATGCTGCGTGGCTGCGGTAGCTTCACGACGGTTCCGGGCTTTATGGGACATTGTTCCATTTTTGCCAGGCATTCGTCACAGAAAGTCTGGGATTGGCCAAGCTTTTTACCACATTTCATGCATGCCACAGCACACACCTCCTTGCGTCACATTTGTTTTATTATACACCATCTTTTTCGTTCCGTAAAGAGAAAAATGCGTTTTTTAGGGGGAATATTCAGGACTCCCAAAGAAAATAAAGCTGCACAATCGTTCTTTATCTTGACAAGGTGTAAAACATTCGCTATAATCACCTCAATCGAATAAGACAGTTCGTAACCATCCTGTCTCAAAACAAAACTAGGATTTTTTTGAGATGGGCGCTTTGCGCTCATTTTTTTGTGGGTGCGGACTGCGCCCATTTTTCTATTTTCAGGAGATTTTTATGAGAAAAAGCACTCGATATTTGGTGTATTGCGCCATGATCGCCGCATTATATGTGGTATTGACCCACGCACAGAACTTACTGATCCCCGGCTCTGCAACCTGGGCGATCCAGTTCCGTGTTTCCGAAGCGTTGTGTATTCTGGCCTTTTTTACACCGGCGGCAATTCCGGGGTTGACCATCGGCACATTGCTGTTCAACATTACTTTTGCGCAGGCTCTGCCCTTGGATTTTTTACTGGGCAGCGCTGCAACCTTGCTGGCGGCAATATCTATGCGCATGACCAGAACGTGGACTATCAAGGGGTTTCCTGCGTTTGGCTTGTTGATGCCCGCCCTTTTCAATGCGGTCATTGTGGGCTGGGAACTCAGTATTTACATTGGCGGAGGTTTCTGGATCAACGCAGCGCTGGTTGCAGCCGGAGAAGCGGCAGTTTTGCTGACGCTGGGCAGTGCGCTGTATTACGCTATGCGTATTCGTGGTTTAGACAGAAGATTATTTGGATAAGGCTGTAAAACCTTCCCGCATGGGAAGGTTTTTTATTGAAAAAATGCTGAAAATGTGGTATACTATAAGGTAAAGGAAGTGTGAAAATGATCGATTTTCAGAAAATAGACCTATCCCAAGCCGCCAAGTACAGACAATATCTGTCCGCCTGCGGAGAACGGGGTTGTGAATATTCCCTGGCGAATCTCTATATGTGGGGGCGGCAAAAAGTCGCAATTTTCCACGATTGCCTTGTACTTTTTTCTCAATTTCAGCGAAAAAGTGTTTATCCTTTCCCGGTGGGGGATGGGGACCTGGGTACAGTATTGGATGCAATTATTCACGATGCAAAGGTGCGTGGCTTGCAATGCCGTCTGGCCTCCATGACCGCAGAAGATTGCGCCATTCTGGAGGAACGTTACCCCGGTCAGTTTCAATTCCATCCGGATCGGGATTGCTGCGATTATGTATATAATATCGACGATCTTGCAAAGCTCCCGGGGCGAAAATATCAGCGCAAGCGGAACCATCTGAACCGTTTCCGCCAAAATCACCCGGATTGCCGGATAGAACCAATTACCGAGGAACGGTTTTCTGCTGTAAAAGCCATGGTAGAGCAATGGTATGCTGCCCGCATGGCATCGGATCCGGATAATGATTTTCTGCTGGAACAGCAGGCAATGCGCCGTGCTATGGAAAAATGGGCAGAATTGGAGTTGGAAGGTGTCGTTCTAATGGAAAATGGCAGAATTTTGGCCATGTCCATGGGTTCTTTCCTGAATGAAGATACCTTCGATGTGCATTTTGAAAAAGCCTTGGAGGATGTGGATGGCGCGTATGCCGCCATCAATCAGGCTTTTGCTGCGCATTTGCAGGGCAAATATCCAAATCTGCGCTGGCTGAATCGGGAGGATGACATGGGCATTCCGGGGCTACGCAAGGCGAAATTATCCTATTATCCTGACCATTTGGTCGTAAAATTCTGGGCCAATCTTTTGGAGGAAGACGATGAACATTGATTATCCCAATCAAGCCCAAACGGGTGCGCTGCGCGCCCTTTGGAAGGAAGCCTTTGGGGATGACGATGCCTATCTGGAGCATTTTTTCACCAACGGTTTCGCACCTGACCGATGCCGTTGTCTGACGGTGGACGGCAAGGTTGCGGCTGCGCTGTATTGGTTTGATTGCAGCTATCAGGGCAAGCCTTTGGCGTACCTCTATGGTGTTGCAACCGCCAAGGCCTACCGTGGAAAGGGCATTTGCAAAGCATTGGTGGAAAATACACACAATCATCTGAAATACTTGGGATATGCCGGGGAAATTTTGGTTCCTGCCGGGGAAAAACTGTTCCAAATGTACGAAAAACTGGGGTATACCACTTGTACGTCAGTGGAGGAATTTTTCTGCGATGCAGCCTTTGAACCGGTGGAGCTGCGTCAAATCGACAAGGAAGAATACCGCTTGCTCCGTCGGCAATTTTTGCCGGAAAATGGTGTGGTGCAGGAAGGGGATAACCTGGATTTTCTGCAGACCATGGCAGATTTTTACGTGGGTGATGACTTTTTGATCGCCATTGCCCAGGATGAGGAATTTTTTGCGCCTGAGCTCTTGGGAAATACGCAGGCAGCGCCGGGAATTTTGGCGGCCCTGCGGAAAAATCAGGGAAAATTCCGCTGCCCGGGAGTAAAAATGCCCTTTGCCATGTATCGTCCTTTGCAGGATTTGCCGGCACCGGGCTATTTTGGTCTGGCATTTGACTAATTTTCTGTAATTTTTCCTTGCATCTGAGAAAAAGCAGATATATAATACGAATATATATTGGAAAAAATGGAGGAATCCACATGGCTAACATTGTTCGTCCCGCATCCATGGAAAGAATCACCACCCCGGAACTTGCCAAGGCTTTTATTGAGGAGCAGGTGGCAGAGGTTCGCGCGCAGGTTGGAAACAAAAAAGTTCTGCTGGCGCTTAGCGGTGGCGTGGATTCGTCTGTTGTGGCAGCTCTGCTCATTAAGGCCATTGGCCGTCAGCTGGTTTGCGTGCATGTCAATCACGGTCTGATGCGTAAGGGCGAAAGCGAGCAGGTTATTGAGGTATTCGGCAAGGAGTTGGATGCCAATCTGATTTATGTGGACGCTACGGATCGCTTTTTAGATCTGCTGGCCGGTGTTGCTGAGCCGGAAAAGAAGCGCAAGATCATCGGCAACGAATTTATTAAGGTATTTGACGAGGAATCTGCCAAGCTGGAGGGTATTTCCTTTCTGGCCCAGGGCACGATTTACCCCGATATTTTGGAATCTGACGGTGTGAAGGCGCATCACAATGTGGGCGGCCTGCCGGAGGATATGCAGATGGAGCTGGTCGAGCCCGTGAAGCTGCTGTACAAGGACGAGGTCCGCGTGGTAGGTGAGGCACTGGGTCTGCCCCATGCCATGGTCTACCGTCAGCCGTTCCCCGGCCCCGGTCTGGGCGTCCGTTGTCTGGGTGCTATCACCCGTGATCGTTTGCACGCACTGCGGGAGGCAGATGCCATTTTGCGGGAGGAATTTGATAATTGCGGTCTTGCAGAAAAGGTGTGGCAGTATTTCATTGCTGTTCCCGATTTCAAAAGTGTTGGTGTCAGAGACGGCAAAAGATATGAGGGCTGGCCCGCAATCATCAGAGCTGTTAATACCCAGGATGCAATGACAGCAACAATCGAAGAAATCCCCTACCCTGTTCTTCACAAAATCACAGACAGAATAACACACGAAGTTGAAGGTATCAACCGTGTTCTTGTTGACCTCACTCCCAAACCGATCGGAACAATTGAGTGGGAATAATACA
>JAZRRL010000002.1:0-8285 GCA_045650665.1 Faecousia sp. | reverse complement strand
GCTTCGCCGCAGCCGTGGCAGCCTTGCCACCTTTGGTGCTTTTTCCGCAGTCATCATCTACGGCGGCATTATGAACCCCGCCGCAGCCTTGATGTACAATTCTCAATCCATCAACTGGGAAATGCTGAAAGCTTACTATGTATCCGGCCTTCCCATGGATCTGATACATGCTGCCGCCACAGTAATCTTCATTCTCATCGCCGCCGAACCCATGCTGGAAAAACTGGACCGTATCAAGGTTAAGTACGGATTGGTGGAATAAGCATTCGAAATTTGCAGCTTACCACCGACCTACCCTGCAAATACTTTTAAAATTTTCCTGCCCACAGGCAATTCCTGTGGGCAGGTTTTTATTTGCTATCATTTACAAGAGTATTTCAAAAATCGCAGCTAAAATACTAAATACAGATAGGAGAATCACTATGTTCCGCAATTACAAAAACTACAAAATCAATCTTAGAAAGGACGGGCGATATGTTGCACGGGTTATGGATCAGGGGCATAGCACCGTCTTTTACGGCAGAACCAAAAAGGAGGTACAACAAAAGCTAGAGGTGTTCATTGCCGGGCTAAATGCTACGGCGCAAACCAAATATGAAATGTCCCACCCAACCAAATATATGACCCTGACAAACTGGGCATATCTCTGCCTGAATACCTACTGTGTTGCAAACATCCAGGGGAACACCTATGCAGCATATGAACGGTTGATTCGCCTGCATTTTGGTGAACTGGGAGATATGCCTATCGGGCGCATTACGAGCCTGATGGTTCAACAGCATATCACCAACTGTTCCCTGCTTGTGGATGAAAACGGCATTAGCGAGAGCCATCTATGCCGTCTGCGCAACTTCATGCATATGATTTTTGAATACGCCATTCAAAACAATATGATTCTGCACAATCCCACAAACGGTGTCCGCATTCCTAAAACCGGTATTAATGAGAATCGTGCTCTGACCCCAGAAGAGATCGTACGGCTCATTAACGCTGTGCATAACTCCGACCATTTGGTGACGTTTTGCATTATCGTCTGTCTGTTCACAGGGCTTAGAAAGGGCGAGCTTCTCGGTTTGAAATGGAGCAATATTAACTTTAAAAATCGAACCATCACAATCGAACACCAGCTTGTGCGGGAATACAAGATTAACTCCACAGATGATGCTAAAACACGCTATGTACCCAAAACCACAAAAACAAAGAACTCCAAACGGACGATTCATATGATAGAACCGTTAGCAAAGGAATTTGAAGAATACAAGTGCAAGTTGTTGGAGCAGCAAGTAAAGCGCGGCACCCCGTATTCCGAGGATAATTATGTATTCCCCACCCGGAACAATACAGGCTTTGCAAGCAAAACCTTCTACAGATACTATCACGAAATTTTAGAGGCAGCTGGGATCACAGATGTTAATTTTCATACACTCCGTCACACCTTCGCGACCATGTGCCTGGAATCCGGCATGGACCTGCTTACGATTTCCAGAACATTGGGGCACGCCAGTGTAAAAATAACCGGCGACGTATATTTACATATGTCCCAATTACATCAAAAAATGTGCCTGGACAAGCTAAATTCTTGCTATATTTAGAGCCACCGGGGTTTAGTCGTGTGCTCGTTGGTTCCACATTTTTCAGAAATACATACAAAATGCCCTAAGGCTGCCCAAAGATCGGTAGAACGGCAGCCAAAGGGCTCTTTTTTACGCAAAAACCGGGTCTAACCACTGTTTTGAGCATCTTTAAAATAATTGTGTGCTCTAATTTTTTGACTCAAATTGACATAAAATTTTTGAGTCAAGATCAAAACGCATCCAAAAAGGCCATCGTCTCAGACTTGCAAATTTTGAGCATTTAAAAAATTTTGCGTCAGAATTTGCTTCAGGTGTATTTTCCAAAAATAGCGAAAAGCCTTGAAAACCCAGTGTTTTCAAGGCTTTTTCGGCATGCCGTTTTTGGGCAAAACCAATGACCTCATGATTAACAGTCATGCGCTCCTTTTTTTATGCCACTTACATGGATTTATATGGACTTATGGGGCAATTTTTGCCCTAAAAAACGCACTTTTCCATTATCTCAACCTGCAAAAATGACGGTACGTTTCCGCTGTATTCCCAACGCTTTTTCCCTCTAAAAAGTGGAGCCACTAAGAAATCAACATGTGCTCTACCCTCTTTTTTGATACAAAAACCGATACAAAAATTTTTTCTGCGAAAAATGATGTTTTCTTGAAACGCGATTTTAACTCTCATATATTATTAACATAGAAGTTCACCACAAAATGAATGAATGAATAAGTGAATTGAACAACACTGCAATGAGCCGGACATTGCAGTCAGATGAATGTGCCAAACTTCTAAATATTTTCGAAGGAGGCATTCATATGTCCAAAGCTATGAATCCCGTGCCAATTTACCACAAGATCACACTGACCATCGATGAGGCATCTGAGCTCAGCAACATCGGTATCAATAGAATCGATGCTATGCTGCGTAAGCCGAATTGTCCGTTTGTATTGTTTGTGGGGAAAAAGAAATTGGTAAAGCGCAAGGAGTTTGAAGAGTTTATCAGCAAAAGTCTTTATATCTGATAACATCTCACAAATTCTTGTGGAAAAGTTTTCATTATTGTCTTGAGAAAAAGGGCGCACTGTGTTATTATTATAGTGTAGCAGTGTGCTCTTTTTCGCCAAGGCGGAAAGGAGCTCATCTATGGGAAAGAATCTCAAAGGCAAAGAATGTGGTAAGGGTATCTACCAAAGAAAGGATGGTCGATACAGCGCAAGGTATATTGATAAAGCAGGAAAGCGACACGAAAAATATTTCCAAACACTTCCGGAAGCACGCAACTGGATGGAGGACGCGAAATACGCTGACAAGCACGAAGAAGTTTTTATAGCGACCGAAACAACCGTTGACGAATGGTTTGAATTTTGGATCGAGAATATCGTTGGTGACTTAGCGCCCAACACGATTCGTAATTACCGAGAGCGATACATTCGGAACATTCAGCCTGTTATGGGAAAGATGTATCTGTCCAACGTAAAACCGATGCACTGCAAAAAGGTGTTCATTCTGATGGATGCCGATTATGCGGGCTCTACCATCCGTCAAACCTACATCACCATGGGGACCATGTTCAAGGCAGCAAAAATGAATGACTTGATCAGAAAGCACCCTATGGACGGCGTTCGCTACACAAAGCCGGTCCGTGCAAAGGATGATATCAAATTCCTGACACGGGACGAGCAACGAATCTTCCTTGAGCAAGCGAAGCGTTCGCATAACTATAACCAGTATGCTCTGATTCTTGAGACCGGACTTCGTACCGGTGAATTGATCGGTCTAACCTGGGATGCGATTGATTTTGAAAAGCGTACGTTGACCGTCAACAAGACATTGGAGTTTCGGTACAAGAGCCAGACCTGGCGTGCAGGACCGCCCAAGACGCCCCAGAGCTATCGGACCATTCCGTTAACGGACAGGGCTTACGAAATCCTCAAAAGCGTCTGGGAGAGCCGTGAGGGTCGCAAGGAGTCCCCTATTCTGTCGGAAGTCTTGGAATATATGGACCGTCGCACAGGACATACGTCCAAACTTGTCATGCGTGATCTTGTCTTTATCAACTATCGCACCGGAGCACCGGCGAAAAACAGTTCTTATGATGCCCATCTGTACAAGCTCTGCGACGAAGCAGGGATCGAACGCTTTTGTATGCACGCGCTTCGTCACACCTATGCGACCCGTGCCATCGAAAGCGGAATGCAGCCTAAGGTGCTGCAGAAATTGCTGGGTCACGCCAGCATCCAAACCACCATGGATCGGTACGTTCACGTAACGGACGAAGCTATGGACCAAGCTGTAAGGCAATTTGAGAAAAATGGGGTATCGGCATAAATGCCTATGTTATTCCATAGCAAAATGGCGTAAAAATGGCGTAAACCCGGAAGTGCCAAATGCCGAAAACCCTTGCAAATAAAGGATTTTTTGAAGGAGAAGAAACAAAAATGAAATTAGGTATCGTGGGACTTCCCAATGTAGGTAAGTCCACTCTGTTCAACGCAATCACCAATGCAGGCGTACCTGCTGACAACTATGCATTCTGCACCATCGATCCCAATGTGGGCGTGGTTTCCGTGCCGGATGAGCGGCTGGATTGGCTGGCTGATTTTTATCAACCCAAGAAGCACACCCCCGCTGTCATCGAGTTTGTGGATATTGCAGGTCTTGTCAAGGGTGCAAGCAAGGGCGAAGGCCTTGGCAACAAGTTCCTGAGCAACATCCGTACCACCGACGCTATTGTCCATGTGGTTCGTTGTTTCGAGGATTCCAATGTTACCCATGTGGAGGGTTCTACCGATCCTATCCGTGATATCGACATCATCAATCTGGAATTGGTGATGGCCGACATCGAAATGGTGGAGCGCCGTATCGACAAGGCGCAGAAGGCAATGAAGGGCGGCGACAAGAAGTTCGCCCGGGAAGCAGAACTGTTCACCCAGTTGCTGGCACACCTGAACGAGGGCAAACTGGCTCGCACCTTTACAGACGATGCCGAGGATATGGCGCTGATTGCCACATCCGATCTTCTGACGCTGAAGAAAACCATCTATGTTGCCAACTTGGCTGAAAATGAGATCAATGAGCCGGAAGCGAACCGCCATTATATGGCTGTTAAGGAATTGGCAGATGCCGAGGGTAGTCAACTTATCCCTATATGCGCCAAGCTGGAGGCAGACATTGCCGAACTGGATGATCCCGAGGAAAAGGCCATGTTCATGGAAGAACTGGGCGTGAACGAATCCGGTCTGGACAAGCTGATCCGTAGCTCCTATGCACTGTTGGGACTGATTTCCTTCCTGACGGCGGGCGCAGACGAGTGCCGTGCATGGACTATTAAGAAGGGCACGAAAGCACCTCAGGCTGCTGGCAAGATCCATACGGACTTCGAGCGTGGTTTTATCCGTGCAGAGGTCATCGCCTTTGATGATCTGAAGGAGTATGGCACCATGGCCAATGCTAAGGCTGTGGGCAAGGTTCGCAGCGAAGGCAAGGAATATGTGATGAAGGACGGCGATATCGTCAACTTCCTGTTCAATGTGTAATATATAATATAGTAAAGGGACTGCAATCGCAGTCCCTTTTTATTTTCCAAATAATTGGGCATACTAGCCGGGAGGTGAATGTCATGGCAAAATATCCCGGCGATGTGACCAATGAAAATATCCGCAAAATCTTTGAAGATGCTGCGGATTTTAACTACCGCCCTCTGCAATGCGGAGAGTTTACCCTATACACCTATGCCATTGATGGCTTGACTGCTGGTGCAAATGCGTCCGAGTACATTTTTAAGCCTATTACTGACCACTTGCGGGCAGAGAATATGCAAGCATTGTACGATGCTGCAATGAATGGCATGATCTACAATTCTGTGGCGCGGGAATGCAAAGACTTGGATACGGTTGCCTTGATGCTGGTCAACGGATTTTGTGTGGTATTATTTCCACAAGTAGGGGCGATTGCCTTTGAGGTCAAGACTCCGGAAAAGCGAGGTATTTCTGCTCCGGAACTGGAGCACACTGCCAAGGGCGCAAAAGATGCTTTTGTAGAAACCAATCGCACCAATACCAGCCTGATACGTCGTCATCTGCGCACCCCGAACCTGCGTATTTATGAAACCCAGGTGGGACAACACTCAGTTACCAATGTATCCGTTATCTGGATTGACGGTGTGACGGATATGGAATTGGTGGTTCACATGAAAAAACGGCTGGACACTATGAATACGGATAGCTTTGTGACACCGTCGGCAGTGGAGGAACTGATCAGCGGCAGCAGAAACACAGCTTTTCCGTTATTACAATATACAGAGCGTGCTGACCGATTTTGCGAAGGCCTGCTTGCAGGGCGGGTAGGCCTCCTGGTGGATGGTATACCCTTGGGGTATCTTGCACCGGTAGATTTAGGTGCGCTGATGGAATCTCCAGAGGATTGGGGCAAGGATTATGTTTCTGCGTCAGCTATCCGTATCCTGCGTTACGGCGCATTGCTGTTAAGCTTGCTCCTTCCGGGATTATTTATTGCCATGGCCACATTCCATCAAGAAATGATTCCGCTTTCCTTGCTGCGTGCTATGATTGAAAGCAAAGAATCCGTACCTTTTTCTACAACCTTGGAAGTTCTGATCCTATTACTGGCTTTTGAGATTTTGCAGGAATCCGGCGTGCATTTGCCTTCTTCCATTGGACAGTCTGTTTCTATCATTGGCGGCATTGTAGTTGGCTCAGCAGCAGTGGAGGCAAAGTTTATATCACCGGCAGCATTGATCGTTGTCAGCGTGGCAGGCATTTGTGGCTATGTTTTGCCAAATCGGGATTTTGCAAATGCCATTCGTGTATGGCGCTTTGGTTTGGCAGCCTTATCTGCTGTGGCTGGTTTATTCGGGTGGACAGCGGGCATCTTGTTGCTGCTCATACATTTGAGTAGTTTGTCCAGTTTAGGCGTTTCCTATTTAAATCCTTTTTCTAGGGGAAACACGCCGGCTTTACTGCGGCGAGTCAAAAGCCAGGAGGATAAAATGTGAAACGTTGGATTTTATACCTTGCGATTATAGGTGTTGCAGCAATGTCGCCCATTGAAAGAACGGATATTGCAAAACTGGCTCCGATTGAGGTGGTCTGGATAGCAGAAAAAGCGGGGCAAGTGTATTTAGAAACTGACACCGGAGATGTAGGCTGTGGAGATAATGTACAAGAAGCATTGAAAGATATGAAGGCTACTACATCGGGGGTCATTTTCCTGGAAACAGCCGACTATGTGATCGTGGAGCAGGGGAGAGAAGCACTTTTGAAACAGTGCAGTTCTGTGCTGCGTCCTTCGTGCAAGGTGTGCACAGCAAAATCAATTCCTAACATGGAAACAGTGGCGGAATTTCTATCGGCACATGAGCCCAAGCAGACACTACGCCAATGGCGAGTGGAACAAATGGGCTTGGGTATGCTCAACGAAAAAGAGGGGAGGCTTGAACTGATTGCGCAATGAATCAACAGGTGCACAACTATATGCGTGGGTATTGGCAGCGACACTGCCGGCAATTTTATGTGTTGCAGGAAAAAACGGCTGGATCACGGTACTGATCTTCGCAACAGTGTGTGCAATCGTGACCTTTTGCGCACTTAATTATTGCAAGAAGATTGCATCTAAATGGCTGTGTATTGCAGAGTTGTTTTGGATTTTGATATTTCTGGGCAGTATCACGAAGATCAGTGCCACTTGCTGGGAAAGTGTGAAAACACCAATGGCAGTTCCGATTATCCTTCTGGTGTTGGCTGCACTGGCATCTCAAAATGGAGTGCACCATAATGCCAGGGCAGGGGCAACACTTGTGTGGATTACGCTACCAATATTAGGGGTTGTCGCTCTTGCGGGGACAGCAGATATAAATAGAGATTGGATTCGTGTGAAACCGGAAGTACCGGACAGTCTGCTTATTAGTTTGCTTTTACTTCCGTGCGTGGCCGCATTTTTGCCGGCAAATAAAAGACCAACACGCTGGATAGGCGTAATATTATGTGTAGCATCAGTAGCCATTTCTATTTTACTAGATGGAACTATGGGGCATGATATAGCAACGTCTGCACAAAACAGTTTCTATGAACTAAGCAAAGGTATCGTTTTACTGGGGGTAGCAGAGCGTTTTGAAGGATTGGTTGCCTGCGCTTTAACGGCTGGGTGGTTTGGCACATTTAGTCTGCTGTTATGTGCGATCTATCATTTAACAGAGAAAATTTTTAATCATGCTGCGAAATGGTCTGTTTGGATCGGGGCAGCTGTGGCGACGGTCCTTATGTGCATTTTGCCGAAAGCGGGATATTGGTTGGTAATAGGTACCCTCATATTTTGGGTTTTTTTGCCAGCTCTGACACAAGTTGTAGGGCGCGCAAAAAATATCGAAAAAAAGTAAAAAATATACTTGACAACAGAAAACACGAATGGTATTATAACGCAGCGCCTAAGCGGTGCGAACGAAAAAGCATATCTGAAAAAAACTTTGAAAAAAGCTGAAAAAAGTTCTTGACAGGTAAAAGAAGATGTGCTAGAATAAGCAAGCTAACCGCCTGGCGGGAGCAGTGTACCTTGTAAATTGAATAATGTGAGACAAACTATTAACACCTTGGACAATTAATGGATTGTTTAAGCGATGTAAAATCGAAATTAACAGCCAACGAAAATTCTTGAGTAAAATTTGCTAGACAAATTATTCAAAACATGATTTTAGAGCCGAAA
>JAZRRL010000001.1:0-2867 GCA_045650665.1 Faecousia sp. | reverse complement strand
CACCTTTGACATTCTGGAAGAAATACTGGAAGTTGTGCAGCCAAGAGAATATGTCCATATGGGACATGACGAAGTATACCAAATCGGCCTCTGTCCAACATGTTGCAAAGAAGATCCTGCCCTGCTTTTTGCCCGGGATGTCCAAAAGTACTACGACTACCTCACCGCCAAAGGGCTGAAAATGATGATCTGGTCAGACATGTTGCAGCCCATCGGAGAAGGCGGCAAGCCCAAGTCTACCGTAAATGCCGTGAAGCTTCTGCCCAAAGATATCGTGATGCTGGATTTCATCTGGTATTTCCATATGGACAAAGATATCGAAAACAATCTGCTTCCCCATGGTTATCGGGTAATCTATGGAAATATGTATTCCAGCCACTTCCCCAGGTATGAATCCCGCATCCGCAAAGAGGGTATTCTTGTCGGTCAGCTTTCCGCCTGGGTTGGCACCAGCGAAGCAGAACTGGCCCGAGAGGGAAAGTTCAACGACTTCCTTTACACCGCGGAAATGCTCTGGTCGAAGGATTACTGCGGGCACAACCGATATGCATATGATGCGCTGATCAAACGACACCTTCCCACACTGCGGTGTCAATTGGAAGGGATCCGTTACCCCTCCCTGGCATCCGGCTCCCGCAGCACAGTGGTCGCGGATACGGGTATCTTCTGTCCGGATATTCTCAGCCACAGGGAATTCCCGGTTCATCTGACTGCGAATAGTCTGGTGTTCCTCCACACGGCATCCCTGCCCTACCGCCGCTTGCCCTGGACAGAGTCGGAAGAGATCGCCCATTATCGTGTCAGCTATCTGGACGGCACAACCGAGAATATCCCCATTACCTACGGTGGTAATATCTGCCACTGGAATCGCCGGCAAAACGCCCCGCTACCCAATATGTTCTACCGTCACAACGGCTATACCGCCAACTGGTACTGTGACGGTGAGGAATTCCGCCTGCCGGATGGACGTATTGCTTGTCTTTACCGCTACGAATGGATCAATCCCCACCCGGAGAAAACCATTGCCATGGTAGAACTGATCCCAACCCCCAACGCAGAAACGCAGGTAATACTCAACAGAATTACTGCTGTCAATTGATTTACATTCATTTCACACCATAAATAATGTGCTGCGTATTTGGTCGGAATCACATCCGATCCACAACGAAACAATTAAGGTTCTATAATAAATGTTGGGGTCAGGCGATGAGCCTGGCCCCGATGTCATAAATAATAGTTGAGCATAGAGGCAAAAATCCTTTACAATGAATGTACCCCTACACCAATCCAAAGGAGGCCTCTATGCTCATGAAAGATTATACCGCAGAATTTCTCAATTTGGAAGATGTAATTATCACCTATGTTGAAAATATTTCAGATCAGCTCCATATCTCAATCGAATTGCCCCGTAAGAAGCATGTCTGTCCCTGTTGCGGGGCGGTGACAGACCGTGTGCACGACTACAGGGTACAGATTATTAAAGACATTCCAATGGCAAGAGCTACCTTCCTGCATCTGCGTAAGCGTCGTTATCGCTGTGATTGCGGTAAGCGATTCTTTGAGAGAAACACTTTCCTACCTCGCTACTACAGAGTCACAAGCCGCCTTGTGGCAGAGGTAGTCTTTGCCTTTAAGAAAGTTGTATCTGCCAAGGAAATTGGCTGCCGGTTCAATGTTTCCGGCATGACGGCTATGCGGTATTTCCAGCACTACAATCACAAAGCCACAGCACTTCCCGAGGTAATTTCTCTGGACGAGTTCAAGGGCAATTCCGGTGGTCAGAAGTACAACAGTATCGTTGCAGACCCCTCCGGAAAGAAGGTTTTGGACATTCTTCCAGATCGTTACGAAAACAATTTAGTGAGATATTTCTCACAATTTGAGTCGAAAATCAATGTGAAATACTTTGTTTGTGACATGAATCCGCACTTTCGACAGGTTGCAAAGATATGCTTCCCACAGGCTACTGTCGTTGCAGACAAATACCATGTGATTCGGCAGGCATACTGGGCTATGGAACGGGTAAGAAAAAATGAACAGAATAAACTACCAAAACGACATAGAAAGTATTTCAAAAAATCCAGACATTTGCTTATGAAACCTATGGAGAAACTAACGGATGATGAGATGTATCAGCTGGCGTTGATGTTTGAAATCGCACCTAGGCTGGCAGATGCCTACCGCATAAAAAACCACTTCCTTTCTGTGATCCGCAGCAAGTCTGCTACAGAAGGCAAGAAAGCTCTTGCAGATTGGCTGCTCTCTGTGGAGGTTATGGATCTGCCAGAGTTCCATGACTGCACCAAAGCTTACCACAACTGGTTTAATGAAATTATCAATTCCTTGGAAGTCCCTTGGACAAACGGCTTCATTGAAGGCTGCAACAATAAAACTAAGGTCTTAAAACGAGTGTCTTATGGTATGCGTAACTTCAATAACTTTAGAAAGAGAATTCTGTTTTGTAATACATAAAAATTGTGTCGGAGCCCAGGCTCCGACACAATCCAAAAATTATTCTATTTTGGCTCTACCCCAACTATTGACATAGAACCACAATTAAGAGGTCTGCTGCAAGTTTTGCTTACAGCAGACCTCTTTCATTTATTCAGTTCGGTGTACCGATTTTTGCTCAGAAAACCCTTCCGGGTAACGCTTTTTCAGCTTCTCAATGTTCCGGCTGCACACCTCTTCCAGTGAGACATCCAGAGCATACGCTGTCTCCGCCAGATACCAGGCTACATCTCCCAGTTCCTTAATGAGAGCATCCCTGTCCAGCTGATGTCCCTGGGCCAGATGCTTCTTTACGATATCGATGGCCTCACCGGCTTCGCCGCACAGGCCCATCACACCGTTGATCAATACATCTT